>NZ_SMKD01000013.1 GCF_004348595.1 Micromonospora sp. KC723
CCCCAGACCCCCATCCCCGGCCACCGGCGCGGGTCCGGCCCATCTAGGCTGGCAGCCGCCCGAGGAGACGGCCGGACCGTCGCGCGCCCGCCGTGGGAGCGCTCCCGGCCGTCGGGTGGCCCGCACCGTGAGGAGAGCTCCCATGTCGATGCACCCCCGACAGCGACTGCCGCGCCGCGCCGCACCCTCCGCCGCGGTCTCGGCCGGCGACGGCACCCCGCCAGGCATCGACCCGACGGGCTCCCCCGGCACTCCCACGCTGCGTTTCCCGAGCGACTTCGGCTGGGGCGCGGCGACCTCGGCGTACCAGATCGAGGGCGCCGCCAAGGAGGACGGCCGAGGCGAGTCGATCTGGGACACCTTCAGCCGCACCCCCGGACGGACCCGCAACGGCGACACCGGCGATGTGGCCGCCGACCACTACCACCGCTGGTCCGAAGATCTGGACCTCATGCGCGACCTGGGCCTGCACAGCTACCGGTTCTCCGTATCCTGGCCCCGCGTCCAGCCCGACGGCACCGGCCAGCCCAACCAGCGCGGCCTCGACTTCTACCGCCGCCTCATCGACGGCCTGCACGATCGCGGGATCGCGCCGATGGTCACCCTCTTCCACTGGGACCTGCCCCAGTCGCTGCAGGACGCCGGAGGCTGGGAGAACCGGGACACCGCGTACCGCTTCACCGACTACGCCGAGGCGGTGTACCGCGGCCTGGGCGACCAGGTCCCGGTCTGGTTGACCGTCAACGAACCGAAGACCGTGGTGCAGAACGGCTACCTCCAGGGGCACCACGCTCCCGGACGCCAGGACCCGGACGCCGCGTACCTGGTGGCCCACCACCTCCAACTCGCGCACGGGCTGGCGGTACGCGCCCTGCGCGCCAGCGGCTCCACCGCCCGGATCGGCCCGGCGCTGAACCTGCACCCCTGCTACCCGGCCGACGACACCCCCGCCGCCGCCTCGGCAGCCCGGTTGTACGACGGCTACGAGAACCGCCTCTACCTGGACTCGATCCTCAGCGGCGGCTACCCCGAGGACGTGCTCGCCGACCTCGGCGCCGGCAGCCGGATGGCCCAGGGCATCGCCGACGGCGACATGGAGATCATCTCCACCCCGGTGGACCTGCTCGCCGTCCAGTACTACACGCCGTACTACGTGACCGCCGACGGCCTCACCACCCGGCGTTGGCCCACCTCCCAGGCCGACTGGCAGCAGATCTACCCCGACGGGATGTACGACATCCTGACCCGGATCACCCGCGACTACGGCCCGGTCCCGATCACCGTCACCGAGAACGGGCTGCCCTGTCCGGACGTGCCCGGCCCCGACGGCGTGGTCGACGACACCGGCCGGATCGCGTTCCTGCGCGACCACATCACCGCCGCGCACCGCGCCATCGCCGACGGCGTGCCGGTGGAGAGCTACCACGTCTGGTCACTGCTGGACAACTTCGAGTGGGCCGAGGGATACGAGCAGCGCTGGGGGCTGGTCTACGTGGACTACACCACCCAACGCCGGGTGCCCAAGCGCAGCGCCCACTGGTACCGAGACGTCATCCGCGACAACGGACTCTGAGCCGAACGCCAACCGGTGCGTCCGGACCACACCCCGAAGGTGCGGTCCGGACGCCCGGGGGCCGTCGTGTCAGCGCGGCAGCGCCTGCTGCAACTCGGCACGCAACGCCGGGGTGAGCATCTCGCCGGCCTGCTTGGCCAGCCGGGCCATCTCGTACCCCACCACGCCGATGTCGGCCTCGGCTCCGGCCAGGGTCGCCAGAATCGAGCCGTCCCGGATCTGCATGACCAGGAAGTAGCCGCGCCCCATCTCGACCACCGTCTGCTTCACCACGTCGCCGTCGAACATCTGCGCCGCCCCGGCCGTGATGCTCATCAGCCCCGAGGTCACCGCGGCGAGCTTGTCGGCATGGTCACGGGGCAGGTGCGCCGAGATCGCGACCAGGAGCCCGTCGGAGGAGACCACCACCGCGTGGGCGACCCCCGGCACCCGCTCGGCGAACGCGTTGACCAGCCAGCTCAGGTCCCGTGCCTCCTGGCTCAACGTCGTCACTGTCGTCCCCCTTCGCTGTGCACCCCGCCCTGCGGCAGGGTCATCCCACTGTTCTCCTCGGCCTCCGCCCGGCGGACGCCGCTGTACAACCTGGACAGCATTCCGCCGACCGCCTCCGGGTCCGGGTCCTCGCGCGCGACGGGGACCGTGGGCCGGGCAGGCTCGGTGACGGCGGACAGCTGTGCCATCGGCACCCGGACGGGAAGTCCGCGAGCACTGGTGCCTCCGATCACCGGCGTCACAGGCGGCTCCGGCGTCACATGCCCGGTGGACGCGGGCGAGGCAGGGGCCGGCCCCTGCCGGGACCACCAGCCCCCACCGGCCGGGTCCGGCGAGCCCGCCGGCGCCAGCACGTCCTCGGCACGCAGCGGCACCGGACGGGCGGAGCTGGGCGTCGGGTCGGGACGCCGACCCGCCACCGGCAGGTCTCCGTGCTGGGCACGACCCGCGCGGGGCACGGTACGTCGACGCCGGGTGGTGCCGGCGCCTCCCGTGGTGATCATTCGAGTCGCCGGCGGGTCGAGCTCCGGCATGGGCGCCGGGCTCAGCAGCACGGGTGGCACCAGGATCCGGGCGACCAACCCCTCGTCCGCGGCGGACAGGCGCACCCGCACCCCGTGCCGGGCCGCGAGGTGGCTGACCACGAAGAGCCCCATCCGCTCGGACGCGGCCACGTCCGCGGCCGGCGGCGCGGCGAGCACGGCGTTGGCCCGCTCCAGAGCGGCCCGGCTCATCCCGATCCCCTGATCGATGATCTCCACCAGCGCGCCGGCGCCCTCGCGCCGCACGCTCACCCGGACCAGGGTGTCCGGTCGGGAGAAGACCGTCGCGTTCTCCAGCAGCTCGGCCAGCAGGTGCACCATCTCGCCCACGGCGTGCCCGATGACGTGCACGTCGGCCACCGAGTCGTGGCGGACCCGCTGATACTGCTCGATCTCGGCACTGGCCGCGAGGAGCACCGCGCCGAGGCCGACCGGCCGGTTCCACCGCCGGGTCGACTCGGTGCCGGCCAGCACCAGCAGGCTCTCGTCGTTGCGGCGCATGCGGGCCGCCAGGTGGTCGAGCTTGAACAGGTTCTCCAACTGGTCCGGGTCCGTCTCCTCCCGCTCCAGGTCGTCCAACAGCTCCAGCTGCCGTTCCACCAGCACCTGGCTGCGTCGGGCCAGGTTGACGAACATCGCGTTCACGCTACGGCGCGTCTCGGCCTGCTCGACGGCGACGCTGACCGCGCTGCGGTGCACCGCGACGAACGCCTCCGCGAGCTCCCCCAGCTCGTCGAGGGAGGTCACCACCGGCGGCGTCACCTCGATCGTGGGCAGGTTGCCCTGCACCGAGCGCAGCCGGTCCAGGGCGTGCGGCAGCTCCACCTGCGCGATCTGCAGGGCCTGCCCGCGCAGCAGCCTGATCGAGTTGGCGATGGAACGTCCGATCAACAGGGCGAGCAGCACGGCCAGCCCCAGCACCACCAGAATGCCGCTCACCACCGCCAGGGTGGCCCGCAACTGCTCGCCACTGACCTCGTCGGCCCGGGTCGCCGCGTCGTCGAGCACCCGCGTCTCCAACTGCCGCAGCAGCTCCTGCCGGTGGGCGCTGGCGTCCCACCACTGCTCGGCGGGGAGCACCGCCGGCCGGGCACCGCCGCTGGCCAGGCTCTTCTCCTCCAACCGTGTCGCCTCGACGAACCCCGGGTCGACGGAGGCGCGGTCGTACAGCTGGATCTGCCCGGTGGTCGCGGCGACACGGAACGCGCCGAGCGCGGCCAACTGCTGGGTCCGCAGGTCGGTCAGGGTGATCTGGTCGTCGATGTCGTACCGGCCGGCACGGGCGGCGGCGTAGAGCTGGGCGCGGACCCGCGACGACAGCTCCTTGACCCGGGCCAGCTGCACGTAGCGCAACACCGCGTCGGTCAGCTCCGGCTGCTCCTCGCCGGGCGAGGGCTCGGCCAGCAGGCCAAGCAGCGCGTCGACCGCCCGGTGGTAGTTGCTCAGGATTGTCTCGGGGTTCAGCACCGCCGGCAGGATCGCCGCGCGGATATAGCGGACCTGGTCGTACGCCTCCAGCGCCTTGCCGTAGGAGACCCGCCAGGAGGCGTCGGCGTCGGCCAACGGCGCGGCGGCCCGACGCAGCTCGCCGGCCGCGGCGTCGGTGGCGTCCTGGAACGGGCGCAACGCCAGCGCCGACGCCGCCCGGTCCGAGGACAGGCCGTCCCGCCGCAGCTCGGCCAACTCGCCCGCCGTCCGGTCGCGTTCCTGCTGGAGCCCGTCCACCAGGGCGCTGATCTCCCGGCCGATGCCGACCTGCTGGGCGAAGTCGCTCAACGCGGTCGTCCGCCCCACCAGGGTCGTGGTCTGCACCCCGGCCAGCACCAGGAAGGCCACCGACGGGATGACCAGGACGGTGGCGAGCTTCGTCCGCATGCGCCAGTCCCGCAGCCGCAACGGCGACCGGCGCCGGTGCGGGGCGACCCCGACACTGGACCGGCCGCCGCCGATCTGCCCACCCCCGGTCGGATCGGGACCTGCGCCCACACCTGCCTCCTCGGTCCCTCGCTCCCCCTCGTCGGGGAGCGGGGTCCATCCAACCAGGCCGGCGAACTGTGTCAACGGCCCCCGGGGCTCCCACCGGCGGCCGGAGCGGCGGGATGTGCGGGCAAGGTCGGGGACGGCTCCTCCTCCGTCCGGCCGGAGCCGGCGAGCCGCTCCGCCGCGGCGACCCGCCCGAGAGCCACCAACGCCGCGCCGGTGGCCCCGATCTCCGGCTCGGAGCGGTGCCGGACGCGACGGGGAGCGAGGGCGGCGGCGAACGCCGACCGCCACCAGGCGGACGCCGTCACCGCGCCCCCACCCAGCACCACGTCGACCGGGTCGTCCACCACGGACTCCAGCACGGCCAGGTCGTCGGCGACCATCCGGCACAGCCCGCTCATCAGCCCGGCCAGGATCTCCACCCCGGTGGTGGAGAAGCTCAGCCCCCGCAGTTCACCCGCCCCCGCACGGACGGTGCCGGGCGGCCGGTCACCACCGAGGCGCGGGTTGGCCGCCACCCCGCCCTGCGGGGGCACCCGGGCCAGGGCCACCTCCAGGTCCGGTCCCTGCGGCAGCCGCAGCTCGCGGTTGGCCCAGGCGAACAGGTTGCCGCCGCAGGAGTAGGCGGCGCCGGTCACCACGTGCTGGTGGTCCACCCGGTACCGCCAGAGCTGCTCGGGCAACGGCGGCAGGTCGGCGTCGGCGGGCACCCGCTGCACCAGGCGCACCGCGGCGGAGGTGCCGACGGTGACCGCGGCCCGACGCGCGTCTACGCAGCCCGAGCCCACATTGGAGGCAGCCCCGTCACCGATCGCCGCCGCCCAGTCGGCGCGGGCCAGCGGTGGCCAGCGCCGCGCGTGTTCCGGGCGCAGCCGACCGCGCCAACCCGACGGGGCCAGCTCGGGCAGTTCGCCGGGGCGTACGCCGGCCAGCGCGCAGGCCTCGGCGTCCCAGTCCATCGCGCGCAGGTCGAGCAACCCGGTGCCGGAGGCCATCGACACCGACGTGGGGGCCGCGTCGAGCAGCTCACCCAGGACGTACTCCGCCAGGCCGACGAAGCGGCCGGCCGGGCCGCAGCCCCGCGCGCGCAACCACGGCAGCCGCACCGACCAGTAGGAGCGGTGCCACCAGGTGCCGGTACGCCGGTGGAAGTCGGCCGGGTCGGCCGGACCGACCGCGCCGGGCAGCGGCTCGGGACGGGTGTCCAGCCAGGTGAGCACGGGTCCGAGCGGCGTGCCGGCGGGGTCGAGCGGCACCACCGAGTGCCACTGGGCGGAGACCGCGACCAGCGCCACGTCACGCAGGTGCCCGCCGTCGGCGAGCTCGTCCAGGCACTCGACGAGGCAGGCGAGGTAGCGGGCCGCGTCGAGGGTCCCGGTGCCGTCGTCGGCGACCGCCACGCGCACCTTGCGGCGGGCCAGCACACCGGGCAGCGGGTCCGCGTCGGCGTCGAGCACGAGCCCGCGTACCGAGGAGGTGCCGAGGTCGAGAGCGAGAATGTTCATCCCGGGTCACGGTACCCAACCCGGGGGCCGGCGACGCCGTGATCGGCCCCCGGAGCGCACCCCACGAAGTGGGAACGGCTACCGGGGTCGGACGGGCCCGCGTAGGGTGACGGCATGCTCGCGCCCCTGTCCTGCTGGTGGCCCGCCGACCCGGCGGCCACCTTCCGCGCGTAGCTTCCCGCGGCCGCCCGACGAGGCGGCCGCCGGTCTCTCCCGGCTCCCGAGCCGCCCCGGCGGACGGCGACGTCCTTCGAGGAGACCCCGATGATCCGCCCGCACCACCTGCTCACCGCCCTCGCCCGGGGTGCCGACCCCGGTCCGTTCGCGCTGGTCCGCCGCGAGGGCGCCGCTCACCTGGACCTCTTCACCGGCCCGGTACGCGTCGCCGGCCGGCTCGCCGACCTGCCGTTGCCGGACGGTCCGGCCGGCCCCCGCACGTTGGCGTTGGTGCCGTACCGGCAGGTCGTCGAGCGCGGTTTCGCGTGCGTCGACGACAGCGCCCCGCTGGAGTACCTGGAGATCACCGGACACGTCCCGATCGCGCTGGCCGACGCGCTCGCCGCCCTGCCGGAGGCACCGGTGGTCGCCACCGGCGCCGCGTTCGACGTCACCGACGCGGAGTACGCCGGCGTCGTCGGGCGGGTCCTGGCCGAGGAGATCGGGCGCGGCGAGGGGGCGAACTTCGTCATCCACCGCACCCTGCGCGCGACCGTGCAGGGCCCACCGTTGGCGGCGGCGGCGTCCGCGCTGCGCCGGCTGCTGCTCGCCGAACGGGGAGCCTACTGGACCTTCCTGGTGTACACCGGCACCCGCGTCCTGGTCGGGGCGAGCCCCGAGCGGCACGTCAGCGTCGACGACGGCCTGGTGATGATGAACCCGATCAGCGGGACGTTCCGGCACACCGGGGCCGCGACGGACCGGGAGGGGCTGCTGCGCTTCCTGCGCGACCCGAAGGAGGTCGAGGAGCTGTACATGGTCCTCGACGAGGAGCTGAAGATGATGGCCACGGTCGCCGAGCACGGCGGCCAGGTGGTCGGACCGTACCTGAAGGAGATGTCCCACCTCACGCACACGGAGTACCTGCTCGCGGGGCGGGGGACGCGGGACGTCCGGGAGGTGCTGCGGGAGACGATGTTCGCCCCGACGGTGACCGGGAGCCCGATGGAGAACGCCTGCCGGGTCATCGCCCGGCACGAGCGCACCGGCCGCCGCTACTACTCGGGGGTGCTGGCCCTGCTGGGCCGTGATGCCGGGGGCCGGCAGACGCTGGACGCGCCGATCCTGATCCGGACGGCGGAGATCTCCCCCGCCGGCGAGTTGCGGGTACCGGTGGGGGCGACCCTGGTACGGCACTCGACGGCCGCCGGTGAGGTGGCCGAGACACACGCGAAGGCGGCCGGGGTACTCACCGCGTTCGGCCTGCACCCGCGGGTCTCCGTTCCCACCACGCCCGCCCGCCATCGCCCGGCCGGCCCGGCGGTGCACCCGGCCGGCCCACCTGGGCGCGCCCCGGAGGCGGTGCTCGCCAACGACCCGGAGGTGCGGGCGGCGCTCGCCGAGCGCAACGCCCCGCTGGCCCGGTTCTGGCTCGACCAGCGGGTGCCCGGGGCGACCACCCTGCCCGGGCTGGTCGGCCGGCGGGCGTTGATCGTCGACGGCGAGGACACCTTCACCGGGATGCTGGCCCACCAGCTCGGTGCGCTCGGCCTCGCCGTCGAGGTACGCCCGTGGCGGCGGCCCGGCCCGACCGAGGCGTACGACCTGGTGGTCGTCGGCCCCGGGCCGGGTGACCCACGGGCGGCGGGCGAGCCGAAGATGGCGGCGCTACGGGGGCTGCTGACCACGCGGTTGGCCGCCGGCCTGCCGACGCTGGCGGTCTGCCTCGGCCACCAGTTGCTCGCCGGCCTGCTCGGACTGCCGTTGCACCGGCGGGAGGCCCCCTACCAGGGGCTGCAACGTGAGATCACGGTCTTCGGCACGCCCCGGCGGGTGGGCTTCTACGCCACGTTCACCGCCCTGGCCGACGCCGACCGCGTCGCCACCCCGTACGGGCCGGTGGAGCTGTCCCGCGACCCGGTCGACGCGGCGGTGCACGCGCTGCGTGGGCCCGGCTTCGCCGGCGTGCAGTTCCATCCGGAGTCGGTGCTCAGCCGGGACGGGATGGCCGTCCTGGCGGACCTGCTGGGCCACCTGCTGGCGCATCCGGCACTGATCGGGCCGGGTTCGCCGGGTCGCGGCTAGGGCCGGCGGCGACCGGTCGCCCGGACGGGTCCTGCGTCCCCGCCGGGCCACCGGCCGGCGGGTGGTCAGCCGGCGGCCAGGCCGTGCCTGAGGGCCGTGCCGATCTGCACCGCCCGCTTGGCGGTCAACGCCGTCGCGGCCAGCGCCACGTGGTCCGGGGGGACCTCCCCGTTCTTGCTGGTGTGCGAGGCGCCGTAGGGATTGCCGGCGACGAACTGGCTGGGGTCGGTGTAGGCGGGCGTCACCACGACACCGCCCCAGTGGTGGAACACCGTGAACAGCGACAGCAGGGTGGATTCGTGCCCGCCGTGCTCGGTGGCGGTGGAGGTGAACGCGCTGTAGACCTTGTTCGCCAGCGCGCCGTTGGCCCAGAGCGGGCCGGTGGTGTCGATGAACTGCTTGAGCTGCGCGGCGATCATGCCGTAGCGGGTGGGCGAGCCGAAGATGACGACGTCGGCCCAGGCCAGGTCGTCGATCTCGGCCTCCATGACGTCCTGGGTCTCCAGCCGGTGCGCCTGCCAGCCCGCGTTGGAGCGGATCGCCTCGTCGGGCGCCAGCTCGCGCACCTTGCGCAGGCGGACCTCGGCACCGGCCTCGCCCGCAGCCTCGCAGGCGGCCTGTGCCATCTGGTACGTGATGCCGGTGGCGCTGTAGTAAATCACCGCGACCTTGACCTGGCCGTCCATCAGATGATTCCTCCTCATCTCGGGTCAGCTTCGGCGACTACCCGTTGCTTGCGCCGTCAAACGTCGGTGTCATGCTCGGAAGGTGGAGATCAGGGCGGCAACGGACACCGACTGGCCTGGCATCTGGCCCTTCCTGCGCGAGATCGTCGCGGCCGGGGAGACCTACACGTGGCCCCGGGACGTACCGGAGGAGGAGGCCCGCGGGATGTGGCTCGTCCGACCACCGGGGCGGACCGTGGTGGCCGTGGACTCGGCCGGCACCGTGCTGGGCTCGGCGAAACTGGTGCCGAACCAGGCCGGCCCCGGCGACCACGTCGCCAACGCCAGCTTCATGGTGGCGCCGGCCGCGGCCGGCCGCGGTGTCGGGCGGGCCCTGGGCGTACACGTGCTGGAGTTGGCCCGCGCCGACGGCTACCGGGCGATGCAGTTCAACGCGGTGGTGGCGACCAACACCCGGGCCGTCGCGCTCTGGCGCTCGCTGGGCTTCCAGGTGGTCGGCCGGGTGCCGGCGGGCTTCCGGCACCCGGCCGACGGTGAGGTCGACCTGCTGGTGATGCACCGGCGGCTCTGACCGTCCCGCCCGGCACAGCTCAAGATTTCCGCAAGTTCCGCGTGGGAGCGGTGCCACGGTCGCCGTCGACCCGGGATCCTGTTCGCACGGGTGTCGACGGTCCGCAGCGGTCGCCGGCACGCCGGGGGGACCTGAACGGGGGATCGCGCTCCGCTCGCGGAACGGCGGGCGTAGCGCGATCAGGGGGCCCGTTCCACCTGGGATCCGCCAGCGGGTCGACGGCCTGATACCGCTCATCCGGTGAGCTTGTCGTGCAGGTCGTCGACCCGCTGCGGAAGCAGCCCGCCGGGTGGCCATCGCGTGCCTCTCCCGTCGTCACCTCGCAGGTCGTCGCAGCGCGCCGGCTGGGCGCATTCCGACCCCCGGGGGCACTGACCCGCACGTCCCGGCCTGGAAGCCACCGGTCGTGGCGCCATCCGCGCCGGCTCGGGCGAATGCTGCCCCGGCCCGTCGGGTAGGCGGGTGGTGACCCACGAGAGGAAGGACGAACCATGCGACTGACCGAACAGCAGGTCCGCTCGCTGTATGGGCAGGACGTCCAGGACCGCTCGGGCGCGAAGATCGGCAGCGTGGCGCAGGTCTGGGCCGACGCCGCCGGCGAACCTACCTGGGTCAGTGTCAAGACCGGCGTGATGGGCCACCACGAGCCCATGGCCCCGCTGACCGGGGCCGGCATGTCCGAGGGCAAGGTGACCGTGCCGTACGACAAGGCCACCGTCAAGAGCGCGCCGACCGTCGAGGCCGGCACCGACCAGCCGCTCGGCGCCGACCAGCTCGCCCAGCTCTATCGGCACTACCAGCTCCAGCAGCAGGAGCGTCCGCCGCAGCGGATGTCCGGTTCGCCGGAGCTGACCCGGTCGGAGGAGCGGCTGCGGGTTGGCACCGAAAGTCAGCCGGCGGGCACCGCGCAGCTGCGCAAGCAGGTGGTGACCGAGGACGTGCACACCACCGTGCCGGTCGAGCACGACGAGGTGCGGGTGGTCCGCGAGCCGATCACCGATGCCAACCGGGGCGACATCCGCCCGGACATCCGCGACGAGCAGCGGGAGATGGAGCTGCGCGCCGAGCGTCCGGTGGTCAGCAAGGAACAGGTCCCGGTGGAGCGGGTCCGGCTGGCCAAGGACGAGGTGGTCGAGGAACAGCCGATCGACGAGCAGGTTCGCCGCGAGCGAATCGACGTCGACGTGCCGGAACCGGCGCGACGGCGCCGCTGACCACGACGGTCACGGCGCGCTGTGGCGGCCGGGCGGACGGGCGGGAGCCCGTCCGCCCGGCGTCGTCGTTCCCGCGTCCGGCGGCCGTGACGTCGGCCGCGTGTCGGTGGTGCCACCTAGGCTGACGGTCGATTCCGAGAAGGGCGGCCGATGTGCGGTTGACCGGTGACGAGGCACTGGCGTTGCGGATGACCAGCCTGCTGCTGCGGGAGCACCCACGGGACCGGCCGGAGACCGTGGCCGGCGTCGTGGAGTGGTTCGGCGCCATGCAGGCCCAGGACGTGGCGAGCGGCATGTGGTCACTCGGTGTCCGGCTGCCCGGGCGCACGGCGGCCGACGTACAGGCGGCGCTGGAGCGGCGGGAGGCGCTGCGCACCTGGCCGATGCGGGGGACGGTGCACCTCGTACCTCCTCGGGACGCCCGGTGGATGCTGGAGGTCACCGGCGTGCGGACGCTGGCCGGGGCACAGCGGCGGCGCGAGGTGCTCGGCCTCACCGAGGCCGAGGCCGACCGGGCCGCCGACGTGCTCGGCACGGCGCTGGCCGGGGGCGGCCGGCTGACCCGGGCCGAGTGCCTGGCCACACTCGCCGGGGCCGGCATCGACTGCGCCGACCAACGCGGCTATCACCTGCTCTGGTACGCCAGCCAGCGCGGCGTGACCTGCGTCGCCCCGCACATCGGCACCGAGCAGACGTTCGCCCTGCTCGACGAGTGGGCGCCCGACCCGTACCGGCCCGAACGTGACGAGGCGCTGGGCATCCTCGCGACCCGGTACTTCCGCGGCCACGGGCCGACCACCCGGCAGGACTTCGCCGGCTGGACCGGCCTCACCGCCGCCGACGCCAGGCGGGCGGTCGCGGTCGCCGCGGACGCGCTCGCCACCGTTAAGGTGGACGGGGTCGAGGCCCTGCTCGACCCGGCCCTGCTCGACGCCCCCCGGGCACCGCTCGACGACGTGCTGGCCCTGCCCGGCTTCGACGAGTACCTGCTCGGCTACAAGGACCGCGCGCTGATGCTCGACCCGGCGCACAAGCAGGCGATCATCCCGGGTGGCAACGGCGTCTTCCAACCCACCGTCGTACGCGCCGGCCGGGTGATCGGCACCTGGAAGCGCACCGTGACGAAGACCCGGGTCCGGGTGGCGGTGCGTCCGTTGGTCGGTCTCGATACGACGACGCGCGAGCGGGTGGCGGCGGCGGTAGATTCGTACGCCGTCTTCCTCGGGCTGCCGGCGCGGGTGGAGTGGGCGGACTGTTGAGGCCGGCCCTGGTGACCGGTCCCGGGCCGCGGCTCAGTCGGCGAGCGCGCCGCCCGACCGGCCCTCGTGCAATGTCAGGTTGTGGCCGGTGCTCGGGTCGAACAGGTGGATCTTCTCCAGGTTGAACCAGACCCGCCGGTCCTCCCCCTCCCGCACCGACGACTCGGCCGACAGCCGGGTCACCAGGCTGGCACCGCCGCCACTGAAGTCGGCCCCGGCGTCGGCCGCCAACTCCTCCAGTTCGGCGGCGCTGGCCCGCTGTCCATCGACGGTGAAGTAGACGTACTTGTCCGAGCCCATCGACTCGACGATGTCGACCGGCGCGGTGAACTCCATGCCCCGCCGGCGGGTGTCGTCGTCGACCAGTTCGGCGTCCTCGAAGTGCTCGGGGCGCACGCCGAGGATCAGTTCGCGGGGCGCGTCGGCGCCCTCGAGCTGCCGGCGGATCCGCTCGCCGATCGGCACGTCGCCCAGGGCCGTCCGCAGTTTCCCGTCCTCGACGGCGGCGTGCAGGAAGTTCATCGACGGTGAGCCGATGAAGCCGGCGACGAAGAGGTTGCGGGGGTGGTCGTACAGCTCCTGCGGGGGGCCGACCTGCTGGATCGCGCCGCCCCGCATGATGACCACCCGGTCGCCGAGGGTCATCGCCTCGGTCTGGTCGTGGGTGACGTAGACGGTGGTGGTGCCGAGCTGCTTCTGCAGCCGGGACACCACGGTACGCATCTGCACCCGCAGCTTGGCGTCGAGGTTGGACAGCGGCTCGTCCATCAGGAACGCCTTGGGCTGCCGGACGATCGCCCGACCCATGGCGACCCGCTGGCGCTGGCCGCCGGAGAGGTTGGCCGGCTTGCGGTCCAGCAGCGAGGTCAGCTCCAGGACCTTCGCGGCCTCCTCGACCTTCGAGTCGATGGTCTGCTTGTCCAGCTTCGCCAGCCGCAGCGGGAAGGCCATGTTCTCCCGCACGGTCATGTTGGGGTAGAGCGCGTACGACTGGAACACCATGGCGATGTCCCGGTCCCGGGGGGCCTTGTCGTTGACCCGCTGCCCACCGATGCGCAGTTCGCCGGAGCTGATGTCCTCCAGCCCGGCGATCATGTTCAGGGTGGTGGACTTCCCGCAGCCCGACGGGCCGACCAGGATGACGAACTCGCCGTCGGCGATCTCCAGGTCGACGTCGCGTACGGCGGCGGTGCCGTCGGGGAAGCGCTTGCTCACCTTGTCCAGCACGATGTCAGCCATTGTTGTCACCTATCCCTTGACGGCGCCGGAGGTCAGGCCCGAGACGATGCGGCGTTGGAAGAAGAGCACGAACAGGATGATCGGAATGGTGATCACCACGGCGGCGGCGCAGATCGCCCCGGTGGGGTCCTCGAACTGCGACTCGCCGGTGAAGAACGACAGCGCCACCGGCACCGTCCGGGCCCGTTCGGTGGAGGTGAGCGTGATGGCGAACAGGAAGTCGTTCCAGCAGAAGATGAAGACCAGGATCGCGGTGGTGAACAGCCCCGGCGCGGCCAGCGGGGCGATGACCCGCCGGAACGCCTGCCCCTGGGTGGCGCCGTCCATCTTCGCCGCCTTCTCCAGGTCCCACGGGATCTGCTTGAAGAACGCCGACAGGGTGTAGATCGCCAGCGGCAGGGCGAAGGTGATGTACGGCAGGATCAGTCCCGGCCAGGTGTCGAAGAGACCGAGCTGGCGCTCGATCTCGAACAGCGGCGACACGAGCGACACCTGCGGGAACATCGCGATCAGCAGGGAGACGCCGACGAGCAGCCGCTTGCCGGGGAAGTCCAGCCGGGAGATCGCGTACGCGGCCATCGCACCGAGCACCACCGCGATCGCGGTGGCGATCAGGGCGATGCCGATCGAGTTGACCAGGGCCCGGACGAACTGGTCGGTGGCGAAGATGCTCCGGTAGTTGTCCAGCGTCCACTCCCGGGGCCAGAACCGGCCGTCGGTGAGGGTGGCCGGGGTCTTGAACGACAGTGAGGCGATCCAGAGCACCGGGACCAGCGCGAAGACGACGACGATGACGTCCAGCAGCCCCCAGCGCAGCTTCGTCCGGGTGGTGGTGTCGACTGCCATCTCAGCGCCTCTCCCCGTCGTCGCTGCCGGGGGCAGCGGTACCGAACAGCTTCACGAACACGAAGGCGATGATCGCCACGGTGAGGAAGATCAGCACCGACATCGTCGAGCCGATGCCGAGGTTGAGGCCCCGGATCAGGTTGTTGTAGGCGAGCATCGACACCGAGGAGGTCTCGTTGCCGCCCGCGGTCAGCACGAAGATGTTGTCGAAGACCCGGAACGCGTCCAGGGTGCGGAACAGCAGCGCGACCAGGATCGCCGGCTTCATCACCGGCAGCATCACCTTGGTGAACCGCTGCCAGGCGGTCGCCCCGTCGGTGGAGGCCGCCTTGAGCAGGTCCTCGGGGACCAGCGCGAGGCCGGCCATCAGCAGCAACGCCATGAACGGAGTGGTCTTCCAGATCTCGGCCAGCATGATGATCGCCAGCGAGCTGGCCCGTTCGGTCAGCGGCGCCCCGTCGCCGAACAGGTTGGCCAGGTAGCCGGTGCCGGGCGTCCAGGCGTACCGCCAGGAGAACGCGGCGACGACCGTGACGATGCCGTACGGGATCAGGGCGGCGGTGCGGACGATGCCGCGCCCGACCAGGGTCCGGTGCATGATCAGCGCCAGTCCCATGCCGAGCACCAGTTCGACCGCGACGGTGACCACCGTGATCAGCATGGTCACGCCGAACGCGGTCCACCAGAACTCGTTGGTGAGGACGGTGGCGTAGTTCTCCAGCCCGACGAACTCACGCTGGTCAGGAAAGCGCAGGTCGAAGCGCTGCAGCGACAGCCAGACCGAGTAGACGATCGGGTACGCGGTGACCAGGACCATGACCAGCGCGGCCGGGGCGCAGAGCAGCCAGCCCAGCCGGCGTTCGGCCTTCTTGTTCTCGCTCAGCGGGGTCTTCGCCCGGCGGCGGGCCCGCTGCGCGGGGACGGCGGCGTGCCGGCCGGTGCCATGTTCCGCGGCGGCGCTCACGTCCGCGCCGGCGGGGGTGACGTTGATGCTCACGGCAGGACCCCCTTCGACTCCAGCGCGTCTGCGATCGCCCGCCGCAGCTCGGCAGCGGTCCGCTGGGGTTCGATCGCCGAGGGCGGTGACAGGATCGCCGACATCACGGTGGAGATGCTCTGGTACGCCGGGCTCAGCGGGCGTACCGCCGGCTCCTTCAGCTCCGCCAGGATGGTGTCCTTCATCGGGTACGCCTCGTCCATCTCCGGGTCGTCGTAGACCTTCTCGATGGTGGGCGGGACGCCGTCTTTGACCGCCGAGAACTTCTGGTGTTCCGCGTCGCGCAGGCACTTCGCGGCCTCGAACGACTCGGCGGGATGCCTGGAGTAGGCGCTGACCGCCAGGTTGATCCCGCCGATGGTGACCTTGCTGGGGGTGCCGGCGTCGACGCCGGGGACGCGGGCCCAGCGCACCTTCCGCGCCAGCGCCGGGTCGGCCTCCTGGAGCGCGGGGTAGACGAAGGGCCAGTTGACCTGGAAGGCAGCGCCGCCGGACTGGAACTCCAGCCGGACCGGGTCCTCGGTGGCGTTGCTGAACGACGGCGAGGTCACGCCCGACGTGGCGAACCGCTTGAGCAGGTCGAGCGCCTTGACGGTGCCCTCGTCCATGACGGCCTGCCGGCCGTCGTCGCTGATGATCCTGCCGCCGGCGCTCGCGGCGAGGGTGTTGTAGAGGACGACCAGGCCCTCGTACTGGGCGCCCATGGTGAGCACCTGGTAGGGCTGGCCCCGCCGCTTCAGCTCCTGGGCGGCGGAGATCATCTCGTCCCAGGTGGCCGGCGGCTGGGCAACCAGGTCGGTGCGGTACCAGAGCAGTTGGACGTTGGTGTTCTTCGGCGCGCCGTAGAGCCGGTTCTCGTACCGGGCGGTGTCCAGCGGGCCGGCGAGGGTGCCCTGCTCCACCTCGGCCCGGTCCTGGCCGGTCCACTCGCGGATCCAGTTGGCGCTGGCGAACTCCTGGGTCCAGGTGACGTCGAGGCCGAGCACGTCCATGCCGCTGTCCTCGGCGGCGAGCCGGCGGACCAACTGCACCCGCTGGTCGTCGGCCTGCCGGGGCAGCACCCGGTAGGCGATCGTGTAGCGGCCCCCGGCCTGGGCGTTGCAGTCGTCGACCACCTGTTGCAGGTTCTGCTCCGGCGGGTAGTACAGGTTGATAATGGGCGTACCGCCGTCGTCGCCGGAGCCGCACGCGGCCAGCGGCGCGACCAGCGCCAGCGCGGCGGCTGCCGCGCCGACCCGTACGCCCGGTCGGCGTCGGTGTCCAGGCGCTTCGGGGTCCGTCATCGCCCTCCCCCTTCCTTCGGCGAGAAACCGGGGAGGCACCCGTGCCCCGGTGCACGGCGAGACGGCCCGGGACAGGCGGGTTGTGGAGATTGCGGCCCCCGGACGTTTCGTGCGCCTACACTGCCCGAGCGGTGAGGTCGCGAAACATCAGCGACCGCGGCGGCCCTGGTGGGCGGCGGGGGCGACGGCTGCGGCGACCGTGACGCCGGCCCGGGTTCCGGGGCGCTGCGCCGCCGGCCCCGGCCCGGCATGATGGCCGGATGATCGCCCGTTTCAAGGACCTCTGCATGGACGCTGCCGACCCCCACGCGCTGGGCGGCTTCTGGACCCGGATGCTCGACGGCGAGCTGGTCGACACCGGCGACGGCGACACCCGGATCGACCCGCGCGCCGCCCGCTCCGACGCGGAGTCGATCTGGGTCAACCGGGTGCCCGAGCCGCGTACCGGGAAGACCCGCGTCCACCTGGACCTGCGGCTGGCGGGGAACGGGCCGGACGCGCTGCTGGCCGCCGGCGCCCGGCTGGTCCGCGAGCCGGACACCGAGATCGGCTGGTGGGTCCTCGCCGACCCGGAGGGCAACCACTTCTGCGCCTTCGCCCCGGGCGAGGACACCCGGCCGGGCGTCTTCGAGCTGGTGGTGGATGCCGCCGACCCGGTTGCCCAGGCCACCTGGTGGGCCGGGGCCGTCGGCGGCGAGGTGTCGGTCGCCGAGCAGGGCCACGCCTCGGTGACCGGCGCCGCCGGCTTCCCGTGGGACCACTGGGTCTTCGACCCGGTACCGGAACGAAAGCGGGTGAAGAACCGGGTGCACTGGGACGTCACGCTGACCGGTCCGACCGCCGCCACGCTCATCACGGCGGGAGCGACCCTGTTACGCGAACCGGACGACCGGATCAGCTGGTGGATCCTGGCGGACCCGGAGGGCAACGAGTTCTGCGCCTTCCCGCCGCGCCCGGCGGACTGACCGACCACCCCGTCCCACCTTGTAACACGGGCCGGCTACCCCGCGCCCCGCCCGTGGACTAGCGTCAGAGGGGACTCCCCCAGCCAGCGCGTCGCCGTCGAAGTCGATACGCCGCCGGCCGACCCACACCCGCCCGATCGGTTGGTTCTCGCGCGAACCGCCCTCTGCCAATCCACCGGTTGGGCAGGATCCTCTTCACGAGGAGGTGCCGTCGTGCAGGACACCCGCGCTCTCGCCCTGACGTTCGAGGTGAGCGGCCTGCCACCGGTCAAGACCGAGGCGCTGTCCATCTTCGCCGCCGGGCATCGGCAGGCGACGAGGGTCCGCGCCCTGCTCCAGGCGGCCTGCACCGCGGCCCAGCGCACCGGCTGGACGCCGCTGGACGGGCCGGTCGAGGTCGACCTGACCCTGCGGTGCCCGCCCGGGCATCGCACCTCGGACGCCAGCACCCTGCTCGGCGGGGTGTGCGCGGTGCTCCAGGACAAGAAGCGGGTCACCACCATCGGGCTGGCCCACCTCGGCGTCCTGGTCGACGTCGCGCTCTACGGCGACGACCGGCAGATCCGCCGGTTGTCGTACCGGGAGGAGCCCGCGGAGGACTTCTCCTACCAGGTGCGGGTGGCCGCGGTGTCCACCGTGGTTTGACCGACGTCCGCGGTGGGGTACCGCGGACGCCGACGAAGGGAGCGCCGATGTCAGAGCCACATGTCACGTTGGACCCCCGCGGGCTCGACCCCGTGCAGGAGAAGCTGCGCGGCCCGCTGGAGGAGCAGCTGACCTCGGCGTTGCAGGCCGCCACGGACCGGGTCCGCGCCGGCTACGCCGGTGAGCCGGTCGAGCAGGTCTGCCAGCGGCTGCTGGACGAGACCCGCTCCGGCCTGCACCCCGACATCGCGGCCGGCTTCCAGCCGGACATGGACGAGTTCTGTCGGGTGGCCGTGGCGATCGTCCGCGGCGAGGTCGGCTGACACCTGCCCGGGCCCGCCGACGGACGCGGGTCGCCGGGATGGCGAAGTCCTGTCGCGGTCAGCCGGGCTGGCGCTGCCTGTGGTCGAGTCGGCCCGTCGGGCCAGCCTGCCCCCGGGGACGGGCGGAGAGCGTACCCGTGGCGGCCGCCCCGACGATCAGCGCGAGGGCCGCGAGGTGCAGCAGGCGTACCCCGGCGGGGCCGGGCACCCCGGCAGCCGGCAGGCCGGGCAGCACCAGCGACCCGACACCGGTGACGACGAGCGCCGCGGCCCAGAACACCGCCGGCCTGGCCGGCGGGGCGGGCGGGCGCACCCCGTCGAAGATCCGGCCCCGGCGGGCGGCCCGCAGCGCCAGGCCGACCACGACGGCACCGCCGACGGCGCTGCCGACCAGGTCGGAGAAGAACCACCAGGGCACGCCGACGGTCGCCTGAAAGTCCCGCCCACCCATCAGCAGCAGCCACCGCTCGGACTGGTTGACCCGGTCCCAGACGACGTGGCTGAAGGCGCCGAGCAGCGCCGAGCAGACCGTCACCTGCCAGCGGTGCCGGACCGCACCGAGGGCCGCGTAGTCCAGCCAGGCGAACGCGTGTCGGGCCGGCAGGTGCACGGCGATCCCGGCGACCACGCGGCGGACGACCCAGGCGTACGCCAAGGCCACCGGCAGGCACCACCAGAGCAGTCCGCCCAGCGTGTGGGTACGCAGCCCGAGGTCGATGCGGGTGCCACTGAACAGGTACGCGACGTCCGGCGACACCGAGCCGGTGGCGAGGGCCACGCCGTCGAACCAGCGCGGTCGCCACAGCTTCAGCGGCAGCACCGGCGCCAGGTGCGAGGGAAACGTCAGCGGCACGAGCCGGACGTTACCCGGCGCGCCCCGCTCAGAAGTGCCGAAGCAGCTCGGGGAACTCCTTCAGGCGCAGCACGCCGGGGTCGTCCGGGTCGAGCTCGTCGTGTTCGAGCACCCAGGTGTTGTCGTTCGGGATGAAGACGGCGTTCATGCCGGCCGACCGGGCCGGCAGGATGTCCGACTTCGGGGAGTTGCCGACCATCCAGGCGCGCGCCGGGTCGAAGCCGTGCTCGCGGGCCAGCCACCGGTAGGTCGCCTCGTTCTTCTCCGGCACGACGTGCGCGGCGTCGAAGTGGTGCAGCAGGCCGCACGCGTCGAGCTTGCGCTGCTGTTCCTCCCGCTCACCCTTGGTGAGCAGCAGCAGGTCGTACCGGCCGGCGAGGGCGTCGAGAGTGTCCGCGACCCCTGGCATCAGCTCGACCTGGTGGGCGACGAGCGCGGCGGCCAGCCCGTCGATCTCCCGGCGTTCCCGGTCGGTGGCCGGACGCTCGCGCAGCCGTTCCAGGCACTCGCCGAGGCTACGCAGGAAGACCTTGCTGCCGTAGCCGTGGACGACGGCGTTGGCGGCCTCGATGTCGTCCAGGACGGCGCGGATCTCACGGCGGTCCAGGGTGGGATGGTCCAGCCAGTCCAGGAAGTCGTCGATCACCCGCTCGAAGAGGACGTTGTTCTCCCAGAGCGTGTCGTCGGCGTCGAAGACGAGCACCGCCGCGTCCCGCCGCTGTTCCATTCTCGCCCTCCCGGTCACCGTGTCCGGGACACGCTACTGCACGCCGCCGACCGGGTCAGCCGGGTTCTGCCCGGGCGGCCGGCGCAGGGTGAGGATGAGGTCGACGACCAGCGCCGTCCAACCGGTCTGGTGCCAGGCCCCCAGGCCGGCGCCGTTGTCGCCGTGGAAGTACTCGGGAAAGCAGATCAGATCCCGCCAGTCCGGGTGGGTCTGGAAGAGCTGGGCGGCGCCGTAGATCGGCCGCCGACCCCAGCCGTCCCGGGTGAACAGCGAGATCAGCCGGGCCGAGAGGTCGTCGGCGATCTGCTCCAGGGTGCACTTGCGCCCGGAGCGGGTCGGGTACTCGACCTGGAGGTCGTCACCGAAGAAAGCGGCGTAGTCGCGCAGCGCGTTGACCAGCAGGAAGTTCGTCGGCATCCAGATCGGCCCGCGCCAGTTGGAGTTGCCGCCGAACAGGCCGCTGGTCGACTCGGCCGGCTCGTAGCCGACGCTGAACTCGTGCCCGCCCAGGGTCACCGAGAAGGGCTTGTCCAGGTGGGCGCGGCTGAGTGTCCGCAGGCCGTACTCGGAGAGGAACTCGTCGGGGTCGAGCATCCGGGCGAGCAGGCGGACCACCTGTTCCGGGCCGACCATGGACAGCAGCCGCTGCTGTCGGCCGTCCGGGCCGATCCGGCGGGCGCCGATCACGTCGGCGTACTCGGGGCGCTGGCTGAGGAACCACCGCAGCCGGGCGCCCAGTTCGGGCAGGCGGTGCAGGGTACGCGCGGTGAGCCGGGTGGTGGCCGCCAGCGGCAGCAGCCCGACGACCGAGCGGACCTTCAGCGGCACCTTGCTGCCGTCGGCCAGCCGCAGCACGTCGTAGAAGAAGGCGTCCTCGTCGTCCCAGAGCCCCTGCTCGTACGCCGCCGCGGCGATGTACGCGAAGTGCTCGAAGAACTTGGTGGCGGTGTCCACGTACGCCCGGTCGTGCTCGGCGAGCACGATCGCCATGTCGAGCAGGTTGAGCGCGTACATGGCCATCCAGCCGGTGCCGTCGGACTGCTCCAGCACCCCGGCGACCGGCAGCGCGGCGGACCGGTCGAACGGGCCGACGTTGTCCAGCCCGAGGAAACCGCCCTCGAAGACGTTGTTGCCGCCGGTGTCCTTGCGGTTGACCCACCAGGTGAAGTTGAGCAGCAGCTTGTGCATCACCCGGGCGAGGAACTCGTGGTCCCGGCTCCCGTCGATCTCGAACACCTTGAGCGCCGCCCAGGCGTGCACCGGCGGGTTGACGTCGCCGAAGGCCCACTCGTACGCCGGGATCTGCCCGTTGGGATGCAGGTACCACTCGCGGAGCAGGAGCAACAGTTGCTCCTTGGCGAAGCCCGGGTCGACGCGGGCGATGGTGACGCAGTGGAACGCCAGGTCCCAGGCGGCGTACCAGGGGTACTCCCAGGGGTCGGGCATGGAGATGACGTCGAAGCTGTTCATGTGCCACCAGGCGCTGTTACGCCCGTGCCGGCGACCGGGCGGCGGGGGCGTCGACCCCGGGTCGCCCTCGAGCCACCGTTTGACGTCGAAGTGGTAGAACTGCTTGCCCCACATCAGCCCGGCGATGGCCTGGCGGGCGACCAGGGCCTCGTCGGCGGTGGCCGAGGCGGGGATGACGCCGGCGAAGAAGCGGTTCGCCTCGGCCCGCCTCGCCCAGACCACGGTGTCGAAGCCGGCGCCGAGATCGGCTCGCGGTGGGGTCGGGCCGCCGGGTGGCGGGGCGGTCCGGGTCAGCCGCAGCCGGATCTGCCGCTGGCCGCCGGCGGGCACGTCGAGGACGTAGTGCAGTGCGCCCTTCGTCCCCTCACCCGCCGGGTTGACGGTGGCCGCGTCGGCCACGACGTGGTCGTTGATGCCGTCCTTCGGGTACGGCGACCGGCCCGGCAGCCCCCACAGCCGCTCGGCGTTGGTGTCGTTGTCACAGAGCAGCGGGGTCGGGTCGCCGTCGCCCTCGAGCGTGATCTGCCCGAGCACCCAGTGCTCGCCGACCAGCCGGGATCCCTCGCCGACCAGCTTCGGCACCCGGCCGGCGCCGGGCAGCCCCCAGGCCCAGGTGTTGCGGAACCACAGGTGCGGCAGCACGTGCAGGGTGGCCGCCTCGTCACCCCGGTTGGCCACGGTCACCAGGATGCACATGTCGGTCGGGGACGCCTTGGCGTAGTCGACGGTGACCGCCCAGTACCGGTCGTCGTCGAAGACGCCGGTGTCGACCAGCTCGTACTCGGTCTCGTCCCGGCCGCGCAGCGCGTTGACCGCGACCAGTTCGTCGTACGGGAAGGCGGCGTGCGGGTAGTGGTAGCGCCAGCGCATCCAGGAGTGGGTGGGGGTGGAGTCCTCGTACCACCAGTAGTCCTTGACGTCCTCGCCGTGGTTGCCGCCGTCGCCGCCGAGGCCGAACATCCGCTCCTTGAGGATCGGGTCCTGGCCGTTCCACAGGGCGAGCGCGAAGCAGAACGTCTGCCGGTCGTCGCAGACGCCCGCCATGCCGTCCTCGTTCCACCGGTAGGCTCTGGACCGCGCGTGGTCGTGGGGAAAGTAGTCCCACGCCGTACCGTGCTCGCTGTAGTCCTCCCGTACCGTCCCCCACGCCCGCTCGGACAGATAGGGACCCCATGCACGCCAGTCCTGCTCGCCGGCGTCGGCTTGGGCGAGCCGGAGCCGTTCGGCGTCGGCGGAGGGTACGTCGGAGGGCGAACTGTCGGTGAACACGTGCCAATCTTGGACGCCGTCGGGGTACTTGACCACAGCGGCCATTGTCGTCGTGTCGTGTTACACCTCGCCGCGGTGGGAGGAAACTAGTTGATCGACATCGGTTTCGGGCCTCAGGTCTGCGCCGAGCTGTCCACCGGGGCGACCCGGGAGTGGCTGGTGCCGGACGGTCTCGGCGGGTACGCCATGGGCACGGTGAGCGGGTTGCGGACCCGCCGCTACCACGGGCTGCTGGTGACCGCCGGGGAGACACCGGCCGCCCGCAAGGTGGGACTGGTCAGCCTGGACCCGGCGGTGCTGCTGCCCTCCGGCACGCGGGTGCGCCTCGGCACGCACGAGTGGTCCTCCCGGGTGGTCGATCCGCGCGGCTTCGAGCTGCTGGAACGCTTCGACCTCGTCGACGGGCTGCCGCGCTGGCGGTGGCGGATCGGCGACGTGGTGATCGAGCGGGAGATCGCCATGCTGGCCGGGCGGTCGTGCGTGGCGGTGGTGCACCGGCTGGTCGCGGGCGGACCGGTCCGGCTGGAGCTGAGCGCGGCGTGCACCTGGCGGGACGCGCACGGCGAGCGGCGCGCCGACGGCCCGCCGTTGCGGATGGAGCCGGTCGACGGCGGCGCGGTGATCGAGGGCGCGTACCGGCTGTCCGGGCCGGACTGGCGGCCGGAGGGGCAGTGGTGGCTGGGCGTGCGCCACCGTGAGGAGGCGGCCCGGGGCCTGCACCCGGAGGAGGACCTCTGGTACGCGGGGCGCTTCTCGGGCGCTCTGGAGCGCCCCGGCGACACGGTGTCGGTACGGGCCTGGGCGTTGGATCTCGGCCCGGAGCCGCCGCCTGCGGTGGAGGTGGTCGAGGCCGCCCGGCGGCGCAACCGGCAGGTGGTGGCCGCGGCCCGACCGGCCGACGACGTCGAGGCCACCCTCGCGCTGGCCGCCGACGCGTTCGTGGTGCGTACCGCCCCCGGGCCGGACGTGGTGGCCGGGTACCCGTGGTTCGGCGCCTGGTCGCGGGACACGATGACCTCGTACGAGGGGTTGTTCCTCTGCACGGGTCGGGCCGACGAGGGACGGGAGCTGCTGCGGTCGTACGCGGCGACGCTGTCGGAGGGGATGCTGGCGAACACCGCCGACACCGGGCGGGTGGAGTACAACACCGTCGACGCCACCCTGTGGTTCCTGCACGCGGTGAGTCGGCACGTCACCGTCACCGGCGACACGGATCTCGGTGACGAGTTGCTGCCGGCGCTGCACGGCGTGGTGCGGGCGCACGTGGCCGGCACCCGGTACGGCATCGGGGTGGACCCGGCCGACGGGTTGATCACCCAGGGCGGCACCCCGGGCGCGGCGCTGACCTGGATGGACGCCCGGGTGTACGGGGTGCCGGTGACCCCGCGCACCGGCAAGCCGGTGGAGGTCAACGCGCTCTGGGTGAGCGGGTTGGCCGGCCTGGCGGAGCTGACCGAGCTGGCCGGGGCGGACGCCGCCGAGCTGTGGCGGCTGCACGCCCGCGCCGAGGAGGCGTTCGGCAAGCGGTTCCCGGCGCCGACCGGGTGGCTGCACGACGTGGTGGACGCGCCGGCCCCGGCGTACCCGCTGGGCGGGGCGGCGCACCACGACGACGACCTGCTCCGGCCGAACCAGTTGCTGGCCTGGTCGCTGCCGTACGCCCCGCTGGAGCCGGACCCGGCGGTGTTGCGCCGGCTGGCGGCCGGGTTGGCCACCCCGTTGGGGCCGCGCAGCCTCTCCCCCGACTCGCCCGATTTCGCGCCCCGGCACCGGGGTGGCCCGGCGGAGCGGGACACCGCCTACCACCAGGGGACCGTCTGGCCGTGGCTGGTCGGTCCGTTCGTCGAGGCGCACCGGAAGGCCGGACTACCCACCGATGACCTTTTGGTCGGACTTGTAGGCCATTTGGGGGAGTATGGCCTAGGATCAGTCAGTGAGACGGCTGACGGCACCGCGCCGCACGCCGCCACCGGCTGCCCGTTCCAGGCGTGGTCGGTGGCCGAACTGCTGCGCGTCCGGAAGGCCGGATAGGCACGCGTTACACACCGGCAATCACCACGTCTCCGCTGGTTATCCACCAGTCGGCAGGATGGGCCCCACCTTGGGCCAAGGCGACGGCACCCCTTCGGTGTCCGACCGCGCGTGCCCCGGACACAACTCAAAGGGGGCCGCATGTCACCTGACGCCGACGTGATCGACATCAACCCCGCCCGGCACCAGCGCGTGCTGATGCTCTCCTGGGAGTACCCGCCCGTGCTCGTCGGCGGACTCGGCCGCCACGTGCACGCCCTGTCCGTGGCCCTGGCCGCCGCCGGACACGAGGTCACCGTCATCACCCGACACGCCGACGGCGCACCCCTCGAGGAGTACGCCGACGGCGTCCGCATCCTCCGCGCCCCCGAAGACCCCGTCACCTTCCCCCTCGCCACCAACTCCCTCCTGGCCTGGACCATGGCCTTCAACCACACCCTCACCCGCACCGCCCTACGCGCCACCGAAGCCGGCACCTACGACGTCGTCCACGCCCACGACTGGCTCGTCGCCCACACCGCCATCACCCTCGCCGAACACCTCGACATACCACTGGTCACCACCATCCACGCCACCGAAGCCGGCCGACACCAGGGCTGGCTCCCCGACGAGATGAACCGCACCATCCACGGCGTCGAACACTGGATCAGCAACGCCTCGGCCCGGGTCATCGCCTGCTCCGGGTACATGCGGGACCAGGTCACCCGGCTGTTCGACGTGCCGGCCACCAGGGTCGACGTGGTGCCCAACGGGGTCGACGACCGCGCGTGGCGCGCCCGACCCCGGGCCGTCGCCTCGGCCCGGGCCCGGTTCGCCGGGGACGGGCCCCTGGTCGGGTACGCCGGGCGGCTGGTGTACGAGAAGGGCGTGCAGCACCTCGTGCACGCCGTGCCGTACCTGCGCGAGCGGCACCCGGGGCTGCGGGTGGTCATCGCCGGGGACGGGCCGTACAAGGACGAACTGGTCGACCAGGCGCGGCGGCTGCGCCTCGACGAGACCGTCCGCTTCGCCGGATTCCTGGACTCCACCCAGCTTCCGGCCGTGCTGGCCGCCACCGACGCCACGGTGATCCCCAGCCTCTACGAGCCGTTCGGCATGATCGCGCTGGAGGCCGCCGCGGCGGGCGCGCCGCTCGCCGTCGCCGACACCGGTGGGCTGGCCGAGATCGTCGAGCCCGGCGTGACCGGGGTGACCTTCCCGCACAGCGACCCGGACGCGCTGGCCGGCGCGGTCGACCGGCTCATCGGTGACGAGGTCTTCGCCCGCCGGGTGGCCCGCCGCGCCCGCAGCATGGTCAGCGAGCGGTACGGTTGGGCCACCATCGCCGCCCGGACGGCCGGCAGCTACGCCGCCGCCCGCCGCGAACACGGGTCGTTCCAGGCCCGGCGGGCCGGCGCGCTGCTCGGCGGGCGGTCGCGGATCCTCATCCCGGAGGGCAACCTGCTGGCGATGGACGGCGCCGCCTGCTGAGGCCGACCGGACAAGCGATAGGCCCGCCCCGATCCATTGGCTACCGTGGTGCGTCAGCCAAGGGTGAGGAGAGCGGTGCAGCACGTAGTGATCGCCGGCCGGTACCGGCTGGTGGAACCGGTGGGCCAGGGCGGCATGGGTCGGGTGTGGCGGGCCGTCGACGAGGTGCTGCACCGTGAGGTGGCGGTCAAGGAGGTCGTTCCGCCGCACTGGCTGTCCGAGGTCGAGGGCGACGAGTTGCGGCTGCGGACGCTGCGCGAGGCGCGTACCGCGGCCCGGCTCCGCCACCCCAACGTGGTCCGGGTCTACGACGTCGTTCCGGTCGCCGGGCACCCGTGGATCGTGATGGAGTACATCCCCTCCCGGACGTTGCAGGCCGTCCTGGACCGCGACGGCCCCCTGGACCCGGTCCGGGCCGCCGGCGTCGGGCGGGCGCTGCTGGCCGCGCTGCGCGCCGCCCACACCGCCAACGTGCTGCACCGGGACGTCAAACCACAGAACGTGCTGGTGACGCAGGACGGGCAGATCATGCTCACCGACTTCGGGCTGGCCACCTTCAGCGGGGAGGAGGGGGTGCTGACCCGCCCCGGGATGGTGCTCGGCTCGCCCCAGTTCGTCGCCCCGGAACGCGCCGCCGAGGGCGTGTCCAGTGTCGAGGCGGACCTGTGGTCCCTCGGCGCCACGCTGTACGCCGCCGTCGAGGGACGCCCGCCGTACGCCCGGGGCACCGCGGTGGCCACCCTGGCGGCGCTCGCCGCCGACCCGCCCGACCCCGCCCCCCACGCCGGGCCGCTCGCACCCGTGCTCGCCGGCCTGCTGTGCCGGGATCCCCGCCGGCGCATCGGTCACGACGAGGCCGAACGGCGGTTGATAGCCGCCGAGCGCGGTCCGGAACCGGAACCGGCCGACGAGGAGGAGCCGACGACGATGCTGCGGATCGAACGACCGCCGCCCCCGCCGCCGTGGCCCGGAGCGTCCCGGCCGCCTGCCACCGGAGAACCCGCGACCTCCCCCGCGGCGTTCCCGCCGCGCGGCGCTCCCCGGTCGTACCCGGGCGCCCTGCCGCCCGCGCCCTGGGCGCGGCCCGGCTCCTGACCTGACCAGTAACTCTCCCCAGTGGACCGACCGGTTGATTGCCCCGTCGGCGGCGGCTCTGACACAGTGGCGTAGTTTGTCGATCAAGGACCTGGGGAGGGCGATACGCCATGATGGGACCGTCCCACGCGCTGTCGGGCGCGGCGGTGTGGCTGACCGGCTCGTGGGCGTTGGACCAGTTCGCGGACTACCACCAGTCGCCGTTGGCGCTGGCGGTGGGCACCGCGGTCTGCGCCGGCGGGGCCCTCTTCCCCGACCTGGACCTCTCCGGAAAGGTCACCCGCAACCAGGGCGGCGCGACGGTGGCCCGCACCTTCGGCGTCTTCTCCCTCTTCCTCGCCGAGGTGATGGAGAAGGTCTCGCTCGGCGTCTACTACGCCACCAAGCTCAGCCGTGATCCCCGCCGCAACAACGGGCACCGGACCCTGACCCACACCATCCCGTTCACCACCCTGGTCGGCTGGGGCACCACCACGCTGTGCACGGCGTACGGCAAGTGGGCGGTGGTGGGCATCCTGTTCTTCATGATCGGGCTGGCCCTACGCGGCCTGTTCGACCGGTGGGCGGAGCGGGCGGGCTGGGTGATCGTCACCCTCGCCTCGGCCGCCGCCGCCTGGTACACCTTCGCCAACCTGCCCGGCGACCGGGGCTATCCGATGATCGGGCTGGCCGTCGGGGTGGGCTGTTTCGTGCACATCCTGGGCGACATGATCACCAAGGCGGGGGTGCCGATCCTCTGGCCGATCCCGATCAAACGACGGATGTGGATGATGGTCGGCCTGCCGAACAGCATCGCGTTGCGGACCGGCAGCAAGGCGGAGGTCGTCGTGCTGCGTACCGCACTGACCGTGCTCTCCGTGCTGGCCGCGATGGGCCTGATGGCGCCGTCGGTGCTGCAACGGTTCAACATCGAGGTCTGACGGCGCGGGGTCAGGCGCCGACCCGCTGCGGCGGGACGGTCAGGCCGTAGAGCGCCATCAACTCCGGGGTGTCCACCCGGCTGCCGTCGGCCACCGAGTCGCAGGAGATGTCGACGATCTGGTCCTTGTGGGCCAGCAGGTACGGGCGGGCCCCGACGTCCGCGCTGGCCAGCGTCGCGATGCCCGACCAGTGCCGCCGGCCGAAGAGCATCGGGTAGCCGCGCAGACCGTCGTAGGTGGCGCAGACCAGCACGTCCGGGTACGGCAGCGCGGTGACCCGCCGTACCGCCGCGGCGGTCAGGCCGGGCATGTCCACCGGGACCACCACGACCGCCTCGATGTCCTCGTCGGTGATCGCGGCCAGGCCGGCGCGGATGGAGGAACCGACGCCGGTGCTCCAGGCCTGGTTGACCACCACGGTGGCCCGGGACAGGTCGGCGGTCTGGCGCACCTGGTCGGCGGCGGCGCCCAGGACGACCACGATCTGCCCGCAACCCGCCTCGGTCATCGTGTCGACCATCTGGTCCACCAGGGGCCGCTCCCCCTGGTGGAGAAGGGCTTCCGGGCCGCCGATCCGGCGCCCCCCGCCCGCCGCGATGATCATGCCTGCGATCCGGTTCAGCGGTGCCACCTCCGTCGTGAAGACGGACCGAGCAGGGCTGCCCGGTCCGTTGCGCACACCGGACCCAACGACGACCCGGGGCACGGGGTGGCGGGGCAAATCGCCACATTCTAGATAGATTCCCCGTCACCACTCATCGCCCGGCCTGGTCGTGACCAGCACGGCGGCGACACCAACGGCCAGCGCCGACCCCGCCAGAACCCCGGCCGGTCAGGTCGCGTCGGCGTAGCAGTCGACAACGGACAGATCCAGCGGAAACCGGACCGGGGAATCGCCGAACAGCAGCGCCGACGCCCGAGCGCCGGACCGGGTCACCGCCTCGGCGACCACGCCCGCCTGCCCGGCCGGACAGTGCACGATCACCTCGTCGTGCTGGAAGAAGACCAGCTCCGCCCCGGTGCCGGCCAGCTCCCCACGGAGCGTGGCGAGCAGCGTCGAGGCCCACTCGGCGGCGGTGGCCTGGATGACGAAGTTGCGGGTGAACCGGCCCCGGGACCGGGCCGCCCGGGCCCGCGGCGACTGCCGGTCGTCGCCGCCGGGCACCTGGTCGACGGCCTCACCGTCGGCCAGGCCCACCGTCCCCGGCGGGCAGGTACGCCCCAACCAGGACCGCACCAGGCCGCCCGCCTCACCGGTGCGGGCCGCCGCCTCCACGTAGGCGAAGGCCGTCGGGTAGTGACGCCGCAGCACCGCCAGGGCGGGCACGGCCATCCCACCGGTCTGCCCGTACATCGCCCCCAGCAGCGCCAGCTTGGCTCGGGCCCGGTCACCGCCGAAGGCGTCCCGGGCCAGGGCGGCGTAGAGGTCACCCGCCGCGCCCGCCGTGGCGAGCCGGGCGTCACCGGAGACCGCGGCGAGCACCCTCGGCTCCAGCTGGCCGGCGTCGGCGACCACGAACCGCCAGCCCTGGTCGGCCACCACCGCCCGGCGGATCACCTTCGGGATCTGCAACGCTCCCCCGCCCCGGGTCGCCCACCGGCCGGACACGACCCCGCCCGGGACGTACTCGGGATGGAAGCGGCCGTCGCGGACCCAGGCATCCCGCCAGGCCCGGCCGTGCGCCGTCCAGATCCGGTAGAGCTCCTTGTATTCCAGCACCAGCGGCACCGCCGGATGGTCGACGCCGCGCAGCACCCAGGCCCGGGTGTTCGGCAGCTCCACCCCGGCCCGGGCGAACGCCCGCAACAGCTCCGCCGGCGAGTCGGCGTGCACCTGCCGTACGCCGAACGCGTCGGCGATCCGGGCGGCCAACTCGGCCAGCCGGCGGGGCGGCCCGCCCACCGGGGACACCTCGCCGAGCAGCTCGGCGAGGATCGCGTCGTGCACGTCGGCCCGCCAGGGCAGCCCGGCCGCGCCCATCTCCACCGCGATCAGCGCGCCGGCCGACTCGGCGGCCACCAGCAGCCGGAACCGGCCGGGATGCGCGGTGGCCGCGATCCGGGCCAGTTGGTCGGCGTACACCCGGGCCAGCGCCGCGCCGCCCGGGCCCGGCGGCCCGGAAACGGCGTCGAAGAGCGCGCCCTGGCCGTGCCCGGGCGGGGCCGGCGGCCGGGGCGGTGGATCGACGGGGACAGCGGACCCGACCAGCCGGGCGTAAGCGGCGGCCAGCGACCGGGGCTCACCCCAACGGCCGGCGTGACCGAGCAGCAGCGCCTCGGTCAGCTCGACGTCGTGGCAGCGCTCCAGCCGCACCCCGGCGCGCAGCAGCACCGGGTAGAGTGCCGCCGCCGAAGCGAGGACCCAGCGCGGACGCCCGGCGGCCTCGCGGGCGGCGACGGCGGCGACCAGGTCGGCGACCGGCTCGGCCGGCCCGGCGGGGCGGCCGGCGCCGTCGAGCGACTGGAGCACGCCCCCGCCCCGCTCGTCCGCCACCACCGCCACCAGCACGGCTGCGATTCTGCCCCGCCCCTGTGACACACCGGCCCGCCCGCCGGCAGGCTCCGGCGGCAAGCTGGCCGGCATCACCGTTCCGCGGCGGAAAACAGGGCAGTGAGGCACGGATCGAGTCGGTAGCGTGGGCCGGATGCCCCCGCAGATCCCGCATCCCGACCCCGGCACACCGGACCTCGGCGGACCCCTGCGCTACCTGTGGTGGCTGGTCCGCTGCCAGCCCTGGCGGGCCCTGCGCGGCAGCCTGCTCGGCACCGCCTGGATGGTCGGGCTGTCGGTCCGGCCGTACCTGATCTCCCGGGCGGTGGACGACGGGCTGCGGGCCGGCGACATCCGGGCCCTGACCGCCTGGGTCGCGGCCATCGTCGCCGCGGGCCTCGGGCTGTCCTGGCTCGGCATCATGCGGCACCGCACGATGACGTACATCCGGGAGGACGCGAAGGCCCGCTCGGCCGCGCTGGTGCTGCGACAGCTCGCCCGGATCGGCGCGGTGCTGCGACGCCGGGTCGCCGCCGGCGAGGTGGCCACCGTCGGCGGCTCCGACATCGACTGGACGGCCCAGGTGCTCACCCTGACCGGCCCGGGCGTCGGCGCGGTCGTCGCGTACGCGGTCGTCGCCGGCGTGCTCTGGTCGATCTCCCCCCTCCTCGCGCTCTGCGTGCTGGTCGGGGTGCCGGCGGTCGGGCTGGTCGTCGGTCCGCTGCTGCGCCGGCTCGACGGGGCGGAGTCGGTCTACCGGCAGCACCAGGGCGCACTCACCGCCCGCTCCGGCGACATCGTCGCCGGGCTGCGGGTGCTCGCCGGGGTCGGTGGCCGCGACCTGTTCGCCCGCCGGTACGCCGCCCGCTCCCGGGACCTGCTCACCGAGGGGTACCGGGTCGGCGCGGTCTACAGCTGGATCGACGCGGCGACGATCGCGGTGCCGGGGCTGTTCCTCGCGGCCGTGGTGTGGCTGGGGGCCCGGATGACGGTGACCGGCCAGATCAGTGTCGGGGAGCTGGTCGCCGTGTACGGCTACGTGGCGGCCCTCATCGTGCCGGTCTGGTTCCTGCTGGAGGGCAGCCACCAGTTCATCCGGGGCCGGGTCGCCGCCCGCCGGATCATCGCCCTGCTCGTCCTGGCCCCCGACGACGTCGGCGGGCCGCGTGACGGCGGTCCGTCGTCGCCGCGCGGCGGCCTGGCCGGGGCGAACGCTCCCGGCGCGATCCCCGACGCCCGCCGGCCCGAACCCCCTCCGGCGCACCCCGCCGACCTGCACGACCCGGTCACCGGGCTGACCGTCCACGCCGGCCGGCTGACCGCTGTCGCCGCCGACGACCCGGCGGACGCCGTCGCGCTGGCCGACCGGCTCGGCCGGTACGTCGTCAGCGACGTCACCTGGGGCGGCCGGCCACTCTCCGCGCGCCCGTTGGACGAGGTCCGCGACCGGATCCTGGTCGCCGAGCACGACTCGTACCTCTTCGCCGGAACGCTGCGGGAGATCCTGCGTACCGGCCCGGAAACCGGCGACGAGCAGATCACCGAGGCCCTGCGGGTCGCGTCGGCCGAAGACGTCACCGACTCCCTGCCGGCAGGTCTGGACTCCCCGGTCGACGTCCGGGCCCGGACGCTCTCCGGCGGCCAGCGGCAGCGGGTACGCCTGGCGCGGGCGCTGCTGGCCGAACCGGAGGTGCTGATCCTCGTCGACCCGACCTCGGCGGTGGACGCGCACACCGAGGCACGGGTCGCCGAGCGGCTGCGCGCCGCCCGGGTTGGACGGACCACCGTGCTGCTCGCCACCTCGCCGCTGCTGCTCGGCCGGGCCGACACGGTCGCCCACCTGCGCTCCGGCCGCGTCGTCGCCACCGGCACCCACCTCGAGCTGCTCGACCGCGACCCGGGCTACCGGGCCCTGGTCGACCGGGACAGCGCCGACGAACCCGCCGAGCCGCAGGGGGTCCACCCGTGAACGGCCTGCCGGTGGCCGACCGCGGCACGGTGCGCCGGGCGCTGCGCGGCCTGCTGCGCCGGGACCGGCGTACGGTGGCTCTCCTGCTGGCGCTGCACGGCGCCGCCGCGATCGCCCGGCTCGCCCCACCGTGGCTGCTCGGCGTCATCATCGACCGGGTCGGCGCGGGCGCCGGGGTCGCCACCGTCGACCGGCTGGCCCTGGCCATCGGCGGCGCCGTCGTGGCGCAGGCGTTGCTCTCCCGGTACGCGCAGTACGCCGGCCACCGGTTCGGCGAACGGGCCGTCGCGGAGCTGCGCGAGGAGTTCGTCCGGTCCACGCTGCGGCTGCCCGTCTCCGTCGTCGAACGGGCCGGCGCCGGGGACCTGGCCACCCGCAGCTCGGTCGACGTGTCGACGGTCGGGACCACCGTGCGGGACGTGGTGCCCACCATCGTCATCTCCTCGGTGCAGTTGGCGCTGCTGTTCGGGGCGATCTTCCTGCTGCATCCACTGCTCGGCCTGGCGGCGCTGGCCGGGCTGCCGTCGATCTGGCTGGTGACCCGCTGGTACCTGCGCCGGGCGAGCCCCGCCTACCTGGCCGAGGGCGCGGCGGCCGCCGACCTGACCGAGGCGCTGACCAGCACGGCCGAGGGCGCGCGTACGGTCGAGGCGCTGCGCCTCGCCGACGACCGGATCGCGCACGGCACCGCCCGGATAGACCGGGTGTGGCGGGCCCGACGGGCGACCCTGGCGCTGCGCACCGTCTTCTTCACGGTCGTGGAGGCCAGTTACCCGCTGCCGGTCGCCGCGGTGCTGCTCGTCGGCGGGTACCTGCTGCACGCGGGGTCGGTTCCGCTCGGCGCGGTGGTCGCCGCCGCGCTCTACCTGCAACAGGCGATCGAGCCGCTGGACCGGCTGTTGCAGTGGACGGAGCAGGCGCAGCGGGGCTTCGCCTCGTTCGCCCGGGTGCTCGGCGTCGGCCTGGTGCCGCCGGAGCCGCCCGGCCGGGCGTCCCCGCCCGGCGGCGAGCGGCTGGTGGTCCGCGACGCCCGCTTCTCGTACGTCGACGGGCCGGACGTCCTGCACGGCATCGACCTGGAGGTGAGCCCCGGTGAGCGGCTGGCGGTGGTCGGTCCGTCGGGTGCCGGCAAGTCCACCCTGGCTCGGCTGCTCGCCGGGATCGACCGGCCACGGCGCGGCGTGGTGAGTATCGGCGGTTGCCCTGTCACCGATCTGGACCCGGCCGAGCGGCGGCGGCGGATCGCCCTGGTCACCCAGGAGCACCACGTGTTCATCGGCTCGCTGCGCGACAACCTCGCCTTCGCCGCGCCGGACGCCTCCGACGAGCGGATGCGCTCGGCGCTGGCCACGGTGGGCGCCGACTGGTCGGCCCGGCTGCCGGACGGGCTGGACACCCCGCTCGGCGACGGCGCCCGGCAGCTCGATCCGGCCGAGGCCCAGCAGCTCGCGCTCGCCCGGCTGGTGCTCGCCGACCCACACACGCTGATCCTCGACGAGGCCACCGCCGCCCTCGACCCGACCACCGCCCGGCGTACCGAGCGGGCGCTCGCGACGCTGCTCGCCGGGCGTACCGTGATCGCGATCGCGCACCGGCTCAACACCGCGCACGACGCCGACCGGGTGGCGGTGCTGGAGGGCGGGCGGATCACCGAGATCGGCAGCCACGACGACCTGCTGCGGGCCGGTGGGGCGTACGCCTACCTCTGGCGCTCGTGGCACGCCGAGCGGCGCGGCGGGGCCCCGGGGCCCCGGGCTACTTCACCGCGCCCGAGGTGAGGCCGGACTGGATCTGGCGCTGGAAGACCGCGTACACGACGATCATCGGCAGGATGGCGATGGTCAGGGCGGCGAACAGGCCGGACCAGTCGGCCTGGTAGCCGGCGTTGACCGAGATGTCGGCGATGCCCTGGGTGAGCACCCACTTGTCCTTGGCGTTGGAGAGCAGCACCAGCGGAAGCTGGTACTGCGCCCACTGGCCGATGACGTTGAAGATGGCCACGCTGATCAGCCCGGGCTTCGCCATCGGCAGCATCACCTGGAAGAACAGCCGGGTGTGCGAGCAGCCGTCGATCATCCCCGCCTCGGCGACCGAGTTCGGCAGCGTCCGGAAGAACGCCGCCAGGAAGAAGACGGTGAACGGCAGCGAGTACGCGATGTAGACCAGGATCACGCCGGTGTGGGTGTCCAGCAGCCCCAGGTTCCGCACCACGAAGAAGAGCGGCACCAGGGCCAGGAAGACCGGGAACGCCAGCCCGGAGACGAACAGGTAGTAGATCGCCCGGTTGCCGACGAACCGGTACCGGGCCAGCACGTACGCCGCCATCGACCCGAGCAGCATGGTGCCGAGGGTGCCGCACGAGACGACGAACACGCTGTTGAGGAAGTACCGGCCGACGTTCGCCCTGGTCCAGGCTCGGCTGAAGTTCTGCCAGCGCAGCTCGGCCGGGAGCGTCCACGGGCTGCCGAAGATCTCGCCGGTGTCCTTGAACGCGGCCAGAAACGTCCACAGGATCGGCACGATGACGATCACCGCCCAGCCGGCGAGCGCCACCTGCCCGAGACCGGCGAACAGCCGTACCTCCCGGTGGGCGGTGGCCCGGCGAGACCGGCCGGCCCCGGCGGTCCGGGCCGGCGGAGGCGCCGCCGGGGTCGGCGGCAGCGTCTGCGACGTCATGTCAGTACTCCACGCTTTCCCGCTTGGTCAGCCGCAGCGTCAGCGCCGCGAACGTGATGGTGAGGAAGAACAGCGCCACGCCCATCGCCGAGGCGTAGCCGTACTTCGAGTAGACGAAGGCGTTGCGGTAGATCTCCATCGCCAGCACGGTGGTCGCGCCGTCGGGGCCGCCGCTGTCCACCGACAGGACCGCGACGATGGCGAACGCGTCGAACGCGGCGATGCCGAGGTAGACCCAGGCCACCTGGAGGGTGTCCCAGAGCAGCGGCAGGGTGACCCGGAAGAACAGGGTCACCCGGCTCGCCCCGTCCATCTCGGCGGCCTCGTAGATCTCGCCCGGGATGGCGGCCATCCCGGCAGAGAAGAGCACCACGTAGAAGCCGACCGCCTGCCAGACCAGCACCGCGATGATCGACCACAGCGCCAGGTTGGGCCGGATCAGGAAGAGCACCGGGTCGAGACCGAGCTTCATCAGCACGCCGTTGACCAGGCCGGACTCGTTCGGCCGGTACACCATCTGGAACAGCACCGCGATGATCGCCACCGCGAGGACCTGGGGGAAGAAGAACACCACCCGGTAGAACCCCGCCCCCCGGACGCCCTGCCGTTGCCCGCCGCTGCTCTTTCCACCGACGTTGAGCAGGAAGGCGAAGAAGAGCGCGATGGCGATGGTGATCAGCGGCAGAGCGAGCAGGAGTACGCCGTGGTGCTGGACGGCCTTCCAGAAGCTGCCGTCGTCGAGCAGCCGCCGGTAGTTGTCGAAGCCCACCCACCGCGGGGCCGACAGCCCCCGCCAGTTGGTCATCGAGATCTGGAACGCCTGCGCGTACGGCGCGATGACGAAGACCACGTACAGCGTGACCGGGGCGACGAGGAACCCCACCACGAACGGATACCTGCCGTGCCGCATGATCCACGCTCCGATCGGTCAGCGCGTGAACTTGGCGACGGAGTTGTCCTTGGCGATCGCGTCGGCGCGCTTCTGGAGGCGCTCGCAGAAGGCGTCGGCGCTGATCCGGCCGAACATCAGCTCGTTGGTGGCGGTGCGTGCCTCCGTGTCGAGCTCCTTGTACCAGCCGTCGAAGTACAGGTTGAACACGTCCTGGCCGGCTGCCTTCAGCGCGGCCTGCGAGCTGGCCACGCCCGGCGGGAAGGCGAAGCCCTCGCTGCCGGCGGTGACCACGGTCGGGGCCTTGACCACCTCGGTGAAGCCCTTCGCGCCGGCCACCGACAGCATCTGGCGCATGTACTCCAGGCCGCCGCGTGGGTTCTTCGACTTGGCGGAGACGAAGTAGCCCTCACCGGCGGTGGCGCGCAGCGCCGTGGCCGGCAGCCTGTCCGAGCTGGTCAGGCTCGGCACCGGCATGAGCTGGTACTCGAAACCGGGCGGGGTGTCCTTCTCCTGCTCGCCCTCCAGCCAGTCGCCGCTGGGGTAGAAGGCCAGCTTGTACTGGTTCTGCCGGAGCTGCACGTCGGTGTGCTTGAGCCCCTCGAAGCTCTTGTCGACGTACTTGGCGCCGATCTCGGCCCACGCCTCGGCGGCCTGTCTGACGGCGTCCTGCTGCCAGGCGCCGTCCTCGAGGTTGTCGATGTTCTTGAGCACGTCGGTGCCGCCGATCTTCGCGGCGTGGGTGAGGATGACGTTCCACTGGTAGTAGGCGGCGTTCGCGCCGGCGTAGCCGTACGGGGTGATGCCCCTGGCCTTGATCTTGTCGAGCAGGGCGGTGAACTCCGACCAGGTCTTCGCCGGCGCCCAGCCGTTGTCCCGGAACAACTTGCCCGAGTACCAGATGCCGAAGACCGTGGAGACGTAGTACAGGACGTACGGCTTGCCGTTGAACGAGCCGGCCTCGACGGTGCCGGGGACGACGGTGTCGCGCACCTTCCTGGTCGGGTCGCCGACCGACGGGGCGTCCCACATCTCGGTGAGGTCCATGAGCTGACCGTCGGCGACCAGCGAGCCGAAGTCGATCAGCTTCTCGCCCGAGTTGTTGACGAACTCCGGCGGGTTGCCCGAGGCGAACCGGGGCTGGAGCACGGTGGAGACCGCCTGGGTGGACTGGTGCTTGATCTCCGCCTTCGGGAACGCCTTGCGGTACAGCGGCTGGTGCACGTCGGTGGCGTACTTCTCGCCGTAGCCGCCGTTGAAGATGACCACCTCCAGCGGTGCGTCCTCGGCGACACCCAGCGGGTTGCCGGCGCTCTTCGTGCCCTCCGCCCGCGTGCTGGAGCCCTGGTCGGAGCCGCTGGTGGCGCAGGCGCCGAGCAGGCCTACCGCCGGGGTGGCGAGCAGGCCCGCGGCGGCGGCGCGACCGAGCAGCGTACGGCGGCTCAGCTCCGCCGGGTTGTCGGGGGTAACGGACATCGTCGTCTCTCCTCGTGTCTGCCGGATGGGGCGGTGCCCCGGGCCGGTCATGGGGTGCTCCTGGCGGCCTTGTGCCCGTCGACGGCCTGGGCGGTACGCCGGAAGGCCGCGTGGGCGCGGTGGTGGGTGCGCTGCGCCACGGCGATGTAGAGCAGGTCGAGCACGACGAGCTGGGGGTGCCGGGCGGAGAGCGCGTCGGGCCGGAAGGTGGTGGCCTGGCTGGCGGTGAGCAGCACGATCTCGGCCAGTTCGGCCAGGGGTGAGCGGGGGAAGCCGGTCACCGCGACGGTGGTCGCACCCCGGCTGCCCGCCTCGGCGAGCATCTCGATGGTCTCCCGGGTCTGGCCGCTGTGCGAGACGGCCAGCGCGACGTCCCCGGGGCCGAGCAGGGCGGCGCTGGCCAGCCCGCCGTGCACGTCGCTCCAGGCCCAGGCGGCCACCCCGATGCGGTGCAGGCTGAACTGCATCTCCGCGCCGACGAGGGCGCTGCCGCTGGCGCCGAAGATGTTGACCCGGCCGGCGCCGGCGACGGCGACCGCGGCGCGTTCCACCTCGGCGAGGTCGAGCAGGGCCGCGGTGTCGTGCATGGCCCGGGTGTCGGCGGCGATGATCTGGCCGAGCACCCGTTCGAGGGGATCGTTGGGCTGGATCTCTCGTCCGATGTCGACGGTCCAGCCGGCCGAGCGGGCCCGGCCGGTCTCCACGGCGATGCCCAGCCGCAGGTCGGCGTAGCCGTCGAAGCCCATCGCCCGGCAGAACCGGGTGATGGTGGCCGGTGAGGTGCCGCTGCGTTCGGCCAGCTCCACGATGGTCGCCCGGGCCGCCGCTTCCGGGTCGCTGAGCACCTGCTCGGCGACCCGACGCAACGCACCGGTCAGCTCCGCCGCGCCTGCCCGGACCCGGGCCAGCACACCGTCGACGCCGCGGTGGTCGACCGGGTCGGCGTCGACCCCCGCGGTCCTCGCGGCGGTCTCCACCTCGTGCTCGGTCATCGGCGAACGCCTTTCGGAAAAGAGTGTTTACTGTTAGTGGTAAAAGTTCTTACTGAAGGGCCTCCGCTGTCAAGGGCGTGGACGAAGTTTTCAAACTGTTACCTGGCGCGTGTGGTGACGGGAACGGCCACCGGATCCGCCTCACCCGACCGCACACGTCCCGGTGGCCGGAGCCGACCGACGCCCGGAGACCGCCGGCCTGGCATAGCCTGACCTCATGCGCCGCCTGGGTCAGCTCGCCGAGCGCACCCCGGCGGGCCGGGAGCGTCACGTCGACCTGCTGCGCGCGCTGGCGATCACCGTCGTCGTGCTCGGGCACTGGGCCGTGAGCGTCATCGGCGCGGACGCCGCCGGGCGACCCACCGGGCGGTCGGCCCTGCCCGACCTGCCCTGGGCGTACCCACTGACCTGGGTGGCCCAGGTGATGCCCATCTTCTTCCTGGTGGGCGGGTTCGCCAACGCGGCCTCGTTGACCGCCCGACGGGACCGGGGCGGAGACGCCACCGGCTGGCTGCTGGACCGGGCCGCCCGGCTGCTACGTCCCACCAGCGCACTGCTGCTGGTGCTCTGCGGCGGGGCCGCGGTCGCCTCGCTGGCCGGCGTGCCGGCAACCCAGGTCCGCACCGTGGTCTGGTTCGCCACCATCCCGCTGTGGTTCCTCGCCGCCTACCTGCTGGTGGTGCCGCTGACCCCGGTGACGTACGCGCTGCACCGGCGCTTCGGCCTGCTCGTGCCGGTGGCGCTGACGGTGCTGGTCGCGGCGGGGGATGTCGGGCGGGCCCTGGGCCCCGAGCGGTACGCGCTGGGCAACTACCTCTTCGGTTGGCTCGCCGTGCACCAACTCGGCTTCGCCTGGTACGACGCCCGCTCGTCGGCCACGGCGGATGGTGCGCGGTCCACCGCAGCGCCGGCACGCAGCGGCCCACGCGCCACCCGCCTGCCGCTGTCCCGCCGCGCCGGGTGGACCATGCTGCTCGCCGGACTGGCCGCGACCGTGCTGCTGACCAGTGTCGGGCCGTACCCGGTGGCGATGCTCAACGTGCCCGGCGAGCGACTGGACAACGCCGCCCCGCCGAGCCTGGCGCTGCTCACCCTGACCACCGCCCAGCTCGGGTTGATCGTGCTGCTACGCCGCCCGGTCGAGCGGTGGCTGCACCGCCGCCGCCCGTGGCTGGTGGTGATCGCGGTGAACGCCGTGGTGCTCACCGTCTTCCTCTGGCACCTGACCGCCGCCGTCCTGCTCGTCGGCGCGCTCGACGCCGTCGGGCTGCTGCCCACCCCACCGGTGGGCTCGGCCGCGTGGCTGGCCTGGCGGCTGCCCTGGGTGCTGCTGCTCACGGTCGTGCTGGCCGTGCTGGTCGCCCTCTTCGGGCCGATCGAGGCACGCACCGGACGGCGTCCGGACCGCACCGGACGCTCCGGCGTCCGTGGCGCGCTCGCCGTCGCCGGTTTCGCCGCCGTGGTGTACGCCCTGGTGCACAACGCCGTGACCCCGAAGGAGGCCCCGGAACCCCTCGGGGTGCCGGTGGCCGCCCTGGTGGCGTACCTGGCCGGAGCGGGTGTGCTGCGGCTGCTCAGGTCAGGCTGGGGAAGCCGAGGTTGACGGAGCAGCCCGCCGCCGACCGGCGCGACCGGGGCGCGGCTCGCGGCGGGCGTACGGGCCCGGGGTGGGCTTCCCGCCGCCGCACCCCCGGTGGGGCCCCGGGTTCCGGCCCACGGTCGGCGTGGTCGAGCCGGTGCCGGGCGGACCGCCCGGCACCGGCCTCGGGGGGAGGGATCAGTTGACGTAGACGGTCGGGCTGCCCGCCTGGCTGACGTCCTGCACCGGCGCGTACGTCGCGGAGAAGTACGCGGAGCTGAAGCAGGTGGCCGGCCCGGCGACCTTGGTGAACGGCTGGTTGACGAAGCTGATCGAGGTGGTGGCGTTCGAGGAGACCCCGCTGAGGCTGTTGCCGGCGGTCTGGTAGACGCAGGTGACCGTGCCGAGCAGGGTGGCGAGCACGACGGTGCTCTGGATGGGGCCGGCCGCGCCACCGCTGATGGTCACCGTGCCGGCGCTGTCCACACTGGTGCTGTAGGGCAGGTTGTCGACGCTCACCCGGTTCACGCGCAGGGTGCCGAACACGTTACTGGTGCAGCTGCTGAAGCTCTGCGCGTCGAGGCTCTCCGTGGCGACGCCCGGCGCGGCGGGGTTGGTCAGCACGGTGGCGCTGAACTTGGAGGCGGCACACTTGACGCCGGTGGTGCCGGTGGCGGTGGAGTAGAAGTTGGCGGTGGTCCCGGTGGCGAGGTTGGACTCGATGACGTCGCCGACGGCGACGGCGGCGCCGCCGACGGCACCGTGGGTGAGGACGGTGTCGTCGAGGGACGCGGCGGCGACGGGGGACGTGCCGGCGAGGCTGACCAGCAGGGCGGTGGCGACAACGGCCACGCTGCGGCGGCGGAGCCTGGGCATGGTGGTTCCTTCCCGGAGCGGTGTGGGGATGGATCGCCCGGACCGGCGTGGTGGTGGCGGACCGGGGTGGGCACGACCGGGATCGACCGTGCGTGCCGTGGTGGACGGCGGACGGGTCAGCGTCGACCCGGCCGGTCGGTCAGGGGCCGGGTGTGGCCCTGCGGCGATGCCGCGTCACCTGCGACCTTCCGGCCTGGAGCGGGCGGCGGTCGGCCATAATGACAACCATCGAGCCCTCCTTCGGCGACACCCGACCAGGCCGTCCCGCTGGACGACGACTGGTGACCGACCCTGGACTGAACGTGGGAAAGTTATAAACCCCGGAGAGTCGTAAAGTCAACGCATCCAGAAAGGTAAATAGGTTGGCCCTGTCGCACGCACCCCGCCCGGCGTCCACCCCGCTGCCCGGAGCGCGCCCCGGACGCGACCCGGATCGCGCCATCAAGCGCGGGCCGCGCCGGGTTCCCGCCGAGGCGGTCGCCGCCACCCAGCGCGACCGCCTCTTCGACGGCCTGGTCCACGAGGTGGCGTCGAAGGGGTACGACAGCGCCCGGGTGACCGACATCTGCCGGGCGGCCGGGGTCACCCGGCCGGCCTTCTACGAGCTGTTCGCCGGCAAGGAGGACGCCTTCCTCGCCACCTACCGGCACGGCATCGCCGTGGTGCTGCGCCTGATGGAGGACGCCTACGCCGACGCCGGCCCGCAGTGGGCCGACGCGGCCCGCGCGGCGCTGCGCACGCTGCTGGAGGTGCTGGCCAGCGTGCCCGCGTTCGCCCGGATGGCGCTGGTGGAAATCGAGGCGGCCGGCCCCGCCGCCCGGAAGGAGCGCGACCGGCTACCGGAGAGTTTCCGCCGGTTCTTCCCCGCCGACGGCCCCGGCCCGACCCTCAGCCCGAGCGAGCGCGACCTGCTGGTGACCATGGTGGTCGGCGGCGTGCAGGCCACCATCCGGGCCGCGGTGGCGCAGGAACGCACCGCGCGACTGCCGGAACTGCTGCCGGTGCTGACCTACGCGGTAACCGCCCCGTTCGTCGGCCCAGAGGCCGCGGCGCGGGCCGCGCGGGCCACCGGGGCCAGCGAAGGCGCGGGCGTGACCGCACCGTGCGCGGCGGCGGAGCGTCCACACCCCTGACCGGGGTCGGAAACCGCTGCGGTTTCTAACCTTTGCGGAGTTTCGCAGACTACGCGTAACAGGAGCCGGCGACAGGACGTTGACCACCCCTTTACCCGGCGGTAACTTCGGCGTACGTCGACTCGGACATTGACGTCGGCACACCCGGATCGCTTCTTCGCGACACTTCCGGAAGAAGCGATCGCATCGTCGCCGCTGAATCGATCTCGAAGAGGGAGCAGCCATGCCGGAGGAGACTGTGGACACCGGACCGGTCCCCCGCAGCGGGGTACGCTGGCGCCGCTTCGCCGCCACACTCGGCGTCACCGGGGCGGGCGCCATCGGCATGGTGCTGGCCACCGCCCAGGGTGCGCTCGGCGTACAGTTCGCGATCTCCGGCATGCCCTTCACGGTCACCGCGGACAAGCTCACCGGCACCGGCTTCGAACAGTTCGCCACCATCGACGAGATGATCCCGGACAGCCCCAACCAGGGCGACACCGGCGGTCAGGTCCTGGTCATGGTGTCGGCGATCGACAAGGCCGAGCTGACCAACCTCTGCCAGAGCATCAACCTCGGCGGCACGTACCTGAAGATCACCGCCGGCGCCAAGGGCACCCCGGTCACCGCCCGTACCCTGATCGTCGACGGCGACGAGGTCGCCGGCAACGCCTCGTTCAAGAACATCGACGTCGGCCAGGACGCCAGCACCCTCACCCGGGTGCCCGGCGTGACCGGCGCCCCGGGCGTCTTCTCCCAGCAGTCCGAGACGGTGACCATCACCAACCTGCGGCAGAACAACTACGCCACCACCGCCGCCGTCTTCACACTGCCGGACCTGCGGATGCGTTTCACCCCCGACGGCTGCTGAGATGACCAGCCACGGACCGATGCCGGGCCCGACGGGCACCCGCCGGGCCCGCTGGCGCGACTGGCGGCGCAGCCGCCCCTTCACCGCCGGCGTGCTGATCACCGTCGCCGGGGTGGAGATGCTGGTGACGCTGCGCGCCCCGCTGGGCGTGGTGCTGAAGGTCGGGCCGCAGGGCCTGGCCGCGTACCTGGTCCCCACCGTCCTGGTGCTCTGCGGGGTGCTGCTGCTGGCCACCCCGCAGCAGCGGGTCTTCTACGCCCTGCTCACCCTGGTGCTCGCCCTGGCCTCCTGGCTGACCTCCAACCTCGGCGGCTTCGTGGTCGGCATGCTGCTGGCGCTGGTCGGAGGCAGCCTCGCGTTCGCCTGGACGCCGGCCAAGAGACCGCCCGGCCCCCGCCCCCCGGCACCGGCGCCCGACACCGAGAGCGACGACGGGCTGGCCATCGTCCGGCGGGACCAGACCGACCCGCCGGCCACCCCGGAACGTGAGCACACCGACCGGCCCGCCGGCCAGCATCGCGCCCCGGCTTGACGCGCGGTCCGGCCTCGTCCCGGCGCGCCGGGCGTACGGGACCAGCTCTGGACGGCTCAGCCGGCGGCGGTGTCCCGGACCGCCCGGGCGAAGACCTCCGAGCGGTGCTCGAAGTTGCGGAACCGGCCGTAGCTGGGCGCGGCCGGCGACAGTAACACCACCCCGCCGGCCGGAGTCACCTCCCGGGCCAGCCGTACGGCGTCGACCAGGTCGTCCACCGTCTCGGTGCGTACCTTCGGCAGCCCGGCCAACGCCTCGACGATGCGGGGGCCGCTGTCCGGGACGCCGATCACGGTGATCTCCCGCTCGACGAGGTGCTCGGCCAGTGGCGCGTAGTCCAGGCCCCGGTCGGCACCGCCGACGATCACCGTCAACGGCCGGCCGTCGTACGCGTCGATCGCGTGCATGGCCGCGTACGGGCTGGTGGCGAGGGTGTCGTCGACGAAGGTCAGCCCGGACGGGTCGACGATCTCGGTGAGCCGGTGCGCCAGCCCCCGGAACTCGGCGACCGCGACGGCCAGGGTGTCCTTCCGGGCCACCACGTCGATGTCGAGCGCGTCGAGCACGGCGAGCGCCACACAGAGGTTGCCCTCGTTGTGCCGGCCGACCAACGGCAACACGGCACGCGGGAACAGCGGCCGGTCGGCCAGGTGGAACCAGGGGGTGCCGTCGGGACCGGCGGTCACGTGCGCGCTGCCCGGCAGCCCGGCGCGTACCGCCGGCCGGTCGCCCAGCTCCACGGCCAGCCGCGGGTCGTGGCCGTTGACCACCACGGTCCGCGGCCCGTACGCGAGGAGGTTCAGCTTGTCCCGGTAGTACTCCGCCTCGCCGCCGTGCGCGTCCAGGTGCTCGGGGAACAGGGCGGTGACCGCCGCGACCCGCGGTGAGTCGGTTAGGTCGCTGCACTGGTAGCTGGAGAGTTCCAGCACGTACAGGTCCGCCTCGGGCAGGTCGAGGGTGGGCACCCCGATGTTGCCGCCGAGGACGTTGGGCCGGTCGACTGCCGCCAGCAAGTGGCTGATCAGGCTGGAGGTGGTGCTCTTGCCCTTGCTGCCGGTGACCCCGACGGTCCGGTCGGCGTGGTCGGCCATCCACAGCGCGGTGCCCTGGGTGACGGTGGTCCCGCGCCGGCGCAGCTCGACCATCCACGGGTGGGTGGACGGCACACCCGGAGAGCGGACCACGACGTCGGCGGCGAGCAGCCGGGCGAAGCCCTCCTCGCCGGTGACCAGCGGCGCGGCCTCGGCGAGCGGCCCCTCCCAGGGCAGGCTGAGGAAGTTGGCGCTGTCGTCGACGGCGACCAGGTCGGCCGGGCCGTGCGCGGCGACGGCGGTCACGGCGGCCCGGCCCTCCCGGCCGGCCCCCCAGACGGCGACTCTACGTCCGCGCAGGTCAGACAGGCGCACTGGCTCTCCTCAGGGCGTTTCGACTTCCGTGGTGGGCACGGTCCGGCGCAGCCGGGCACGGCCGGACGAACCAGGGCCTAGTATGGCGTGTGCCCAACGAGCAGCTCCGGCGGATGGACGCCTTCACCTTCCCGTCCTACTCGATCGATCTCGCCACCGGCGAGGCGTTGTTCGACTACGCGCTCACCGGCCCGGACGGCGAGCAGCGGTTCACCGAGGTGATCACGCTGCCGTTGCCGGCCGACCCGCCGTCGGACGAGACCGTGGCGACCCTGGGCCGGGTGCTGGAACTGCTGCACGTCGTCGCCGGGGTCAGCTACTACAAGGCCGCGGCGCCACCCCGGCTGGTGCTGCCGGCGCCGCTGGGCACGGCCGCCGCCGAGCTGGTCACCGCCGTCTACACCAGGGGCCTGGCCGAGTACGCCTACCGCAACCAGCTGCCGCACGTGCTCCAGCTGCGGCCCGAGGTGCCGGCCGGCGAGGTCGCCCCGCCCCGGGTGTACGACGACTCCGACCGCCGGCCGCTGTCGGCCGTCGGCGGCGGCAAGGACTCCATCGTCACCCTGGAGGCACTGCGCCGCGCCGGGTTCGAGCCGGTGCCGTTCTCGGTCAACCCGAACCACGTGATCGTCTCGGTGAACGAGGCGTCCGGTCTGCCCGCGCTGGCGGCCCGGCGGCGGCTCGACCCGGCGCTGTTCGACCTGAACGCCGCCGGCGCCCGCAACGGCCACATCCCGGTCACCGCGATCAACTCGCTGATCGCGGTCGCCACCGCCGTGCTGCACGGCCTCGGTCCGGTGGTGATGTCCAACGAGCGCTCGGCCTCCGACCCGAACCTGGTCTGGAACGGGCACGAGATCAACCACCAGTGGTCCAAGGGGGTCGAGGCGGAGGGCCTGTTGCGGGCGGCGCTGGCGGAGCACGCCGGCCTCACCGAGCCGTACTTCAGCCTGCTGCGGTCGCTGTCGGAGCTGCACATCGCCCGGCTCTTCGCCACCATCGACCGGTACGACGCGGTGGTCACCAGCTGCAATGCCGCGTTCAGGCTGCGCGACGCCAGCGAGCGGTGGTGCCGCGACTGCCCGAAGTGCCGGTTCGTCTTCCTGGCCATGGCGCCGTTCATGCCCCGGGAACGGGTGGTGCGCATCTTCGGCGGCGACCTGCTGGCCGACACCGCCCAGATCCCGGGCTACCGGGAGCTGCTCGGCGTGGACGGGCACAAGCCGTTCGAGTGCGTCGGGGAGGTCGAGGAGTCGGTGGTGGCGCTCAAGCTGCTGGCCGACCAGGACCAGTGGCGCGACGCCCCGGTCGTGCGCGCCCTCGTCGACGCGGTGCCCGGGAGCGCCTGGTCGACGGCCGCCGACTCCGACGTCTTCACCCCCGGCGGCCCGAACCACGTCCCCCCCGCCTACCACAAGGTCCTCGAAACCCTGACCTGACCGACCCCCCGCGCGGAGCCGGTCAGGTGCCGCTCACCCGGACCGCCGGCCGGTCCACCACTGCCGGGCCAGGGTCAGCCGACCGGGCAGGTCCGCTGCCGGCGCCGGCGCCGGCCGGGTCGGCTGGCGCAGCCACTCCGGCAGGTGGGTCCCCGGCTCGCGCCTCGGCAGGACCGGCAGGACCGTGATCGGGCACCGGTACCAGGGGATACGCACGTCGGCCTCCTTCGGCGGGACGGGGCCGCTCAGGACGCGACCCGGGCACGGCCCCGCCCGGCGAGAGCGAACCGCGTACCTGACATTCTGGTGAATGCGGCACTACGGCCGGAAGCGACAGGCCGGATCGTGGCGACCTCCGACCGTACTGCATCACCCTGAGACATCCCCGAGCCTGCTGGTGAGCGGCAGCAGGCCGCTCAGTCGACGCCGAACTCCATCGCGGCGCGGTCGAGTGCCTCGTCGTCGGCGGAGGAGACGCCCCGCGACGCGATGGCTTCCGCGCCGCCCTGCGGCATCGCGCCGATCAGCCCGGTCGAGGCTGCCTGCGCGGCGCCGATCACCCGCTGGGGGGCCGCGCCGCCGACCATGCCGAGGGTGGCGTACTGCTCCAGCTTCGCCCGCGAGTCGGCGATGTCCAGGTTGCGCATGGTGAGCTGGCCGATCCGGTCCGACGGACCGAACGCCGAGTCCTCGGTACGCTCCATCGACAGCTTGTCGGGGTGGTAGCTGAACGCCGGGCCGGTGGTGTCCAGGATCGAGTAGTCCTCGCCCCGGCGCAGCCGCAACGTCACCTCGCCGGTGACCGCCGTGCCGACCCAACGCTGCAACGACTCGCGCAGCATCAGCGCCTGCGGGTCCAGCCAGCGACCCTCGTACATCAGCCGACCGAGGCGGCGACCCTCGTTGTGGTAGTTCGCCAGGGTGTCCTCGTTGTGGATGGCGTTGACCAGCCGTTCGTACGCGGCGTGCAGCAGCGCCATGCCGGGCGCCTCGTAGATGCCCCGGCTCTTGGCCTCGATGATCCGGTTCTCGATCTGGTCCGACATGCCCATGCCGTGCCGGCCGCCGATGGCGTTGGCCTCCAGCACCAGGTCGACGGGGCTGCCGAACTCCTTGCCGTTGATCGTCACCGGGCGCCCCTGCTCGAAGCCGATCGTGACGTCCTCGGTCGGGATCTCCACCGACGGGTCCCAGAACCGGACCCCCATGATCGGGTTGACCGTCTCGATGCCGGTGTCGAGGTGTTCGAGGGTCTTCGCCTCGTGCGTGGCGCCCCAGATGTTGGCGTCGGTCGAGTACGCCTTCTCGGTGCTGTCCCGGTACGGCAGGTTGCGTTCGAGCAGCCACTCCGACATCTCCTTACGCCCACCCAGTTCGGTGACGAAGTCGGTGTCGAGCCACGGCTTGTAGATGCGCAGCTGCGGGTTGGCCAGCAGGCCGTACCGGTAGAACCGCTCGATGTCGTTGCCCTTGAAGGTCGACCCGTCGCCCCAGATCTGGACGTCGTCGGCGATCATCGCCCGCACCAGCAGGGTCCCGGTCACGGCCCGGCCCAGCGGGGTGGTGTTGAAGTACGCCCGCCCGCCCGAGCGGATGTGGAACGCCCCGCAGGTCAACGCGGCCAGGCCCTCCTCGACCAGGGCGGCGCGGCAGTCGACCAGTCGGGCGACCTCGGCGCCGTAGCTGAGCGCGCGACCGGGCACCGAGGCGATGTCGGGCTCGTCGTACTGGCCGATGTCGGCGGTGTAGGCGCAGGGGACGGCGCCCTTGTCGCGCATCCACGCGACCGCGACCGAGGTGTCGAGGCCGCCGGAGAAGGCGATGCCGACACGTTCACCGATGGGCAGGGAGGTCAGAACCTTGGACACGGGAAAGATTATTCATCAGGACGCATGGTCATGCAAGCCGAAGTGTCCGACGGACGGGCGGCTACCCGCCGCCGAACGGTGGATCGTCGCGACCCAGTTCCCAGAACGCCACCGCCGCCGCGGCGGCCACGTTCAGCGAGTCCACCCCGCGCCGCATCGGGATGACCACCCGCACGTCGCTGGCGGACTGGGCCGCCGCGGTGAGACCGGGGCCCTCCGCTCCCAGCAGCAACGCCGCCCGCTCGCGCTGCGCCGCGGTCAACCGCTGGATCGGTACGGCGTCCGGAGCCGGCGTCATGGCGAGCACGGTGAAGCCCGCCTCCCGCACCTGGTCCAGGCCCACGGGCCAGCGGTCGAGCTTGGCGTACGGCACCGCGAAGACCTCCCCCATGCTGACCCGCACGCTGCGCCGGTAGAGCGGGTCGGCGCAGGACGGCGACAGCAGCACCGCGTCGATGCCGAGCGCGGCGGCACCCCGGAAGACAGCCCCGAGGTTGGTGTGGTTGTTGACGTCCTCCAGGATCACCACGCGTCGGGCGGCGGCCAGCACCTCGTCCGCGCCCGGCAGCGGCTTGCGGTGGAACGAGGCGAGCACCCCCCGGTGCACGTGGAAGCCGGTGGCCTTCTCCAGCACGTCCGGAATCGCCGCGTACACCGGGGCGTCGCCGGTGTCGAGGTCGGCGAGCTGGTCGGTCCGCTTGGCGTCGACCAGGAACGACCGGGCCGGGTAGCCGGCCCGCAGCGCCCGCCGCAGCACCAGCTCCCCCTCGGCGATGAACAGGCCGTGCGGCGGTTCCCATCGGGTACGCAGCTCGACGTCGGTCAGCGCGCGGTAGTCGGCGATTCGGGCGTCGTCGGGGTCGGTGATCTGGTGGACGGGCACCGCCCGATTCTGCCCGGTGGCCGGGACCGGACGGCCGGCTGGGGCGTCAAGCCAGGACGAGAGGGTCGCCCAGGCTCGCCGTGGCCCGGCGGCGAGTGGCGTGGTGGAACGGGGCTAGTACCCCGACCTGTGCCTACCGACGTCGAGCGGCGCGGCGTTCGAGGTTCTCCCGAAGCGTGAACAACGCCAGCGGCCCCAGGGCGCTCACCACGAACGCCGGCACCGGCACCCACGGAACACCGTCAACGAGCGACGCGACCAAGCTGGTCCCGAAGGCCAGCAGAGCGGCCGCCACCGTGTACGTACCGCTGGAGTTGTCGCCGATGAGGGAGTTCGGGCGCTCCTTGCGCAGCCGCCACAGCCGGTAAAGCTGCAGCACCATGAGTACGAACGTCGGCGGCAGCAGCGTGAACACCAACGCGGCTCCCGGCGTCCACGGCGCGCGCACGTACTGGCCCTCGACGGTGACGAGGTGCCCGTGCCACATGCCCACCCGAACGATCTGCCCCTCGTCGACATCGAGGAACGCCTCTCGCTCCCGCGCCAAGGACGCCCCTTCGTCGCCGCTGGGCAGGCGGAACCGGACCTCTTGCGAGGTGCCGTTGCCGCCGAAGCCGCCCTCGGCACTGGCGTAGCTGACCTCCACGACCGCCGCCGACGCCGGCGCGAGGGCGCCCGCGCGATACGCGGAGTACGCTGCCGTTTCCACGTACACGCGGTGTGCGAAGTAGGCCAAAAGGACGGCGGCGATCATGCCGGATATGATCGCCACCCAGACGCGGAACCGGACATCTTCCGGTGATACCGGTGGCACACCGCCACGCCGCCTCGCCGATGTCATGCCTCCCACACTAGTGAAGGGCCACCACCGCCGGGACCGGCGAAGTGGCTACCGCTCCAGCCACCGATCGCGGTCTACATCGGACGCGCGTACGAGTGGGCCGGTGGCGCCCCACGAACGGGAGCACCTGCCGGCTGCGCGTTGTGCGCGGTCATCAGCAGAGGCGGCGGGCCCGGCTTGTGTCCGACGCCGGCCCGGTCCCACCCACATCGAACGCCAGACCTCCGCACTGGCCAAGGGATCGGGAAATCGCACGCGGACGCCGTGTTCGACGCCAGGCAGGATCCAAACATCGGTGGTTGCCCACCCGCCCAACGCATACCCGACGTGCCACTCGCCTCGGCGAACAGCCGAGGACCCGTCGGGGTCGCACTCGGCGTGCGACCGCGCACGACCATCGGCGAGGCGCTCACCGACCGCAGATCAACCGCCGAGGCGGCATACGGGACGTCAGCGGGCCTTGGCGAAGTTGACGAAGCTCTGCCAGACCTGCGGGTCGAACTGGAGCGTGCCGCCCTCGCGGTCCTTGGTGTCGCGCACGAGCACCACGCCGGGCAGGTTGTCGGCCACCTCTACACACGACCCGCCGTTCGAGCCGGAGCGAGTCGACTTGTGCCACCTGGCACCGCTCATGTCCATGTCTGCGCCGCTTCCTTGATCAGATCGAGGGACTGCCTGCGGGGGAGAGCTTCGCCTCTGATCGACTCCCACGTTCGCTGGAGAGTAGCAAGGTCATCGGCCCCGTTCACTACCTGTGCTCGCACCTGGTGGTCGAGATGCGCAGCCACCGATCCGTCGCCCAGGGTGGCCAGGATGAATCCTCCCTGCAAGCCAGGGTAGACCCCCGCGTCGTCCGTCACCACGAGGATCTGCACGTGCGGAAGCTCGGCCATCTTGACGAGGTGATCGATCTGTTCCCGCATGACGCTGGCATGTCCGTTGATCTGCCGACGAAGAACCATCACGTCAAGGACGGCCACCAGCGGCGTGGGCGCGTCCCGCGTCACGATCGCCTGCCGCTCCAGCCGGGACGCCACCCGCTGCTCAATCTCGTTTGGCAGCAGTAAACCGTCCGCGAGCGTCGCTCGCGCGTACGCCTCGGTCTGCAGAAGGCCGGGTACGTAGGCGGGCTCGTACCAGCGCAGCAGGGTCGCCTCACGCTCCAGCCCGATCCACTCGCGCAGCCACTCGGGGTCGACCTTGGACAGCTCTCGCAGCATCCGCGTGAATCGGCCGCCCTTCTGCCGGTCGGATGCCGGGTCGTGCGCTCGGTCGACGGCCATGACGTAGTCGATGGTCGGTGGACGACCGCCGGTCTCCACCGAGCTGACGTGCGAGGCCGAGTAGCCGATGGTCCTGCCGAAGTCCTCCTGGCTGAGGCCAAGGGTGGCTCGAAGCAGGCGAAGCTCCATCACCACGTAATCCATCACGCTGCCCATCGAATGCCCAACTCCTGCCCAATCTCCGCGGCGTGTCTCTCTGTGCTGTCCGGCGGCGCTCACTGTTGGCGTATCACCAGCTCAGTCGGCATGAGCGCCTGTCGAAGTCGGACCGATCCTCACCAGACTGTCACTCATGCGGACCTGCTCCTCGCTGAGCGTAGCCGGGGTGGGTCCTGCCCGTGGGTCGCCCCCGCCTCCCCCGTCGCGGGGGCGATCCCTTCCACAGTCGCAAGGAGGTCGACGTGCGTATCCCGTTCTTCCGGTGCCGGGCCAAGGAGCAACCGACGCTGCCGCGTCGAGTACGCGGAACCAACCTGCCGGAGTGGATGCGCCTACCGACGCAGCCCTACCCCCAGCAGGGGCCCGGCCGCGCCGGCGGACTGACCCCGGGCCAGGAGTGGCGCGCGAACGGGGGCCGCTGGTGACCGTTCTCGACGGCATCCGCACGGTCACCGGCCACATCGGCTACCCCCCGAGCTGGGACTGCGAGGCGTGCGGTGAGCCCTGGCCCTGCCCGAACTTCCAGACGATCCCGCCAGACCGGCTCACCACGTCGACCCTCATCCCCGTCATGGCGTTCCTGCTGAGCCGCGCCATCAAGGATCTGCGCGGACGCCCCGAAGGGCCGGAACCGCCGGAGATCGTGCAGCGATTCGTGTGGTTCCTGCCGCTGAGCGACGACGAGGCCAGAGCCATCGCGTTGAGGCTGCGATGACGGCCCGCCAACTGGTCCCACACGTCGCCATGCGCCCGCTGTGGCGGTGCCGCAACTGCGGGAGGGAGTGGCCCTGCCAGCCGGCCAAGCTGTCCCTACTCTCCGAGTATCGGGGGAACCGGACGGCGCTGATCATCTACCTCGGCACGCTGATGGCCGAGGCCAACGACCAGTTCGCCCAACTCAACCCCGACCGACGCGTGGACCTGACCGACCGCTTCCTCAACTGGGCCAGGGCCCGAGGATGAACGCGAATGCGGTGTGCCGGAGCTTACGACCGCCCGGTCGGTCATTCCGAGCTGGGCGAAGACCGCGGGAAGCTGGTTGCGTACCGTCTTCTCGCTGAGCCCGAAGCGCCGGGCGATGCGGGCGTTGGTCTCGCCGGCCGCGAGGTGCCGCAGGATGTCCCGCTCGCGGGGTGTCAGCTGGTCGAACGGCGGCTCAGCCGCGGCGGCCCTGGAGCCAGCGCAGCAGGTCCGGCGGGATGCCCGGCATCGTCGCCGACGGCGACGGAGACGGCGACGGCGCGGGCGGCTCCGGGCGGCGCATGTCACCGGCCAGTTCGGGGCTCGGCGCGGTGAAGTCGCGCACCGGCTGGCCGTCGACCGCCGTACGGATGACCCGGGCGACCGCCGCGATCACCTGCGACTGCACGGCCGCGCCGACCGCGTCGCTCGGGTTGTCCGGGTTGGCGGCGATACCGGCCACCGCGACCTGCGGGGTGAACCCGACGAAGGTCTCCGTGGCGTTCTGCTCCGAACTGCCGGTCTTGCCGGCCACCGGCCGGCTGACGATCCCGTCCACCCCGCTGGCCGTCCCGCCGTTGCACTGCCCGTACGCGGACTGCTGCCCCACCGGGCAGCGCGCGGCGTCGGTGGCGGCGCGGGCCACGTCCTGGCTCAGCACCCGCTTGCAGGACGGCGCACCGACCGGCACCTTCCGACCGTCCGGCGCGGTCACCGACACCACCGGCGTCGGGGTGCAGTACATGCCCTCGGCGGCCACGGTGGCGTACGCGTTGGCCAGGTCGAGCGGGGTGGTGGCGGCCACGCCGAGGGTGAACGCGCCCCAGTTCGCCGCGTCGTGCTCCGCGAAGGCCGCGTCGGACCCGGCCCGGAAGGTGATGCCGAGACGCTGCGCCATCTCCACCACCTTGTCCTCGCCGACCTGCTCGGCCAGCCAGACGAAGTAGGTGTTCACCGAGCGGCCGAAGGCGTCCCACATCATGCGGTAGCCGTCCATCCGCTCCGGGTTGGCGTTGGCCGGGCACCACTTGCCGTCGCAGCTGCCCTCGCCCTCGGCCGGGTAGCGGGTCGGCAACCGGCTGGGGGCGTCGAAGCCGGTCGAGAGGGTACGCCCCGACTCCAGCGCGGCGAGCATGGTGAAGAGCTTGAACGTGGATCCGGCCTGGTAGCCCTCGATGCTGCCGCCGCCGGAAACCAACGGGTTGACGGTCTGGCCGGGCCCGACGCCGTACTGGCGGTTGACCGCCATGGCGAGGATCTTTCCGGTGCCCGGCTCGACGGCCGCGATCGGCAGCGCCCGCCGGTCGCCGGGGGCGTACACCTTGCGGGCCTGCTCGACGGCGGTGGCCTGCACCCGCGGGTCGAGAGAGGTGACCACCGTGTAGCCGCCCCGGCGCAGCGCCTGCTCCCGCTCCTGCCCGGTGGCGCCGAACGCGGGCTGCTCCAGCCACCAGCGGCGCAGGTAGTCGCAGAAGAAGCCGTCGTCGGCGGGTCGGGTGGCCACACAGCCGTTGGGTTGGGCGGTGGGGTGCAGGACCAGCTTCTCGGTGTTGGCTCGGTCGGCCTGCGCCTGGGTGATCGCGCCGGTGCCGACCATGGCGTTCAGCACGTACCCGCGCCGGGCCAGTGCCGCCTTGGCGTCGCCGTCGATCGGGCTGTACGCGTCCGGGGACTGGACCAGGCCGGCGAGCAGGGCGGCCTCGCCGAGGGTCAGGTCGGCCGGTGTCTTGCCGAAGTAGCGCTGGCTGGCCGCCGCGATCCCGTACGCCCCGGAGCCGAAGTACGCGATGTTCAGGTACCGGTTGAGGATCTCGTCCTTGCTGAGCTTGTGCTCCAGCGCGGTGGCGTACCGGATCTCCTGGAGCTTGCGGCCGATGGTCTGTTCGGTGGCCGCCTGCTGCTCCTGGGCGCTGCGGTGGGGGTCGCTCTTGAGCACGTTGCGGACGTACTGCATGGTCAGCGTGGAGCCGCCCTGCGTGTCTCCGCCGGTCACGTTGGCGACCAGGGCACGGACGATACCGCGCAGGTCGGCCCCGCCGTGCGAGTAGAAGCGCCGGTCCTCCGCCGCCACGATCGCCTGGCGCATCGCCGGGGCGATCTCGGCCAGCGGCACGTCGGTGCGGTTGACGTCGTAGAAGGTGGTGAGCAGCGTCCTGCCGTCGTTGGCGTAGACGTACGAGCGCTGCGGGGTGGCCGGGGTGCTCAGCGCCGCCGGCAGGTCGTCGTAGGCCCCGAGCGCCGCCTTGGCGGCGTACCCGGCGAGCAGGTTGCCCGGCAGCGCGGCGACCGCCAGGGCGAGACCGGCCAGCACGCCGGCGAGCAGCACGGTGAAGAGCCGCGACAGCGGCGTCCGGGGGCGGGACATGGACCCCAGAATGACCAGGTCGGCGAGGAGTAGGCCACTCGGAACCGCGATTGTCAGCCAACTCACGGCCGCCTGCCAGCGACTTCCTTGCCACACGGCCTCACCGTCTGGTTTCTCCCCCTTTCCTCCTCGGCTCCCCGCCGTCCCCCACCGGATGGATCGGCAGGTTCGCGCACGGAAGCGACGTGGGACGGAGGGGCCCGGTGGTCAGGCGGCGGGCAGCGGACCCTGGGGGTCGGCGGTGGCGACGGGCGTGGAGACGCTCGCGGCGGCGGCGTCACGGGCGATGGTGGCGGGCACCAACCGGCCGGAACGGTAGCCGATGCCGATGCCGGCGATCAGTACGAAGATCGCGCCGAAGGTCTGCAGGCTACCGACCAGCGCCCCACCGAGGCCGAGCAGCGGGGCGGCGATCATGAGCATGGTCCCGTCGCCGATGGCGAAGGTCCCGGAGCGGGCGACCGACCAGCCGGTGAGCAGCCAGCCGGCGCTGTAGCAGCTGGCGCCGGCCAGCACCAGCATCCGGGCGGTGGTGCCGAAGACCGGGGTCTGCTCCTCGAAGCCCGCGAACGGCAGCATCAGCACCGTACCGGCGATGCTGACCAGCAGGCCGGCCACGGCGATCCGCCGGACCCGGGTGGCGGCGAGCAGCCCGGTCAGGGCGAGCAGCGCGAGTAGGCCCAGCCAGACCGCCGCCACCCATCCCAGCAGGTACAGCGGCCGACCGTCGGCCGGGTACGGGTCGTTGCCCACGCCGCCGTCGCTGGCCATCGCCACCACGCCGTAGAGGACCGCGTACGCCGGCAGGAGCCACACCGCGGCGCGGGCGAACCGTCGCAGCGACCAGGCCCAACTGGCGTCGGTGGCCGGGGCGGCGGGCGGGGGGTCGCCGACGAAGGGCAGCACTGCGAAACCGCCGCCGGTTCGCCGGCTGCCCAGCGGACCGGTGGGATCGTGGGCGCCACGCACGGGGGTACGGGGCACCAGCCGCTTCGCCGGATCCTGCATGCCTCACCTCGCTCGGTCGTCGACGAGCGGCGGGGAACGCACCGGTGCCCCGGCTCCTCGCCACCACCCGTCCTCAGGACCGATCGTGGCAGGCGCCGGGGCACCGCATGAGCGTTTCTCGCATTTGTCGTCCCGCCGTCGGGGACGACGCCGGTCAGCCCCGCTCGCGCTGGTCCGGCCGGTCGTCCAGCAGGCTCTCCGGGGAGACCGGCTCCGGGGCCGGCAGCCCCTGCGGGGTCTTGCCGCCGGTGGCCTGCGCCTCCGCGACGCGTACCTCGTTGTGGATCTCCTGCGCGGCGTTGGCCGCGGCCCGGGCCGCCTCGGCGGCCTCCCGCTCGACCTCGCTGGCGGTGTCGGAGGCCTCCGGCGACGGCTCGTCACCGACCATCCGGCTCAGCCCGCCCAGCGCGCCGCCCATCCCCTCCAGGGCCTTGGTCAACTCGGCCGGGACGATCCAGACCTTGTTGGCCGAGCCGTTGGCGATCTGCGGCAGCGCCTGGAGGTACTGGTAGGCGAGCACCTTCTGGCTCGGGTTGGCCTGGTGGATCGCGTCGAAGACCGTCCGGATCGCCTTGGCCTGACCCTCGGCCTGGAGAATCCGGGCCTGCCGGTCACCGTCGGCGCGCAGCACCGCGGCCTGCTTCTCACCCTCGGCGGTGAGGATCTGCGACTGCTTGTGCCCCTCGGCGTTGAGGATGGCGGCCCGACGGTCCCGCTCGGCGCGCATCTGCTTCTCCATCGAGTCGCGGATGCTCGGCGGCGGCTCGATCGCCTTGATCTCCACCCGGGTCACCTTGATGCCCCACCGGCCGGTGGTCTCGTCCAGCACCCCGGAGAGGTGCCGGTTGATCTCCTCGCGGCTGGTCAGCGCCCGCTCCAGGTCCAGCGAGCCGATCACGTTACGCAACGTCGTCACGGTGAGCTGCTCGATCGCCTGGATGAAGTTGGCGATCTCGTAGGTCGCCCGCACCGAGTCGACGACCTTGTAGTAGAGAACGGTGTCGATGGAGACGACCAGGTTGTCCGAGGTGATCACCGGCTGAGGCGGGAAGCTGACCACCTGCTCGCGCATGTCGACCTTGGTGCGGACCGCGTCGACGAAGGGAACCAGCAGGTTCAGGCCCGGATTGAGCGTGCGCTTGTACTTCCCGAGCCGCTCCACCACGTCCTGCCGCTGCTGCGGCACGATGCGCACCGCCTTGATCAGGGTCACCACCACGATCACCGCGATGGCGATCAACAGGACCGCTGCGAATTCCATATGCTCACCTTTTCGCTTCCGGCAGTTCGCCGGGGGAAGAAATATCGTCCCGCCACACCAGGGCGGTGGCGCCCCGAATCTTGATCACCTGCACCCGCTCACCGGGCTCGAAGGCCTGCGTCGCGTCGTACGAACGAGCGCTCCACACCTCGCCATCGATCTTGACCAGCCCACGCCCGGTGTCGACCGGCTCCAGCACCAGCGCGGTGGCGCCCTCCAGCGCCTCCACCCCGAACGCCTGGTCGCCGGTTTCCAGCGCGCTCCGGGCGTGCCGTCGGATCACCGGCCGCACCACCGCCACCGACAACGCCGACACCACGGCGAAGACCAACGCCTGGATGGGCACCGGCGCTCCCAGCGCGGCAGCGCCCGCGGCGGCGAAGGCGCCGACCGCGAACATGATCAGGAACAGCGTCGTCGTGAAGATCTCCGCGACGCCCAGCAGCACTCCCAGCACGACCCACACCACGGCGTCCACCCTCTGATCGTGACACGCTGACGCACGTCCCGACGAGGCAGCATGATCAGTAAGCTCTGGCCCGCAGCCGCATTGACCGAGGGAGACGCCGTGACCCTCTCACCCGAGACCGCCCGCCAGGTCGACGTCCTCGTCGCGGAGGCGCAGGCCGCCGGCCGTGTCCCGTCCCTGGTGCTCGGGGTGGTCCACGACGGCACCCTCACCCACCTCGCCGCCGCCGGCGCGCACCCCTGCCCGGGGGTGGACCTGCAGTACCGGCTCGGCTCGATCAGCAAGACGATGACCGCCACGCTGGTCATGCAGCAACGCGACGCCGGCCGGTTGACCCTCGACGACCCCCTGGCGGCGTACCTGCCCGGCACGCCGCTCGGCGACCGCACCCTGCGTCAGCTCCTCAGCCACGCCAGCGGCCTGCAACGCGAGCCGGACGGGCGGTGGTGGGAGCGGACGGAGGGCAGCGACCTGGCGACGCTGGTCGCCGGGCTCACCCCGGACAAGATCGCCTACCCGCCGCTGCGCGGTTACCACTACTCCAACCTGGCGTACGGGTTGCTGGGTGGGGTGCTCGAACGGATCACCGGTACGCCGTGGATCGAGCTGCTGCGCGAACGCGTCCTGGCACCACTGGGCATGGCCCGCACCACCTACCACCCCACCGAGCCGTACGCCCGCGGCTACGTGGTGCACCCGTGGCACGACACGCTGCGGGAGGAGCCGCGTACCGACACCGGGGCGATGGCCCCGGCCGGGCAGCTCTGGTCCACCGTCGAGGACCTGGGCCGCTGGGCGGCGTTCCTCGCCGACCCGACGCCGGAGGTGCTCGCCGCCGACACCCTGACCGCGATGTGCGCCCCGGTGGTGATCAGCGACCTGGACTCGTGGACCCACGGGCACGGCCTCGGGCTGGAGCTCTACCGCAACGGCGACCGGGTCTACGTGGGTCACGGCGGCTCGATGCCCGGCTACGTCGCCGCCCTGGTGGTGCACCGGCCGACCCGGACCGCCGTGGTGGCCCTCGCCAACTCGTACACGTTCCGGATCGGCAGCCTGGCCCGTCGGCTGCTCACCCTGGTGCTCGACGCCGAACCGCCGGCGGTGGCCCCGTGGCGGCCGGCCGCCGCGCCACCCCCGGCGGCGCTGGCCGAGCTGACCGGGCGCTGGTGGTGGATGGGGACGGAGTTCGAGGTCCGCGCCGACGAGTCGGGCGAGCTGCGGGCCGGCCTGCCCGGCGAGCTGAACCTCCGGTTCGTCCCGGAGGGACCGGACCGCTGGCGGGGCCGGTCCGGCGGGCAGGACGGCGAGATCCTCACCGTCGTCCGGGACGGGGACGGCCGCGTCGTCGCCCTCGACGTCGCCACCTTCGTCCTCACCCGCACTCCCGACCAGGAACCCTGACCGGCGGGCCGCCGACCCGGCGGCGGCAGGGGGTACCAGGTCACCACTCGCCACCGCACTCGAGCACACAGATGACTCACTCAGGCGACGCCGCGCTGACGGCCCGGGACGGCGGGTGGACCAGATTCGTACTCAGGCACACCAGCCGTCGGGGGTCTTCCGTCGGTCAGGCCAGAAGGTCTCGCCTGGGTGGTGGATCAGGCGCCGGGCGGGCTCAGGTCGGCTCGGTGACGAAGTCGATCAGGCGCTCCATCGCGTTGATCAAGGGGGTCTCCACGTCGGCGAAACCGTCCACCCGGGACAGGATGCGCCGCCACATCTCGGCCGGCTCGGCCACGCCGAGCGCCGCGCAGACGCCCTCCTTCCACGGTCGTCCCGGCGGCACCACCGGCCACTCCCGGATGCCGAGCGCCTTCGGCTTCACCGCCTGCCACACGTCGACGTACGGGTGACCGGTGACCAGCACGTGCGGAGAGTTCACCCGCGCCACGACCCGGCTCTCCTTGGAACCGGGCACCAGGTGGTCGACCAGCACCCCGAGCCGGCGCCCCGGCCCGGGGGCGAAGGCCCGCACCTCGGCGTCGAGCGCGTCGATGCCGTCCAGCGGTTCGACCACCACCCCTTCGATCCGCAGGTCGTCTCCCCAGATCCGCTCGACCAGGGCGGCGTCGTGCACACCCTCGACCCAGATCCGGCTGGCCTTGGCCACCCGCGCCTTGACGTTGTCGACGGCGACCGACCCGGAGGCGGTCCGCTGGCGCACGGCCGGCGCCGGGGCCCGCACCGGCCTGCGCAGGGTCACCGGCCGACCGTCGAGCAGGAAGGCGGCGGGCAACAGGGGGAAGTGACGCCGCCGGCCGTGGCGGTCCTCCAGCGTCACCGCGCCGGACTCGAAACCGACCACCGCCCCGCAGAAGCCGGAGTCGGCGTCCTCGACCACCAGGTCCGGCTCGGCGTCCACCTCGGGGACGGCCGTACGCCGTCGCCAGTTTCCCGCCAGCACGTCCCCGTCGTATCGCCCCGCCATGTCGGTCACGCTAACCGGACGCCCGGCGGGCCGCCCGCCGACGCGCCGCCCGGCCGGACCGCCCAGGGCACGCCGGGACACTCCACCAACAGGCAACCAGGGGCGAAAGGGGTAGTTCGGGTCAGGCCACCCGGGCCGTGCGGCAGTCGAGACACGGGCGGCGGGGAACACGTACCCTTTCCGCATGTCCCTCCCCGCAACGGGCGCGGCCACCCTTGCCCCGCGCCGGTCGAGCCGGTTCGTTGCCTGGGTGCGCGCGTGGCGCGCCGGGCTGGTGCCCTTCGACGAGGTCGCCGAGGAGATCGCCGGCGACGAGGAGCACCTGGTCGCCGACGCCCCCGGCACCTGGACCGACGTGCCCCTGCGGGAGGCGCTGCCCACCCTGGCCAAGCTCTCGCCGGACGAGATCCGGTTGGTGCTGCCCGCACCGGGCGACCCGCGTGGCCTGCCCGGTCCAGGCGACTTCGCCGGGGCGGCGCTGCTGGCCGGCGAGGCGGTGGTCGCCGGGCCGCTCGGGCTGATCCCCGAGGTCCGCACGCACACCTCCGGGTCCGGGATGACCTGGGAGACGGTGCTGTGGCGGGTCTACCCGCTGCCCGCGAGCACGCCGACGGCGTCGCTCGCCACCCCCGGCGCCGCGGAGGCGGAGGCCGAGCTGGCCACCGCGCTCGCCGAGTCCACCGCCGCGCTGACCCGGCTCGACGTGGCCCAGTGGCGACCGGAGCTGGCCGGGGCCCTCGCCGCGCTACGCCGCCCGGACGGGACCACCGACCTGCCACCCGGTTTCGACCCGCGCGCCCGCCGGCTCTTCGCCCGGGCCGCCGTGCTCGACCGGGTGCTCGCCCTCGCCGGGGAGAGCGCGCCGGGTGGAGCGGTCAACACCTACGAGGCCCAGCAACGCGACGCGGCGCTGCGCCCGCTCACCACCGCCTGCCGACAGGCCCTGGTCGCCGCCTGCAACGCCCCGCTACGTCCCTGAGGACGTGCCGCGGGGAGCCGGCAGGGCCCGTCAGATCTCGTCGATCAGGGCGGCCACCGAGTCGACGATGCGCGAGGGGCGGTACGGGTAGCGTTCCGCCTCGGCCCGGGTGCTGATCCCGGTCAGCACCAGGATCGTCTCCAACCCGGCCTCCAGGCCGCAGAGGATGTCGGTGTCCATCCGGTCGCCGATCATCGCGGTGGTCTCCGAGTGCGCCTCGATGGTGTTGAGCGCCGAACGCATCATCATCGGGTTCGGCTTGCCGACGAAGTACGGCTCCACCCCGGTCGCCTTGGAGATCATCGCGGCGACCGAGCCGGCGGCCGGCAGCGCGCCCTCCATGGACGGCCCGGTGACGTCGGGGTTGGTGCAGATGAACCGGGCCCCGTCGTTGATCAGCCGGACCGCCTTGGTGATCGCCTCGAAGCTGTACGTCCGGGTCTCGCCCAGCACCACGTAGTCCGGAGCGAAGTCGGTCAGGACGTAGCCGACCGCGTGCAGCGCCGTGGTCAACCCGGCCTCACCGATGACGTACGCGGTGCCACCCGGCCGCTGGTCGGCGAGGAACTGGGCGGTGGCCAGCGCCGCCGTCCAGATCGCCCGCTCGGGCACCTCGAACCCCATCCGGGTGAGCCGGGCCTGGAGGTCGCGCGGGGTGTAGATGGAGTTGTTGGTGAGCACCAGGAAGGGCTTGCCGGAGGAGCGCAGCCGGTTGATGAACTCCGGGGCGCCCGGCACCGGCTGGCCCTCGTGCACCAGCACGCCGTCCATGTCGGTGAGCCAGCTCTCCACCGGCTTGCGGTTCTGCATCATCTCGTCCAAGGGGTGTCGGGGGCGGTTGTTCAGGGGCGGCCGGCGGGCGGCACACAGCACGGCGTGGGGCAGGTGTCCCACATTGGCAGCTCGCCGAGGCGGCGGCGCAGCCGCTCCCCGCCGGGCGTGGTGCGCTCGGCCACCAGCTCGCGGACCATCGCCACGAAGCGCGGGTCGGTGCCCGGGGTGCCCGCCCGGACGAAGTCGAGACCGAGCTGCTTGGCCGTCTCCAGCGCCTCGGTGTCGAGGTCCCAGACCACCTCCAGGTGGTCGGAGACGAACCCGATCGGGCTGACCACCACGGCGGTCACGCCGGAGGAGGCGAGCGCGGTCAGGTGGTCGTTGATGTCCGGCTCCAGCCACGGCACCTGGGGCGGCCCGGAGCGGCTCTGCCAGACCAGGTCGTACGGTAGCTCCGGCGCGGCGGCGGCGTGCACCAACCGGGCGGTCTCCGCCAGTTGCGCGGTGTACCGGCCCCCGCTCGGGCCGGCGGTGTCCGCCGCCGAGATGGGGATCGAGTGGGCGGTGAAGACCAACCGGGTGCCGTCTCGCTTCGCGGGATCGAGCTGCGCCAGGGCCGCCCGCACCGCGTCGGCGTGCGGGTCGACGAAGCCCGGATGGTCCCAGAACTGGCGCAGCTTCTCGATCACCGGAGCGTCCGGGCCGACCGCGGCGCGGGCGGCGGCGATGTCCTCCTGGTACTGCCGGCAGGACGAGTAGCCGCCGTACGCGCTGGTGACGAAGGCCAACGCCCGCCTCACCCCGTCGTCGCGCATCCGCGCCACGGTGTCGGCGAGCATCGGGTCCCAGTTCCGGTTGCCCCAGTACACCGGCAGGTCGACACCGTTGGCGGCGAAGTCCGCGCGGATCGCCGCGAGCAGCTCCCGGCACTGCTGGTTGATCGGGGAGACCCCGCCGAAGTGCAGGTAGTGTTCGGCGACCTCGGCCAGCCGCTCCGGCGGAACGCCCCGGCCCCTGGTCACGTTCTGGAGGAAGGGCAGCACGTCCTCCGGCCGTTCCGGGCCGCCGAAGGAGACCAGCACCAACGCGTCGTACGCCATGGGCACATTCTCCCCCGACGGCCGTGACGGCCCGGCAACCACCCCGGGACGAGGCCGTTCCGCCCCCGGGGTCAGGCGCCGACCGCGTGGTAGCCGCCGTCGACGTGGACGATCTCGCCGGTGGTGGCCGGGAACCAGTCCGACAGCAGCGCCAGGCAGGCGCGGGCGGTCGGCTCCGGATCGGTCAGGCTCCAGCCGAGCGGGGCCCGCGCGGCCCAGGCCTGCTCGAACTGCTCGAAGCCGGGAATGGACTTGGCGGCCATGGTGCGCAGCGGCCCGGCGGCCACCAGATTACTGCGGATGCCCTGCTTGCCGAGGTGCATCGCCAGGTAGCGGGAGGTGGACTCCAGGGCGGCCTTGGCCACGCCCATCCAGTCGTACACCGGCCAGGCCTGGCTGGCGTCGAAGGTGAGCCCGACCACCGAGCCGCCCGGCGACATCAGCGGCAGCGCCGCCGTGGCGAGGGACTTGTACGAGTACGTGGAGACGTGCAGCGCGGTGGCCACGTCCTCCCACCCGGCGTCGAGGAAGCCGCCGCCCAGGCAGCTCTGGGGCGCGAAACCGATCGAGTGCACCACCCCGTCGAGGCCGTCGACGTGCTCACGGACCCGGTCGGCCAGGCCGGCCAGGTGTTCGGCGTTGGTGACGTCCAGCTCGATCACGGGAGCCGGCTCGGGCAGCCGCCGGGCGATCCGCTCGACCAGGGAGAGCCGGCCGTAGCCGGTGAGCACGACCTGGGCGCCGTTCTCCTGGGCGAGCCTCGCCACCGAGAAGGCGATCGAGGCGTCGGTGATGACGCCGGTGACCAGCAGCCGCTTACCGGCGAGCAGTCCTGCCATGGGAAGGGTTCCTCCGTACGTTTCTCTAGTGGCCCATGCCGAGGCCGCCGTCGACCGGGATGACCGCGCCGGAGATGTAACCGGCGGCGTCCGTGGCCAGCCAGGTGACCACGCCGGCGACCTCGTCCGGCTCGGCGAACCGGCCGGCCGGGATGGCCTTGCGGTACTCGGTGCGGCGCTCCTCGGGCAGCTTGGCGGTCATGTCGGTGTCGACGAAACCGGGGGCGACCACGTTCGCGGTGATGTTGCGGCTGCCCAGCTCCCGGGTGATCGACCGGGCCACGCCCACCAGGCCGGCCTTGCTCGCCGCGTAGTTGACCTGGCCGATGCCGCCGTAGAGGCCGACCACCGAGGAGATGAAGATCATCCGCCCCCACCGGGCCCGGAGCATCTTCGTCGAGGCGCGCTTGGCACAACGGAACGCGCCGGTGAGGTTGGTGTCGAGCACCCCGGTGAACTGCTCCTCGGACATCCGCATCAGCAGCGTGTCGTCGGTGATGCCGGCGTTGGCGACCAGCACCTCGACCTGGCCCAGCTCGGCCTCGACGGCGGAGAAGGCGGCGTCGACGGAGCTGCCGTCGGTGACGTCGCACGTCACGCCGAACAGTCCCGCGGGGGCGTCACCGCTGCGGTGGGTCACCGCCACCCGGTCGCCCTGCTTGGCGAAGGCCTGCGCGATGGCCAGGCCGATCCCCCGGTTGCCGCCGGTCACCAGCACGGTACGGGCCACGGGTCCTCCCTCTGGTCAGCTGATCTCTACGTCGGTCGGAGCCTAGGCGTTACCGGCAGGTAAGCCCTAACGGCGACGGGGTGGCGTCGCGCCGGCGACCGCCCGGCCCGGTGCGCGCCCCCACCGTCGAAGTTGTACGATAATCCGCGTTCGCGGCCCGGCATGCGGCCCGCGTACCCGAGCCCCGCCGACCCGCAGGAGGTGATCGCTGTGCGAGATAGCGATCCTCCCAGTCGTGGCCGGGCCCTCCGTCAGCCCCGCTGAGCCGCGACTCAGCCGGTCGAGCTGACCCAGCTCCCGCTCCCCGCACCGCCCGCCCCGGCCGTCCTGCCGGGGTGGCCGGCCCGCGCCGTCCCGCCGGACGCCGCGCGGTGGAGCACCCCGGCCACGACTTCGTGTGCGCGTCCTGACCAACCCCTGCGGTCCGCTCCCGCAACGCGGACCGTCCAGTCGCCACCGGAGCCGTCCCATGAGCCGTTACCTCGCCCCGCTGGGCTTCACCCTCGCCGCCGTCTGGGTGGCCGTCGTCTTCGTCCTGGCCGGCGGCGGGCACTGACCGCGCCGGCCGCCCGGCCGGGCCGGGACTCCCCGGCCGCCCGGCCGGGCGGTGGGTTCAGAGCATCCGCGACGTCCAGAGCAGACTCAGTCCACCCGCGCAGAGCGCCAACAGCAGCGCCACCCCGGCGTACCACTGGGTGATCTCGCGCGGCTCGGTGCGGAACCCGATCGAGCTGCCCATGTCCTGGTAGACCTGCTTCAGCTCGGATACCGAGGCGGCCTCGTAGAAGTAGCCCTCGGTGGTCTCGGCGAGTTCCGCCAGCGCCAGCCGGTCCACCGGCACCCGCTGCGGCTGGCCGTTGATGTCGACCTGTCCCGAGTCGGTGCCGAAGGCGATGGTGGAGACCGGCACGTTCGCCGCCTGCGCCGCCGCCGCCGCCTCCTCCACCGACCGACCCGCCGTGCGGTACCCGTCGGAGAGCAGCACGATCCGGGCCGGCGGGATACCGGCCGTCCCGTCGGCCGGCACCGAGCGGATCGCCTCCAGGCAGGTGAAGACCGCCTCGCCGGTGGCGGTGGACTCGGCCAGGGTGAGCCCGTCGATCGCGGTGGTCACCGCGTCCCGGTCCTTGGTGGGCGGGACCAGCACGTTCGCCGACTTGGCGAAGGAGACCAGGCCCAGGTTGTAGCTGGCCGGCAGCTCACCGACGAACTGTTTGGCCGCCTCCTGGGCCGCCTCCAGCCGGTTCGGCGCCACGTCGTCGGCCTGCATGGACAGTGACACGTCGATGGCGAGCATCACGGTCGCCCGCTCCAGGGGCTCCCGGGTGTCCACCGCCGGGCGGGCCATCCCGGTGGCGAGCGCCACCAGGGCGAGCAGGAAGGCGGTGGCCGCCGCGTGCCGCCGCCAGCCCAGACCCTTCGGCGCGACGGTACGCAGCAGCTCCACGTTGGTGAACCGCATGGCGTACGCGCGGCGGTGGCGCTGGCGCCACACATAGCAGGCGGCCAGGGCGAGCACCGGCAGCACAGTCAGCAGCCACCACGGTTGCATGAAACGGATCATCGAGTCGTCCCCCGGGTGCGGGCGTGCCGCTGCGCGGCCACGAATCGCACCATGTCCAGCAGCCAGTCTCGGTCGGTACGCAGGCGCAGGTGCGCGGCGCCGGCCGCCCGCACCTGCGCGGCGATCGCGTCCCGCTGGGCGACCGCCGCGTCGGCGTACCGCCGGCGCAGTCCGGCGTCGGCGGTCTGCACCTCGTGCAACTCCCCGGTCTCCGGGTCGACCACCGGCAGCACCCCCACGTCGGGCAGTTCCAGCTCACGCGGGTCGACCACCTCGATCGCCAGCACGTCGTGCCGGACCCGCAGCTTACGCAGCGGCCGGCCCCACTGCTGCGGCGGTGCGAGGAAGTCCGAGATCACCACCGCCAGGCCCCGCCGGCGCGGCGGCCGGTTCAGCATGTCCACCAGCGCCCCGAGGTCGCTGCGGCCGGGCCGGACCGGGGTGTGCGCCACGGCGCGGAGCAGGGCCTGCGCCTCCCGGCGACCGGAGCGGGCCGGGACCCGGGTCAGCGTCCCTGGCCCGGCCGGCGGCGGGGCGGCACGCCACCGGCTGGCCCGCGCGGGAGGCTCCGTTCCGCTGCCGATGACCGCGCCGATCCGGTTGCCGCCGCGGACGGTCAGGTGGGCCAGCGCCGCGGCCGCCGCGACCACCACGTCCCGCTTGAGCCACCGCCCGGTGCCGAAGTCGAGGCTCGCCGAGAGGTCGACCGCCAGCCAGGTCTCCAGTTCCCGGTCGGCCACGGTACGCCGCACGTGCGGCATGGTGGTGCGGGCGGTGACCGGCCAGTCCATCCGGCGTACGTCGTCGCCGGGCCGGTACTCGCGGGACTCCCCCGCCTCGCTGCCGGGGCCGGGCAGCAGCCCGGCGTAGTCGCCCTGGAGGAGGCCGTCGAGCCTGCGGGTGATCAGCAGTTGGAGTCGGGCGAGCACCGCCTCGTCGCGTTCGCCGACGGCCGCCGGACGCACGGGTGGGGTCACGGCCGCTGCCCGGGCCAGCCGGCCCCGGGCGGGGCGCTGACCGGTGCCGCCGGGGTGGCCTGCTGCCGGGGCGCGACCGACGGCAGCGGGATGGTCGACATGACCCGGTGCACGACGTGGTCGGCGGGCACGTCGTCGGCGAGCGCGTCGTAACTGAGCACCAGCCGGTGACGCAGGATGTCCGGGGCGATGTCCTGCACGTCCTGCGGCAGCGCGTAGTCCCGGCCGCGCAGCAGGGCCAGCGCCCGGGTGGCCCGGACCAGGCCGAGCGAGGCGCGCGGGCTGGCACCGTACTGGATGAGCCGGGCGACGTCCGGCATGCCGTGTTCGGCCGGGGTGCGGGTGGCCAGCACCAGCCGGACCGCGTAGTCGACCAGCGCGTTGTGCACGAAGACCTGGTCGGCCCTGCGTTGCAGGGCGATCAGGTCGTCGGTGGTGAAGACCTGGGCCGGTTCCGGCGGGGCCACACCCATCCGATAGACGATCTCCCGTTCCTCGGCGTCGGTCGGATAGCCGACGACGATCTTCATGAGGAAACGGTCCCGCTGCGCCTCCGGCAGCGGGTAGACACCCTCCTGCTCGATCGGGTTCTGGGTGGCCATCACCAGGAACGGCTCCGGCACCCGGTGGGTCTCGCCACCGATGGAGACCTGCCGTTCGCTCATCACCTCCAGCAGCGCCGACTGCACCTTCGCCGGCGCCCGGTTGATCTCGTCGGCGAGCAGGAAGTTGACGAAGACCGGCCCCAGCTCGACGTCGAACTTCTCGCTGGACTGCCGGTAGATGCGGGTGCCCATGATGTCGGCGGGGACCAGGTCGGGGGTGAACTGCACCCGGGCGAAGTCACCGCCGACCACCTTGGCCAGCGTCTCCACCGCGAGGGTCTTGGCCACCCCGGGCACGCCCTCCAGCAGGCAGTGCCCCCGGGCCAGCAGCGCGACAACCATCCGCTCGACCATCCGGTCCTGCCCGACGATGACCCGTTTGATCTCGAACAACGCCCGTTCCAGCAGGGTGGCGTCCTGCGCCGGGGTGCTCACCGGCGGGGGTGTGGCGGGAGCCGCCCCGTTCGGGTTGGGGGCGTCGGGCGTGGTCGGCTGGGCCACCGGTCCTCCACAGCATGGTCGGTCGTCGGGCGTGGTGCGTATCAAGACTCGCATGCCCGGCTGAGAGGCGGCGGAGGGAGAAGCCGATTCTCGCCACGCCGCCGGTGGTGGACGAATCGCTGAACGAGGGTGGACATGGAGGGGTCCTGCGCGTGTACGATTCACCCGTCGCCGGGCGGCTCCCCCCGTGGCCGCCCGGCGCTCACCCTTCCGGCACCGGCGGCCTAGACTCCCCCGGAT
>NZ_SMKD01000140.1 GCF_004348595.1 Micromonospora sp. KC723
GTCGGGGTGGGCGGCGGGCTGGCGGTGCCGCCGGTGCAGGTGGTGCCGTTCACCGTGAAGCTGGCCGGCGTCGGGTTGCTCCCGGTCCACGTGCCGTTGAAGCCGAACGAGACGGTCGCTCCGGTGCCGACCGCGCGGTTGTGGGCGGCGTTCGTCGCGGTCACCGCGCTGCCGCTCTGGTCGACGGTGGCGTTCCACGCCTGGGTCACCGTCTGCCCGGCCGGGAAGGTCCAGCGCAGCGTCCAGCCGTCCAGCGGTTCGCCGAGGTTGGTGACGGCGACGTCCGCGCCGAACCCCGTGTTCCACTGGGAGGTCACCTTCCAGGTGACCCGGCAGCCGACCGCGGCCGCCTGGGCGCTCGCGGCGACGAACGCGCCGCCCGCGGCGACGACCGTCGTGGCCAGCAGGGCCACGAGGGCACGGCGGATGGGTACTCGTTTCATACGATCTCCTCCGTGGTGAGATGCCACACGGCGGGGCGCTGACCGCCGTACCCTCGCCCGAGGCGCCATCACGGCGGCCCGGTCCTCGGAGACGAGACAAACCATCCATCGAGATGGTTCGATATATGATCGTAATGAGCCAGTCATCGACATGACAAGTTCAGGATTCCGCGCCATTCCCGGACGCCCCAGCCCGTCGGCCACCCGCCCACCAGACCACCTGAGCGGGCGATCCCGAGGTCGCCGGATCCGTGCGGCGTTTCCGGCAGCCCGGTCGTTGACGACACCCTCTGTCACATGGTCTGCTCACTGCGCACCCTTGGTTGGCAATGGTTGTCGTTTCGATTCGAAGGAGAAGCGCATGTCGCTCACCGTCCCACCCGCCCTGCTGGACGCCGCCGAGGCCGGCCCGGTGGAGGACGCCGAGTTCGTCGCCTGCGTCCGCGACTCCCTGCCGTACGCGTGGCAGTTGGTCAGCGGAGTCGTCGACGACCTGCGGTCGTCCGAGGCGGACTTCGCCGACAACGTCGTCCCGCCGCCCAGCGAGGCGGAACGGGGGCAACTGCTGCGGGCGCTGGCCAGCGACGCCATCCGGGGCGCCCTGGAGCGGCACTTCGCGGTGAAGCTCGCCTTCCAGAACTGCCACCGGGTCGCCGCGTTCCGCCTGTCGGCGGTCGGCTCGGAGGCGTACCAGAAGTTCGTCTCGACCCGCGGCCAGTTGCTCAACCAGTCCCCTGAGTTGCGTGACTGCTGACCTCCCGGCGCCCCGGCGGGCAGGGCGGGGAGTGGAGGCCCACCTGTTCCTGCTCGCCGGGCAGCATCCCGGCGCCAGCCACGCCGAGGCGCTCGCCGACGCCCACGCGTACGCCGTGGCGGCCGAGGCCGCCGGCTGGGCCGGCGTCTGGCTGGCCGAGCACCACTTCGTGTCCTACGGGGTCTGCCCGTCGGCGACCACCTTCGCCGGGTACCTGCTCGGCGCCACCGCCCGGATCACCGTCGGCACGGCGGCGTGCGTCCTGTCCGACCGGCACCCGGTCGCCCTCGCCGAGGAGGCCGTCCTGCTCGACACGCTCTCCGGCGGCCGGTTCCGCCTCGGGGTCGGTCGGGGCGGCCCGTGGGTGGACCTGGAGGTCTTCGGCACCGGCCTGAGCCGCTACACCGACGGGTTCGCCGACGCGCTCGACGTGCTGGGTCGGTGGACCTCCGGCGCGGCGACGGTGGGTGGCAACGCCCGCTTCCCGTTCCGCCCGGTGCCGGTGGTCCCCCGGCCCAGCCGGACACTGCCGGTGTGGGTGGCCGCCACCTCGCCGCCGACCGTGGAACTGGCCGCCCGGCACGGCTTCCCGCTGCTGCTGGGGATGCACGCCGACCTCCCGGAGAAGCTGGCGCTGCTCAACCGGTACGCGCGGGTGGCCGCCGCGCACGGCCACGACCCCGGCCGGGTGCCGCACGCCAGCGCGCACCTGGCGTACGTGGCGGACAGCGACGAGCAGGCCGCCCGGGCGGTCCGGGCCGGGCTGCCCGGGCTGCTCGCCGGCGCCGCGCAACACCAGCGCATCGACGGCTCGTCCGGGCCCGGCCGTGATCCCCTGCGGTACACCGAGCACCTGGTCGGCATCCACCCGGTGGGCTCGCCCGCCCGGTGCCGGGCAGCCGTGGCCCGCGCCGCGGCCCTGCCCGGCGTCCGGCACCTGCTGTTCATGGTCGAGGCCACCGGTGACCGCGCACGGACCCTGCGGACCATCGACCGGTTCGCCGCCGAGGTGCTGGAAGCCGGAACGGGCGTGGCCGACAGCTCCGCCGCGATCCCGACAAACGACACGATGGGGGCTTCCACCGCACCCGGAGGAGCGGCCGGCTAGAGTCACCATCATGGAAACGGTTCCCATTACTGGAGCGCGGGAGCAGGCACGATGAAGATCGCATTCGTCGGCAAGGGCGGCAGCGGCAAGACGACGCTGGCCGCACTCGTCGCCCGCCACCTCGCCGCGGCCGGCCGCCCGCTGCTGGCCGTCGACGCCGACATCAACCAGCACCTGGCCGTCGCCCTCGGCGCGACGGCGGAACAGGCCACCGGGCTGCCCCCACTGGGCGAGGGGCTGCCCCGGATCAAGGAGTACCTGCGCGGCGGGAACCCCCGGATCACCTCGGCGGCGGCCATGGTCAAGACCACCCCGCCCGGAGCCGGTTCCCGCCTGCTGCGGGTAACCGAGGAGAACCCCGTCTGGGCCGCGCACGTACGCGAGGTCGGCGGCGTCCGGCTCGCCGTCACCGGCGCGTTCACCGAGCAGGACCTCGGGGTCGCCTGCTACCACTCCAAGGTGGGAGCGGTCGAGCTGATCCTCAACCACCTCGTCGACCTCCCGGGCGAGTACGTGGTGGTGGACATGACCGCCGGCGCCGACTCCTTCGCCTCCGGCCTGTTCACCCGGTTCGACCGCACCTTCCTGGTCTGCGAGCCGACCCTGCGCAGCGTCGGCGTCTACCGCCAGTACGCCGCCTACGCCCGCGACTACGACGTCGCCCTCTCCGTGATCGGCAACAAGGTCGAGGACGATTCCGACCTGGCCTTCCTGCGTGAGCACGTCGGGGCCGACCTGCTCGGCTGCCTCAGCCGCTCGTCCTATGTGCGGCGGGCCGAGCGCGGCACGGTCGGCCCGCTGGACGAGCTGGAACCGGCCAACCGCGCGGTGCTGGACCGGCTGGTCGGTGAGGTTGACGCCACCGTGCCGGACTGGGCGGCGTTCACCCGGCACGCCCACGAGTTCCACCGGCGCAACGCCGCGGCCTGGGCCAACGAGCGGGCCGGGGAGGACCTGACCGCCCAGATCGACCCGGACTTCCGGATGGGACCGGCGGCCATCCGGTCGACCGCCCCGGCCGCCGGGCGGCCGATCGCCCCCACGCCGGCCTGAGCCCCTGACACGCAGGCGGGCGGGTGCCTCCGGCACGGCCTGCCCGCCCGCCCGTCCGGCCACGACAACAACACCCTGGGCGGCCAGACAATCCCGAGCTGATCCCGCCGCGCCGGCCCGCGCGGCACCGAATTGCCCGCCGTACGCGACGTGCCCTCCCGGCCTCTCGTGGCCGACGACGCCGCTCGATAGACTGTGGCCCCGCCCGGGGTCGCAGCAGGCCCGTCGGCGGGCGTGCCGTGACCACCCGGGTCCGGCCGCCCGGCCCCGTGCGGCGAGAACGGAGAAGAAGTGGTCGCACCCGAGCGCACCGGCACCGCCGATCCCGGCGAGGCACCCACCGCGACCCCACCACCGGCGCCCGCCGAGCCGCCCCGCGCCCGGCTCACCGACCGGATCGGCTCGGTGGAGGTGCTCGCCGCGCTGCTGATCCTGCTCATCGCCCTGCGCGAACCCCTCGCCGGGCTGCTCTCGGCGCCCTCGCTGGCGACCTGGACGACGGTCTTCGTCTCGGTCATGGTGCAGGCAGTGCCGTTCCTGGTCTTCGGGGTACTGCTCTCGGCGGTGATCGCGGTCTTCGTGCCGCGCTCCTTCTGGGCCCGGGCGCTGCCCCGCCATCCCGCCCTCGCCGTGCCGGTGGCCAGCGCCGCCGGGGTGGTGCTGCCCGGCTGCGAGTGCGGGTCGGTGCCGATCGCCGGTTCGCTGATCCGCCGCGGCGTCACCCCGGCCGCCGCGCTGGCGTTCCTGCTCGCCGCCCCGGCGATCAACCCGATCGTGCTCACCGCCACGGCGGTGGCCTTCCCAGCCAACCCGGAGATGGTCCTGGGCCGGGCCGTGGCCAGCCTGATCGTCGCCATGGTCATGGGCTGGCTCTGGCTGCGGTTGGGGCGTACTGACTGGATCCGGCTGCCCCGCCGGCCCGACCTGGACGACGCCCGCCGCGCCGTCGCGTTCTGGTCCGCCGTCCGGCACGACATCGTGCACGCCGGCGGCTTCCTCGTCATCGGGGCGGCCGCCGCCGCCAGCATCAACGTCCTGGTGCCGGAACGCTGGCTGCGGGTCCTCGCCGACGAGCCGGTCCTCGCGGTGCTGGCGTTGGCGGTGCTCGCCGTGCTGCTGTCCATCTGCTCCGAGGCGGACGCCTTCGTCGCCGCCTCGCTGTCGCAGTTCTCGCTCACCGCCCGGCTCGCCTTCCTGGTGGTCGGGCCGATGGTCGACCTCAAGCTGATCTCCATGCAGACCGGGATCTTCGGGCGCGGCTTCGCCGCCCGGTTCGCCCCGGCCACGTTCGTCGTCGCGGTCGTCGTCGCCGCCGTCACCGGGATGGTGTTGCTGTGAACCGACAGGCCCAGGCCTGCGTCCTGCTGCTGCTCGGCGGGGCGGTGCTGCGCGCCAGCCTCTCCGACCTGTACCTGCGCTACGTCAAGGAAGGGCTGCGCCCGTTCCTGATCGCCGCCAGCCTGCTGCTGATCGCCGCTGCCGTGATGACCCTCTGGTATGAGATGCGCCCGGCCCTGCGCCGGAGCACCCCCGCGGCGGACGAGACGCACGACGACCACGACGACCACGGGCACGCCCACCACGAGCCGAGGGTGGCCTGGCTGCTGATCCTGCCCGCGCTCGGCCTGCTGCTGGTCGCCCCACCGGCCCTCGGCGCGTACGCGGCCAACCAGTCCGGCACCTCGCTGTCCACCGGCGGGCTCCCGGAGTACCCTCCGCTACCCGACGGTGACCCGGCCACCATCACCGTGTACGACTACGCGGTCCGCGCCGTGTTCGACAAAGGACAGTCAATCGGCGACCGGCGCGTCCGGGTCACCGGCTTCACCGTCGCCGGCGTGGACAAGCAGCCCATCCTGACCCGGATGCGGCTGTCCTGCTGCGCCGCCGACGGCCTGCCCACCAAGGTCGGGCTGAGCGGCAACACCCCCTCAGGGCTGGCCGACGACACCTGGATCGAGGTGACCGGCCGCTACACCAGCCGGATGGGGCGGGATCCGATCAACGACTTCGAGATCCCGTACCTGGAGGTGGAGAGCTGGCGGCAGGTGCCGGCGCCCCGCGACCCGTACGAGTGACCGGCCCGCGCCCGCGACGCGGTGGGGGCTGTGCGCGCGGACCGAAGATCCTGCGCTAAGCTGTACCGGCTGCCGCGCGGAGCATCACGCGGGAGCATCGGGACGTGGCGCAGCTTGGTAGCGCACTTGACTGGGGGTCAAGGGGTCGTCGGTTCGAATCCGGCCGTCCCGACACTGTTCAGAGGGCATATCCGATCGATGGATATGCCCTCTCGTCGTATCCGGGTGACTAACTGAGTGACTACGCCTCAGCGTCAAAGATCCGGTCCATGACGACCGCACCGCTCAGGAGCACCGGCCGGAGTTGGTGCCGGTAGACGCTCTCGGTGACGCTGGTGCCGGAGTGGCCGCAGAGGTCGGCGATCTGCTCGATGCTGACACCGCTGTCGGACAGCAGGGACACGAAGCTGTGCCGCAGCTCGCGCGGGGTCCAGCCGGGCGGGTCAAGGCCCGCTTTGGCGACGACCGGGCGGAAGGCCCGAAGCACGTTGTGCCGATCGAGGGCCGTGCCGGCGGCGGTGGTGAAAACGAGGCGGGCGGCGGGAGGCTCGCCCTGGCGTTCGTGATGGGTGGTGAGCGCGGTGACGCACCGGGCAGGCAGGGCCAGGGTGCGACGCGACTTCTTGGTCTTGGTGTCACCATCGGCGCGGACCGAGCGCCACACCTGGATAGACGGCGGCACGGGTGGATCGTCGTACGGCTTGCCGGTGAGGTCGACGTGTGCCCAGGTGAGGGCGCGCAGTTCCTCGGTACGAGCGCCGGTCAACAACGTAACCACGATGTAGGCGTGCAGCGAGCTGCCCTCAGCAGCGGTCAGAAGCGCCTTGGCGTGGTCGAGAGTCAGGGACTTGGACGGTCGCCCGACGCGGCCAGTGGGGACGGCACAGAGGGCTACGACATTGCGCTTGACCTTGTCCCGCGCCATGGCCCGATTGACCGCGCGGTTCAGCAAGGAGTGAAGGAGCCGCAGCGTGCGCGTGCTCAGGTGCTGGGACTTGTCCAGTAGCCAGCGGTCGACGTCGGTAGCGCTGAGGTCCCGCAGCTTCCTCGCACCGAGGTCGCTGACGATGTGGGAGCGCACGAGTGTTTCGTAGTTCGCCTTGGTGTTCTCGGACTGTGTGCTAAGGCCGTAGGTCAGCCAGTCGGTGAGAGCGTCGGCCACAGTCTGCCCGTCGTGGACGAGGGCAAGGCCATCTTCGTAGTCGCGGATCTTCTCGCGCAGTTTGGTGCGGGCTTCGGTCTTGGTTTTGCCGCTGCCCTTGCGCACGATGCGCTTGCCGGCGGGGGTGTAGCCGACGGTGACGGTGGCGATCCAGCGTTGCCGGGACTCGTCCCAGTGCAGGCCGCCTTCTCCTCGGGCGCGGCGGGTGGTCATCGGGTGCCTCCTTTCTGGGCTTCTTGTTCGAGCAGGTCGACGTAGGCGGTGATGGCGGCGGCGGGGACGAGGCGGGTGCGGCCCTGCCGGACGGTACGCAGCCGGCCGGCGCGGATTTGTTCGTAGATCACGGACCGGGACAGGCTGAGCAGCCGCATCGCGTCGGGGATGCGGTAGAGCGCCCGTGCGGGGGCGTGGATGGCGGGTGCGGTCAAACGGTGCTCCTTTCACTGGCGGACAGTTGGCTGTCAAGGCTGTCTTGACGTTGGATCGGTGGCCGGTCAGGCGGCGGCGAGTAGTTCGTCTCGGGCGGCTTCGGCTCGCTCTCGGGCCATCGCGGCGGCGGTGTTGGCGAGGAGGGCGTCTCCGGTGGTGCGCCAGCCGGAGGCGACGTAGGACAGCAGGCCGATGATGAGGGTGGTGTCGTCGTTCTGCTGGTCGGGGTATTCGTGGCCGGTTTCGGTGCGTCGCCAGATGATCCGGGCGTCGCGGAGTAGGCGGAAGGTGACGGAGTAGCGGCGGCTTTTGGTGAGGAAGTGGCCGCCGAAGCCGAGCATGTGCGCCCACCTGCGGAGTTGTTGCCAGTCGCGGTGTCCGCCGAGGGTCCAGCAGGCGTCGATGAGGCGTTCGGGGTGGGTGCCGTGTTCGTTGGCGTAGAGGTCGATGGTGTCGCCGTCGAGGCGGCGGGAGACGTGGCCGGTGGCCTCGGTGGACTTGGTGGCGTACTTGGCGAGGTAGCCGGCGACGCGGCTGTCGGTGATGTCGCCGTCGGCGTTGACCGGCCGCACGTCGATGCCCTTGTCGGGGTCGCCCCAGGTGATGCGCCAGCCGGCGGGCCCAACGGGGTGGGGTCGGGTAGTGAACGCGACCGTGGCGGCGGCGTGGGCAATGGCGGCGGCCAGGTCGTCAACACCGAAGGCGGCCGGCGGCGGGATCACGGCGTCGGGGTGGTGCGGGTCGACGCCGTCCAGGCGGACGACAGCGTGGTAGTGGACCACGCCCCGGCGCTGCATCTCGGCGACCTTGCCGAACGAGAGCTTGACCGGCGGCACCCGACGAACCTTCCCGCTGTCGGTGACCTGGACGATCCAGGGCAGGCCGAGAGCGCGGGCGCGGGCGCGGATGTGGCGGGTGATCGCGATGGTGGTGCGGCGCCACAACTCCGGCGCGCAGTGGTTCCACACGACCTGGGCGTGGTGGTCGTAGCAGTCCAGGCACAACGGCGTGCCGAGCGTCGGGGCGTCGTCGGCGTGCAGCTGGTGGCAGCGGATGTCGACGCCGTGCGGGCACAGGTCGGGTTGGCGGCGGGGCCGGCACGGAATCGGCCGACCGGCGCGGTCGGCACGTTGGGTGTGCACGGGGCCGAACGACGGAGCGGTGAACGTGGCGAACACCGCCGGATGCTGCGCCACCGTGGCGGGGACGCCCTTGCCGCCGGCGAGGCCCGCACGGACGAGCTGGTAGGCATCGCGCTGGTAGGTGCGAGCACACGACGGGCAGACCGCGTGGCGGCGGTTGCCGCACGGCTTGTAGATCTCCCCGTCGGGCAGGTCAGCCGTCGACACCGAGGCCAGGAGCCGGCCCGTGGCCCGGTCGATGGTGGCGACCTCACCGGAGAGGCGGATGGGGTGGGAGCAGCCCGCGGCTGCCTTCACATGGTCGAGCCAGTCGAACACCTGGGGGTCGCAGGCACGGGCGAAGGCGGACTCGTCGCGGCCAACGAACGCGCCAACGGCGGTGGTGGGCCGGAGCCCCGGACCAGACGGGTAAGCCTGGTCCGAGACGCCGGTGGTGTAGTCAGCGGCCACGGGTGCGGACCGCCTTGGACGGAAGGTGCTGAACATGGCCGGCGGCGAACGGGTTGGGTCCGTCGAAGATCCGGCCGAGCAGGGACGCCACGTGTGCGGGCAGGTCGGCCCGGTGGTGCTCCCACAGGTAGATGTCACGGATGAGTTGGTAGGTCTTCGGCAGCTCGATCCCGTCGCGAGCGGCGAGGATCTTCATACGGCCGATGAGCTGGACAGGTTCCCAACCCCGGGCAAGCCGGGGTTGACGCCAGATGTAGGCGGCGGGTGCGGTCGTGGTCATGCCGTCACCGCCGGGGTTGCCTCCGTGTCGGCGGTGCAGGAGGGGCAGGGACATTGCTGGTTGAGCGGGTCGGGGCAGCGGTTCGCCGGGCACCACTGGCAGCCCGGACGGCCGCACCAGTAGCAGAGCCGAATCGTGTCGTCCGGCACCGGAAGCGGCAGCACAGTGCCGAGCCGGTCGACAGTGACAAGAGCAGTCGCGGTGGTCATCAGGCCACCGCCTGAGACGTCGACGTGGTCAGGTCGTGTTGCCAGGCAGCGACAGCGCCAGCGGGCGTGTGGGCAGATCGGGTTAGGCCAAGCTGGAAGTGGTGGGCGAGCCACCAGGCGTCGTCGCGGATCTCCCGGTCGGGCAGGAGCCCTTCCCACTTCTGCCACTGGCAGTTGCTGACGGCCTCGTGGACCTGGCGGGCGATCTCCTTGATGACGTGAAGGCCGAGGCGGTTGATCTGGTCGACAACGACCGCCGCGAGTTCGGCGTGGCTGGGGACTTGACGCGAGTTGTAGCGCAGCTTGGAGGAGTAGAAGATGACCTGTAGTTCGCGGTCGTTGAGCGCGTTGAGGTCGATCGGTGCGGGCGTGGCCGCAGGAGTTTGCGGCAAAGCGATGACGGTTGCCGCAGTATCGGCGGGTTGACGGGTGTCCGGTGCGGGGACAGCAGTGGAGGTTTCCGCCAGGATGGCGGACAGGCAGGCCAGCAGAGCAGCCTCATCAAGGACTGCGGGCAGGTTCAGCGCCACATCAGGGGCCAGCGCGTCACGAAGCGTCGCCACAGCAGAACGCAGGCGAGCTTGAGACGACACCGAGGAACGGCCCGAGGCGCGATGAGCAGGATGAACGGTACGCTGGACAGGCATCGTGTGGTCCTTTCGCGAGGTAGACCGATGCACCGGCCTCAGCGGGTGGCAGCCCGCTGGGGCCATCTCTTGACGCGAGAATACCAACTCAGTTGGTAATTGCCTAGACCTCGTTGCTGAGGTCGGCGCGTCAACATCAACGATGACCTTGGTGCGCATACAACGACAGATGTCACTGTGGTGACAGGCAGAAGTCCCCTCCCATGTCCCCACCGAGAAGGGCAATACTGGCGGTATGGCAGAAGGCTTGGATCACACCGACGACCGGCCCGTCTGGGCAGCCAGGGACTCCGCGCCGAGCGCACCGCCCGAGGGTGGTCGCAGGCGGATGCGGTCCGGGCAATGCGGGCGCACTCCAGAGAGCCGCTACCGGCCGATAGCACACTGCTCCGCAACTGGAAGCGCTGGGAGGCTGGCGGGTCAGAGCCGGACAGCTTCTACAAGACGCTCGTCGCGGAGACGTTCGGCACCGTGACCGCCGCATTCTTTCCGCCCCAGACCCCAGACCACCCGAGAGGCAGACGGCGTTCTACTCGCGGGTGCAGGGATGGAGACGCTTGAAATCCTCGCGAGAGTTCGAGCGTCTGACGTTCACCGGCAACCTTGGATGCCTTGCGGATTACCGCCGACCGGCTCTGCTGCGAGTATCCCTACCTACCTTCCGAGCAACTACACGCGGAAGGCCACGCCTGGCTGCGGCGGGTTACCTCTCTGATGGACCGGCGTCTCACATTGGCCCAGCATCGAGAGGTGCTGACGCTCGCGGGCTGGATCGCGCTGCTGGTCGGTTGCGTCGAGTACGACATGGGCCAGCGAAGGGCAGCGGAAGGCACCCGCAAAGCCGCCCTGTCGCTCGGCGAGGAAGCCGGCAATGCCGCCGTAGCCGCATGGGCCTACGAGATGCGCGCCTGGTACGCGCTGACCCAGGGCGACTACCGAGGCGTTATAGCAGCGGCCGAAGCCGGCGAGGCGTCTGCGGCTAGTGACGGCGCGGCGGTGCAGCTCGCCGCGCAGCAGGCGAAGGCATGGGCACGACTCGGCGACCGCCGGCAGGTGGAAGCTGCTCTCGACCGTGGCCGCCGGCTATTGGAGTCCCTGCCCTACCCGTAGGACACCGACCATCACTTCGTGGTCGACCCCGCCAAATTCGACTTTTACGCCATGGACTGCTATCGCATCGCTGGCGAGGACCGGCTTGCCGAGATGTACGCCCGGGAGGTCATCAAGTCATCGACCGACCCGAACGGGCAGGAACGCAAGCCGATGCGGATAGCCGAAGCGCGGGTAACGCTCGGTGTGACAGCCGCCCGCGCAGGTGATGTAGAGGCCGCAATCGCACACGGCCGCCAGGCTTTGCAAGGTGACCGAAAATCCCTGCCGTCCTTGCTGATGTGCTCTCGCGAGCTGACGAGCCTCCTGGCCCAGCGCTATCCGAAGCAGCCGGAGGTCTCGTCGTACCTAGAAGAGGTGCGGACACTCGCCGCGTAGGAAGGTTAGCCAGCTGGCCCCGGTTGACCCGCCCGTCGACCACCGACGCCAGGCCGAGGACGCCCCTGCTGCCACGACCTGATCCGGGCTGGCCGCCACATGTGCGTGCGACCGACGGTCATGTCGGGTGGCGGCATCTGCCCACGCTTCCGGTAGTTCGCGACCGTCGAGACCTGGACACCCAGGTACGCCGCAACGTCCGAGGTGGTCCACCACTCCGCATCGCCAACATCATCCGTGTTATCGCCGGTCACAGTTCCCATTGTCGCCGTGCGTAAGACGACTTGCGCAACACCCTTCCGGCCAGCTGCCGGCCGTTGTGGTACTCCGCATGACGCGTTACGTCGTGGCTTCACTTGAAGCGTGACACCCCGATCCGGCTGGTTGGCTACCCGCCGTGAACGCGGGCGGGCGGAGAGGCCAACGCAGCCGCTTCTGCCGACGAGCGCGTGCCCGTGAGGCATCTGGCACCATGGGCCCCGTGCGGCGAGATTCGACCGGGCCACCGACCTCCATACTGGCGGGCGCCGACGTGGTGCTCGTAGGCCTGTTCTCGGCAAAGGATAAGGAGTTTGGCGGAAAGCTCGATCGGCTGGCGGCTTCGGTGAAGGCACGTGGTGGGCGGGTAGTGAGCCGGCACGTCCAGCGGCGGGGCGTCTCGCACGGCGGTGCGGCCGAGATGACCGAGTCGTTCTCGCGGCGGACGCTGCTTAGCCCCGGCAAAGCGCGTGAAATCGCGCAAGCGTGCCGGGCCGCGAAGGTCGGCGTTGCGGTCTTCGTAAACCCGCTCACGGAACACCAACGAGCTGTCCTCGGCGACATGTTCGGGTGCCGCGTGATCAGCGGCGAGGATCTCCTCACACCCGGTCGGTGAGCGCCCGCACATGCTGACCGCGCCTCTGACGGACCGTCGAATCCCCAGCGTCCGGCCGGGTAGTAACTAGTAACTCTGTGTAGCAGCGGCAGCCACCTGCGGGAACCCGTCACGCGTCAAGTGAAGCCGATGTGTCACGCATCAAGTGGAGCCCGACAGCCGGCTGCCGGCCAGGTGGTGAGAACTTTCTGTACGTCTTCAAGGCGGCCCTGAACGGGCCGCACGCGCCGCCGCCAGGGCGCGCGTCCGTCGCTCCGCTGGCGCTCCGACTCCGGCCACGCAACACGCCCGGCGGCTGGCGCGGAGGGCGGGAAGCCCGGTGGGCCGCCGCATGACGACAGGCCGTTTCCCGGTGGGGTGGTGGGCCGGCAGCCGGCCGGGCCGCGCGGCGAGCACCGCGCGGCGTAGGGAAGCCCACGCCGGCCGCGTCGGCGAGCTGGCGGTGGTCGCGGGGTTGCGGTTACTGCGCCTCCGGCGGGGGCGCTCCGGCTCCAGGATGGCCGGGGGTCCGTCGGCGGCTTGCGGTCCGTGGGTGGTTGCGGTGGGGAGCCATCCCGCCTGCCATCGACCCGGGCGAGCCGAGCAGGCCACCGCCCGACCCGCCAGCGTCCGACCGTGCGTCAAGGCCGTCTTGACATGGCGGGCCGGGCGGCGGCCCGCTCCACAGGAGTGCGGGTCGACGGCAGACGGGATGGCACAGGGGCGAGGGCAGTTGCTTTGTGGCTGGCCGGGTGGAGGCCTAGGCTTCGTCGATGGTCTCCACCATCCAGACGATTGGCGGGATCCTTCTTGTCCTCGCTCTCGTCGCGGTCGTAGCCGTTGGCTTGGCCTCGTCAAGAAAGCGACGAAGGAAGGCAGAGCGAAACAACGAAGACTGCGGTAGCGACTATCCAACCAACGAGGGACCGACGCCAGGCTACTGGGGCGGACCGGGTGACTAACTGGGTGACGACGTATGTGATCGAGGGTGGACGTCCGTGGACCGCAGCGGATCGCTCGGCCAGCTCAGCGCGGCGGCTCAGGCAGCTCAGCCCTTAGCGATCATTCCTTCGGGACGAAGGGGTCAACCTCCGTCAGCGGGTGGCCGGCGGAGGGGCCACCATGGGAGTAAGCATCGGGGAAGGCAAGACGTAGCCTCAGTGCATACGGGGAGCGTCATTCATCCCTGGCGGCACGACGCCGACGGCGTAGCACATCACGCCAACTACCCACAGCAGAATCAGGACCGCGATTCCACTCAACGCCCCCACGCCAGTGCCACGAAGTCTGGTGCGTAGTAGAAGCATTGCCGCCAGGACAGTGACAATCGCTGGCAAGAAACCGACGAACGCCAGGGTGAAAAACCACTCTCCAACGTTGTCGTTTCCTACCGGCCCCCACCCGAGTCTCCACAGCAAAATGGCGTGGGGAAGCACAGCAACAAGTGCCCCGCTGGCACGCGATACCCACTCGGAGCGCAACAGGGGGATCTCCACGGTGCTTCAAACTACGGTACGCGGCTAAGAGGGCGTTTCGCATGTCTGTCAGTCGGGTGTGTTGAAGATGCGCCGTTGTTGGCGGGTGGCGGGTCCACCTCGGGTGAGGCGGGCGAGCATGCCGGCGATGGCGGCCCAGCGGATCATGGCTTCC
>NZ_SMKD01000141.1 GCF_004348595.1 Micromonospora sp. KC723
CGCCCGAGGTGGTCGCTCCCGCACAGCTCCGCGACGTCGACGGTGCGACGGTCACCTACCTGCTCGGCGTCGGCGCCTGCGACACCGGGATCACCCCGCTGGTGCAGGAGTACGACGACGTCGTGGTGATCGGCGGCGGGGTGGTCCGCTCCACCGGGATGTGCACCGAACAGCTCGTGCTGGAACCGGTCACCGTCACGCTCGCCGCGCCGCTGGGTACCCGGCCGGTGCTCGACGTCCTCACCGGACGGGTGCTCACCGAACAGCCCCACTGAGCCGGGACCGGATCGCGCACCGGCGGGGGAGCGGCTCAGGGCAGGGGGAAGGGCAGCTTGATGCCGTCCAGGGCGTGCCCGCACGGGCAGTCCCGTTCGGCCGGCAGCGCCGCCACCGCGTCCAGCAGCACCCCGCGCAGCCGGTCGGTGTTCTCCGCGAACACCCGGAACACCTCCGCCTGGGTGACCGACTCGCCGGCCGTCACGCCCGCGTCCAGGTCGGTGACGAGCGCGATCGAGGTGTAGCAGAGCGCCAGTTCGCGGGCGAGCACCGCCTCCGGATGCCCGGTCATGTTGACCACCGTGCCGCCCATCGAGGCGTACCACCGGGACTCGGCGCGGGTGGAGAAGCGCGGCCCCTCGACCACCACCACCGTGCCGCCGTCCACCGCCGCCACGTCCCGTCCGGCCGCCGCCGCGAGCAGCGTACGTCGCCCGACCGGGCAGTACGGGTCGGCGAACGAGACGTGCACCGCGCCCTGGTCGTAGTAGGTCTGGGTGCGCCCGGCGGTCCGGTCGACGAGCTGGTCCGGCACCACGAAGGTGCCCGGCCCCAACTCCGGCCGGAGCCCGCCCACCGCGCACGGGGCGAGCACCTGACGCACCCCGAGCGAACGCAGCGCCCACAGGTTGGCGCGGTACGGGATCAGGTGCGGGGGGTGCCGGTGGTCCCGGCCGTGCCGGGGGAGGAACGCCACCCGGCGACCGCCCACCTCGGCGATGGTGACGGGATCCGAGGCAGGCCCGTACGGCGTGCGCACCTCGTGCGCGGTCGCGCCGTCGAGCAACGCGTACAGGCCCGACCCGCCGATCACCGCGATGTCCGCCGTAGGGCTCAATGGTCCTCCCCTGTAGCCGCTCGATCATCTGCCGCTCAGACCTTAGCCACCGCCCCGGGCGCAAGCTATGGTGCCAGGCATGGCGCTGACAGCACGGACCCTCGGCGACGCCCCGTTACCCGACCGGGCGCGCGGCTGACGATGTCCGAGATGCAGGAGGAGGGACGCGCGATCGGCGGTCGAGCCACGGAGTCGATGACCGGGCGGCTGCTGGTCGCGACTCCGGCCCTGAAGGATCCGAACTTCGACCGTACGGTGGTCCTGCTGGTGGCACACGAGGCCGGTGGGGCGCTCGGTGTGGTGCTCAACCGGGCCACCGAGGTGCCGGTGGCCGATGTCCTTGGTGACTGGAGCGACCTGGCCCGGCACCCCGCGGTGCTCTTCGAGGGCGGCCCCGTCCAGCCGGACTCGGCGATCTGCCTGGCCAGGATGCGGCATCCGATGCGGCGGCTGAAGGGCTTCCAGCAGATCTCCGGCGCGGTCGGCACGGTGGACCTGTCGGCGGACCCGGAGAAGCTGCGCGACAGCATCGGCGGCATCCGGGTCTTCGCCGGCTACTCCGGCTGGGGCGCCGGCCAGTTGGAGCAGGAGATCGAGGAGGGGTCGTGGTTCGTCTTCGACGCCCTGCCCGGTGACGCCTTCGTCGACCGGCCCGACGACCTGTGGCCGATGGTGCTGCGCCGGCAGGGCGGGATGATGGCGGCGGTCGCCCACTTCCCCCCGGACGTGGCGCTGAACTGAGGCCAGGCGGAGGGGACCCCCGCAAGATGACCATCGCCGTGGCCGTGTGTATAGTTCTCTCCGTGCCCGGGACGCCGGGGACGAGCAAGGGGCCGTGGCGCAGCTGGTAGCGCACCACACTGGCAGTGTGGGGGTCAGGGGTTCGAGTCCCCTCGGCTCCACCTGGTTTGACCTGGTGGTATTGATCACGGGCGATGATCTTGAGTCACGCCCGTGGTCGCAAAGATCAGTTACGTTTGAATCTCCGAACGGTACTTGTGACCACGGGGGTTCACCATGGCGGTTAACTACGACAGCAAGCGCAAGTCCTGGGAGTTCACCATCGACCTCCCAAAGGGGCGCGATGGCAAGCGGCGTCAGATGCGCCGACGGGGCTTCAAGACCGAGAAGCTTGCGGAGCGAGCAGAGCGAGAGGCGCGAGCCCAGTTCGGCAATGCGAACCTTGCCGAGGATGGCACTGTCGCTGCTGAGCTCGTCGAGTGGCTTCAGGAGCGAGAACTCGACGTCGCCATCACCACGCTACAGATCTTGAATTGCCAGGTCAAGATCTGTAGCACATTCGGCCATGATCAGGGCGTTATCCGCACGCATCACAGTTATTCACTCATCGCCGGGGGTCTGTGGATCTAACGGCACCTCTCTTGTCAACCTGCCGGCAGCAGAGAGGTTTCCGTATCTTTGATCATGGTGCGGTAGACGACGTCGGACAGGCGTCGTTTCAGGCAGCGCATGGCTTCCTTGTGGGTTTTGCCTGCGGCTCGTTTGTGCTGGTAGTAGTCCCGGCCGGGGGTTGCTCGTTTGATCTGGGCCATGGCCATGGCCATGGCCATGACGTGCAGGGCGTAGTTCAGCTGTCGGTCGCCGGCGCGCGAGAGGCGGTGTCGTTGGATGTCACCGGAGGAGACTTCTATCGGCGCGACACCGCAGTACGAGGCGAATGCGGCCTGCGACCGGAACCTGTTGACGGCTCCGGCGCGGGCCAGGATCTTCGCGGCGGTGACGTCGCCGATGCCGTGTAGATCGGTCAGGGTGGTGCCGGAGGCTGCGACCGCGGCGGACAGCGTTGCTGTTGCCTCGTCGATGCGCCGGTCGAGGCGGCGCACCTCTTGGAGCAGTTCCACGGCGACCTGGCGCATGGTGCGGGCCGACACGGCCCTGGGGCGGATGCCGCGGAGCGCAGCGGCTGCGTTGTCGGCGGTCAGTCCGCGGGGCAGACCGGCGGGAATGAGCTGCGCCAGCAGTGCATGCAGCCGGTTGACGATCTGGGTGCGGCCGCGGACGAGGTCATCGCGATGTTCGGTCAGGCACCGCAGGGCGGCGATGGTCTCATCGACGACGGCGGTGTTGAGTCGAGCAGCGGTGTGTGCGGCGATTCCGACTGACAGGGCGTCGGCCTGGTCGGTTTTGCGGCCGTGCCCGGTGGAGAGCATCCGAACGCGGCGGGCGAGTTTCGCGGGCACATCAACCACGTCGACACCGTCGGCTGCCAGACGAGAGGTTAACGTGGCGCCGAGGCCGGTGGCGCCTTCGACCGCCCAGACGGCGTGTGACCAGCGGCCGGCGAAGCGACGTAATTGCCGGTAGCCGTCGCGGTTGACCTCGACGCGGATCGCGGCCAGTGGCTGGAGTCGGTTGTCGACCGCGACGGCGGTCCAGGACGCCTTGTGAGGATCGATGGCGATGACGACCCGGGGCGGTGTTGATGCTGCGGCGGGCACGGGTTCTCCTTGCAGGACCGGAAAAGGGAGGATCCGGCGAGGAGGGCAGACCAACTTCGGGCTTAACAGACCTCTCTCGAGCCACTCTCGCCGGCGGTTGTGGCCGGGGCGCAGGCCGTTCGAGGGCCAGCCCGTGGGCGGCAGGTGTTTCCCGAGCGACCCCGACCACAACCTCGGAGATCATGGCTGCAGACCCTGATCTCCGCCACCAATCCAACAAGTTGGAAACCTCTCTGCTGCCGGCAGGTTGACAAGAGAGGTGCCGTTAGCGAGACAGCCCCTCGCCGGGTGCTGGCGGGTGTGGTGGGTCGACGGTGAACCTGAGCAGGTCGGCGAGGTCGCCGCTGGGCTGCTGGCCACGGCTGGGTGCAGGTGGAGCAGCTTCGGCCGCAGGCCACCGACGGCCGGTCCCCGCGCCGATGCAGCGCGGGGACCGGCCTGAGCCCGTCCAGCTCGTGCCCCGTGTCTCGGGGGCGCCTGGGGCTGCCAGACCAGCGTGCAAGAGGGTGACTGTCAGGAGGCGCGGACGACGGTGATGGTGACGTTGGCGCAGGTGTTGGCCAAGCTGGTGAGGGTGTTCTTCTCGGTGGTGTCGACGGTGAGGTGCCAGCGGATCTTCACCGCGATTCATTCGTTGATGTAGCGGCAGTGGGCGGGGATGTAGGAGGGCATCCAGGTGGCGGGGTCCTGGTCTCCCTTGGCTTGGTTGACGTTGTCGGTGACGGCGACTAGGGGGCGGTTGTCGCCGAGGTCGTTGGCGTAGGACTGGCGGCGGCTGGTGGTCCAGGTGCGGGCGCCGGAGTCCCAGGCTTCGGCGAGGGGGACCAGGTGGTCGATGTCGAGGTCTGCGGGTTGGGTCCAGGAGGTGTTGTCGTAGTAGGAGTACCAGCGTCCGCCGGTGAGTGTGCAGCCGGAGCCGGTGGTCGGTGTGGTGGTGGCTTCGGTGATGAGGACTTCGTAGCGGGTGTTGCAGCCGTCGCCGTCGGCGTCTTGCCAGTGGGGGAAGAGGTCTCGGGGCGTGGCAATGGCCGACGGGCAACGGTGAACCTAAATCTTCGACATTCCGGCTCTTCGGCCGTGACCAAGCCGCCGGCACATGGGCGTTTGGCGAACCGGCCGTCCGGTCCGTTCAGTCCGGCGAGCGACCGTAGCGGTTTCGGGTGACGTGGCGATAGACCTGTCGTAGTCAGGATGCCGACACCGCGGTTGCTCGCCGCAGGTGCGCGGCCCGGCGATGATCGGGTCACCGGCCCGTCGGCCGGTGAGCTCGCCGATTAGGGATGGTGGCATGCTTGTCCTCGCCCCTGGGCGCCCGGCAGCCGCGCGGCCGCCGCGGCGTCGAGGCGTCGCGCTGTTCGTCGCCCTGGCGCTGGCTGGCCTGTCCGCGATCGCGTTCACCGTGGCGGCACCGAAAACCGCCACGGTCTCGGATTACCTACGCCGCTCGTCGGTGGCCGGGCGGGACCTGCGGGTCGGGGTGTTCCCCGACCAGCCGCTGCTCGGCGAGGAGGGCCGCGGTGGGGTGTTCGACGGGTTCGACGTGGAGCTGGCCGGCGCGTTCGCGCGTTCGCTCGGCCTTCGGCCGGTCTTCGTGTCGGTGCGGGCGTCCGAACGGGTGTCGGCGCTGGTCGAGGGCCGGGTCGATGTCGTCTTCGCCGGCCTGCTGATAACCACGGAACGCCAGCGGGTGATCGAGTTCGCCGGCCCCTACCTGGTGGGACGGACCGTGGTGGCCAGCCGCACGGCGTGGCCGCCGCCGCGCGGTGGGAACTCCCGTCTGTGTGTGGTGTCGGGATCGGTCGCCGAGGTCATCATGACGCGGACGCGCCCGGTGGAGGCCCGCCCGGACGTCGGTCGTTGTGTCAGCGAGGTGCTCGCCGGACGGCTCGACGCGGTCGTCGGCGATGAGATCCTGCTGCGCGGCCACGCGTACGCCTCGCGCGGAGTGTTGCGGGTTTTCACCCCCGCCATCGAGGAGCCGGTGCAGCGTTACGGCATCGGTGTCAGCCGCCGTGATCCGTACCTCAAGGCGCTGGTCGGCTCGTTCCTGCAGGTGAGCTACGCCAAGGGGCGGGGCGGGGCGTGGCAGCGGGCGGCGGACCGCACCCTGGCCCGGGCCGGGTACACCGGCCGCCAGCCCCGGCCGGAGGGAACCCTGCTGCGGGGCGCGGGGGACGGGCAGGCCCCGGCGGACGCGATGGCGAGGACACCGCCGGGCGTTGCTGCGACCGTACCGGCGCCGTCACGTCACGGCAGGACGGTGGCGCACCGGCGGCGGCGCGCGACCCGGCGGGCGGTCCGACTCACCGCGGCCGTGGAGCGCCCGGCCCCCGGTCGGCCCACGTCACCAATGGGCGACACGGGGATCGGTTCGCCGTCGCCAGGGCCGTGGTCGCTGTTGCTGGGTGTGCCGGTGGCGGTGTCCGCGCTCTACCTGTGGATCCAGTCCGGTGGCGACCGGCAGTTCACGCTGATGCTGGCCCAGAGCGTGAACCCGATCAACTTCCTCGCCACGGTGAGCCTGTCCGTGGTGTGGGTCTTCGCGGCGGTACCCGTGCTGATCCTCACCGTCGGGTCGGTGGCGCTCAGTGCCGCCGTGGACCGGGCCGACCGGCAGCGGCTGAGCGCCGCGTACACGGTGGCGCGGTGGACGGCGCGGGCACCGGGCTGGGTGGTCTGGGCGAGCGGGGTGGCCGCCGCCGCGAGTACCCCCCTGGTGTTCGCCCCGGCGTGGATCCTGGCGCTGTTCGTCGCCCGCCAGTCGGCGGTCACCGGGCGGCGCGGGTCGCGCCGGTGGCGCGGGTTCGGGTTGTCGGCCCTCGCGGTGGTGTCCGCCGCGATCGTGGTCTGCGCGCTGGCCCGGGACGAGCCGGTGCTCGCCCTGATCGCGGGTTGGCCGGTGGCGCTGCTGCTGGCCGGCGTCGATGCGCCGCTGCGGCCGGCCTCCGTCGTCGCTTTCGTGCGGACCAGCGGCGCCCTGGCGGCGGTGCTGGCACTCGGCGTGCTGTACGCGGTGGTGACCACCCCGATCCTGCCGTCCACCGCGATCCAGGTGGCCCGCCCGCAGATCACGCCGGAGCCCAGCCGGTCACCCGACGGTTCCGTCGCCGACCCGGACGCCTCGGCGACGGAGCCGCCGATGCGGCAGTTGCGCGGCTACGTCGTCTCCGTCGACGACGAGTCCACCACCGTCCTGTCCGACGCCGGTGGGGTAGAGATCGTCGCCAACGACGAGATCAGATCCCGGGTCTCCTGTCCCAGCTTCACCGATCTTGCGGGCGACTCGGCCGCCCTCTTCGGGCTGCCTCTGCGGGAGTCGCTGCTGAAGTCGCTCGCCCGGCGACAGCGGCCGGCGACGTTGCAGGACCCGCGCTGCCTGATCCGGGTGGATCCGACGTCTGAGGAGTGACCACGCCTCCGGGTCAGGCGTCGCGGCCGATGTGACGTGGCCGGGCTGCCCGTAGTCAATTCGGTTGCGGCGACGGCGCTGCCCTTATAGCGTGCCGTGAGGTACGGATCTACGGGCCGGTTTCGCCCGGGTGTCGCGCGAGACACCCTGCCCGGACGTCATCGTCGTGTTGACCGACGGACAGACGCCCTGTCCGACCTCACAGCCCCCTTCTCGGACCGTCGTGGGAATCTTTCCCCGCGCCGCGCGGTGCAACGAGACGATCCCGACTACCGGCCGGAGTCCCCACCCGAGTGGGCGCACGTGGTCACTATCGGATCCGTTCCCAGCACGCGGTGAACCCAGCCCACCTCAGCAGATCGGCGGCGATTTCCTCGACGGACGCGAGGGCTGCTACAGCACATCAAACACGTCGGAGACCCGGTAGAAGGCCGGTACCGGAGCTACGCCAGCCAGTGCGCGGCGAGAAACCGCAGAAACTGTTGGCACGCGCATGACGGTGCCCCGAGGGCGGCTGTCCACGGCCGTCAGCTCGGCAGCGCAAGCACGCCCGCTGGCTGACTTAACCAAGAACGCGCGGCATCTGCTTACGGTCGTCAAACGCAATCAGCTGCGACTGTACCGGCATCTCAAAGACCCTGACCTGGGCCAAGGCCCCAGTCTTGGACACCACCGGAAGCCGTGGTCACGACGCGGCAGCCGAGCGGTGCGTGCCGATTCTCGGCTGCCGATGCAGCGGCTGAGGCACCGCTCGCTGGACGTCGCGGCCCGGGTCTCCGCCGAGTTACCCGATCCTCACGCTGGTTGGTGAAGGGCTGAAGCTGGCCGACCCGCCGCCGGTGCCGTGGCCTGCCGGCGCACGCTTGACCCGCGCGGCGCCGAGCGCCCGCGGCGCCGGTCTTCGGCAGTGCTGGTCAGCGAGTCTTCTTCGTCGCGCGCTTGCGGGGCGGCGTCAACAGTTCGGCGATACCCGCGATCGCGGACGGCACCAGACGGTAGTACGCCCACACGCCGCGCTTGTCCCGTTCGAGGAGGCCGGCCTCGGTGAGGATCCGAAGGTGATGGCTCACGGTGGGCTGGGACAGCCCGAGCGGCGCGGTGAGGTCACTCACCGACGCCTCGCCCTGCGGAGACGACTGGATCAGGCTGAGTAGACGCAGCCGAGCCGGGTCAGCGAAAGCCTTCAGCACTCCCGCGAGCCGCTCGGCGTCGGCGCGGTCGATCGGCTCGCCGGCAAGGGGCGAGATGGCAGGCGTCGTCATGTTCGTTGATCCCACGCCCTGCATCGTCGCAGCAACACCGCCACAAGGCGGGCAAAACGAGGGACGGATCACGCTGACGTCACGGGTGGCCGTCCACATCGTGTCGCCGTATCGACATTCTGCGGCTCGAAGGTGGCGTCGAGGTGCCCGGTCGCCACAGGACAACAGCACCTCCAGCTGGCCGCCCAACGCTCAACCCAGCGCCAATGCGATGGCGAGAGCTGCCCCTAGACGATCCGCAGGGCCCCCGGGTCGAAGCCCACCGATGGATGGTCTGCGGCGGCGTGTCGTGGGTGTAGTTTGTCGGCGTCCGGCTCGGGTGGCTCCCCCCGTGATCGCTCGGGCCGGCTCTTCTCCTGCAGACTCGGCCAGCGCCGTGAATCAGGGGGCCGCTGCTTCTATGGTGCGTCGACAGCCTCGCGGCCGAGGGGCAAGAACGCGGCGGGAACGAGCTTGAAGTTGGCGATGCCGAACGGGATGCCGATGATCGTGATACACAGCGCGATGTCGGCGAGGATAGGGGCCAGGACCAGCCACCAGCCGTCGAGCACCATCGAGGACGGTGGCCTCATCGCGTCGCCTGCCCAAGCGGTGCGGTGCGTCAGCCTCAACCACAAGCGACTCGCGCAGGGACGCCGCGACAAGTGGGAAACCGTCGGCGTCCTTGACAACGCCAGCAACTGCCTGACACTTCTCGGCGAAGCCGTGGGCAACAGCCACACCACAGCGCAGGGCACCGCCGTGCTCTGGAGCGACGAAAGCGTCGTGTACGCACGACGCGGCCATCACCAACCTCCGCGACGGCGGCTGGAGCTTCGCCCACGGACCGCAACTCGCCGCCGACGTCGCCACCCGTATGAACACCGACCTGAAGATCCCCCGGGTGAAGCCGGTGTTGACACGGCCACGCATCGGCCACTGAGCCGAGCATGCTGCGATGGCGGGGACTGTAAGACGAACGGTGTAACTCCTGATCAAGGAGTAGCACCTGATGTCCGAAGGATCGACGATCGCCGTGGATACTGCCGCGGTGGCGAAGAACGGGCCGGGGCAGCCGGCGGACGGTGTCGACGCGGAGCTGGTCGCTCAGCTGGTGGAGCAGGCCCGTGCGGCGGGTCTGCAGCTGACCGGGGATGGTGGTCTGCTGCAACAGCTCACGAAGCGTGTCCTGGAATCAGCCCTGGAAGGTGAGATCACCGATCACCTGGGCTATGACAAGGGCGAACCGGCGGGCAAGAACGGCGGGAACTCCCGCAATGGTGTGCGGGCCAAGACGGTGCTGACCGACGTCGGCCCGGTTGAGATCGACGTGCCGCGCGACCGGGACGGGTCGTTCACGCCGCAGATCGTGCGCAAGCGTCAGCGCCGGTTGTCGGGGGTGGACGACATGGTGATCTCCCTGTCGGCAATGGGCTTGACCACCGGGGAGATCCAGGCCCACCTCGCCGAGGTCTACGGCGCCGAGGTGTCGCGGCAGACGATCTCGACGATCACCGACAAGGTCGTCGAGGGCATGGCCGAGTGGCAGAACCGGCCCCTGGACCCGGGGCGGTTTCCAGCGAACGTCGCGAATCCTGAACGGAGGGATTCGTGTGCCGAGGTACGCGCCGAACAAGATGCCGGTGGCGGTGAAGCGTCGCTACTTTGAGTTGGTCAGGACGGGGCTGTCCGGGGCGGCTGCCGCCCAGCAGGTGGGTGTGTCGATGAGCTGCGGGTCGTTGTGGTTCATCGACGCTGGCCGCGTGAGTTTCGTGGAGAGACCGATCAGCCCGCGGTACCTGAGCCAGGACGACCGGATCGAGATCGCCGATGGGCTCGCTCGCGGGGAGCCAGTCAAGGCAATCGCCGCCCGGATCGGGAAGAGCTACCAAAGCGTCTATCGCGAGATCGCCAGAAACCGGAAGCCGGATGGCCGTTACCAGCCGTGGTATGCGCACAATCAGGCATACCTGCGGCGCCGGCGTCCCAAGCCTCGCCTGTTCGTCATCGACGCCCCGTTGAGGGAGCTGGTTGCCGACAGGCTGCGACGGCGTTGGTCGCCACCTCAGATCAGCCGATGGCTTCGTCGTCGCCATCGCCGTCGGCCGGCCTGGCACGTGTGTGCCGAGACCATCTACGAGGCCGTCTACCAGGGGCTGATCCTGCCCAGCGACTCGGCCAACCTGCGCACCGGCCGCACCTACCGGCACCGCCGTGGCCGGGGCCGGTCCCGGGAGGGAGCGCTGAAGCAGTCCACCAACATGAAGTCGATCCGGCAGAGACCCGCCAGTGTCGCCTCCCGACGGCAGGTCGGGCACTGGGAAGGAGATCTGATCGTCGGCGCCGGTCAGCGTTCAGCGATCGCGACACTGGTAGAACGCAAGACCCGACTGACCGTCCTGGTCCGGCTGCCCCGCGGGCACAACGCCCGATCGGTCGGCGACTCCCTGATCGACGTCTTCACCCAGTTCCCGCCTGCGCTGCGGCGGTCATTGACCTGGGATCAGGGCAATGAGATGTTCCACCACGAGCGAATCGAGCAGGCCACCGGACTCAAGATCTACTTCGCGGACCCGCACTCGCCGTGGCAGCGCGGCACCAACGAAAACACCAACGGGCTCCTACGCCAGTACCTGCCCAAAGGAACCGACCTCGGCGCCTGGACCAACTGCCAACTCGACCGGATCGCCGCCGAGCTCAACGACCGGCCACGTCTGTGCCTCAACGACAACAGCCCCAACCAGATGATGCGACGATGGCAACGTCAATCGATGAGATGATTCGCGACGTTCGCTGGAAACCGCCCGGTCTATCCGGTGATCTTCCTCGACGCGGTGCATGTGAAGATCCGCGATGGGAAAATCGCCAATCGGCCTATCTACCTGGCCCTGGCCGTCACCGTCGAGGGCACCCGGGACATCCTCGGTCTGTGGGCCGGTGACGGCGGCGAGGGCGCCAAGTTTTGGCTGCAGGTCCTCACGGAGTTGAAGAACCGCGGCGTCGCCGACGCGTGCATGGTGGTCTGCGACGGGCTCAAAGGCCTACCCGACGCGATCGGTGAGGTGTGGCCCGAAGCCGTCGTGCAAACGTGCGTGATCCATTTGCTGCGGGCCTCGTGCCGGTATGCCGGCCGGCAGCACTGGGACGCCATTGCCAAAGCGCTGCGGCCGGTCTACACCGCGCCGACCGAAGCCGCCGCCCGAGCCCGCTTCACCGAGTTCGTCGAGCCTGGGGCGACCGGTATCCGGCGATCGTCAGGTTGTGGGAGCAGGCGTGGGCGGAGTTCGTGCCGTTGCTGGCCCAGATTTCGGAGCTACGGCGCAAGTCGATGAACTGGAACCAGCAGGGTCCTGAACCACGCGGTTGAATCGACGCGGGGCGCTCAGTGGTTACGCCCTAGCGTCCTTAGCCCACCAGGACGTGTGCTCGGTCAGAAACTGGCTGGCGCAGGGCTACGCCGGCAGGCACCGGAGGTAGCAGCCTACTAGGGCGTGTCTGACAAAGCGTGGATACATGCGATTGCGGCGTGGCTTCGGGTCAGGTCCGCTTGCGGCTCGCGATCTCGTCAGAGAGCTGCTGCACACGGGCGGGGTCCGCGTCCCGGGCAAGGGCGACGTAGTGGTCCATGACGGCCGGCCGGTAGCGCACGGGCAACGTCTGTCCTGGGGCGAGTCGGGTGAGCTCGGTGATCGTGAGGTTTTCGTCTGCGATACCGCGGAACGAGATGCCGTCGGCGGTCTCCACGTCGAACATCAGGACCACGCGGGGGTTGCTGTTGACCTCCCGCCAGGCGACGAGAACGCCGAGCGCAAGCGCCCCCGTACGCAGTTCCGCATTGCGCTTCCGTGCATCACTGCTCAAGAGCGGGTTCGGGGCGACGCCCGGGAAGTCGGGCCCGACGCCGAGCGATTCCCGACTCAGGTCGGGCCTGAGCTGCGCCATCAGATCGTTGAGCTTCTTCTTCGAACCGAACATCCTGACCCCTCCCTCACACCGGTGCCGGAATCTCGGCCTGGCGCTTCGCCCTCACCGCGATTATACGTCGCCGGCCGTTCCCTTCCGGCCCGGACGTCCCGTCGGTTTCGGGAGCATCCCCTCGATCAACGACCACTGGGCATCCGAGAGCAACTGAAAACGCGACACGGGACCAGAGTTCCAGCCAGAACGCTCAACCTTTTGTCAGACACGCCCTGGGACGCCCTTGCCTCGCGCCGTTGTTTAAATTCGTCAAAACGCTTTATCAAGACGTAGATCTGATCCAGTAGCGCCTCTGTGAAAGTCAAAGCGCCGTTCGCGTCCTCACGGCTGATCGGACTTCCGGTGAAGTGAGCGCCCTGGTTTCCCAGCAGGCGGAGATGTTTAGCCCACTGAGCAATGGTCCTGTCGATTAGGCCCTCTTCCTCCATCTTTACAAGTGCTGAGGCGAGGTTTCGATCCTCAATGCCGTTATCTCGACAGATGCCCTCTAGGGTTCGCCTGACCATGACAACCGTCGCCGCAGACCATGACACGTTCCTGGGGTTGGACCGAGCGTGTCTGGGGGTCGGCGGACGAAGCCATGGATCATGCCAGTGGTTATCGATGGCCGATAGAGTGTCGGGTCTCAGGACCTGCGTGACAGATCAGTCTCGGGACGTGTGTGACACGTCCGGCTAGACGATCTTGTTCTTCCGTTGATGTTCAGTCTGCCTCGTGTAGGTCCTGCACGAGGTTGTGGATGGTGTCGTAGAACTTGGTCTTCGGCCAGGGTGGTGTCTCCGGGACGCCTTTCCAGGTGAGGTGAATGAGTGCCCAGCGTCCGGGGAGTTGGACGAGGATGTCATCCGATGCCTCCGACCTGGCAACGATCCTGGTGGGCTGGCCGTGTAGCGGGTGGCCAGGGGCCACCTCGATAAGAAGTTCGGCGTGCAGGGTTTGGCGTTGTTGTCGTTCGGCGGGATCGTCTCTGCGTAGGTCCCACCACGGGTCGGTGAAGGTGGGTTGTTCGTCCACGGCCTCATCCTTGCTCAGCTCGTGGCGGTTCGGGTTTGCGGACCTTGAACCGGGCGACGTCCTTGACGGTGGTGCGGGGAACCTCGGTGAGGAGCTGGTCGCCGTCGTGGATGCGGAAGGTGGTGTCGGCGGCTTCGACGGTCAGGGTTGCTCCGGCGTGGGCGATGCCGACGTGGATGCGTTGGCCGGCGATGACGAGGGCTCCTCGGCAGCTGACACGGCGTTCGACGCGCAGCGGCTGGGACGCGGGCCGGGGTGGTGGTCCGGCGGGGCGGGCGTCGCGAATCTTGAGGATCTCGGCCGCTGTCACGGGGTTGGGCGGGGGTCAGGGGTTCGAGTCCCCTCGGCTCCACC
>NZ_SMKD01000142.1 GCF_004348595.1 Micromonospora sp. KC723
CGCCGAGGCGGTGCACGATCGCCCGGGTGCCGGGTTCGACGGCGCGGGCGCTGGCGATGACGGCGTACCCCTGGTCGGCGAGGCGGGCCAGGGCGGCCCAGAGCCAGTCCCGCTCGCCGGCGTCCGTGCCGGCGTCCACGTCGTCGGCGACGATCAGGCTGGGCCCGCACAGGGTGGCCAGCACCAGACCGAGGACCTGCCGCTGCACCGGGGTGAGGTCCCGGCCGCGCAGGTTCGGATCCAGCGGTACGTCACCGGTGAACCCGGCGCCGGAGAGCGCGGTCGCCAGGGCGTTTTGCCGGTACGCCCGACGGGTACGGAGGGCGGCGACCGGCACCAGTTGCCGGCGGCGGCGTGGCACCGGCCCGAGCAGCAGCAGTCGTTCCTCGATGTGCTCGGCGACGGTGAGCGTGGGGTCGGGCTCGTGCACTCCGGCGACCTGACCGAGCGCGGCCGGGCCGTGGACGCGCAGGCTGCCGGCGTTGCACCTGAACCGACCGGCGAGCGCGAGCAGCAGCGAGGTACGCCCGCTCCCGGGCGGCCCGGTGACCGCGTGCAGTTCGCCCGCCTCGGCGGTCAGGTCGACGCCCCGGAACACCCAGCCCCGGCGGGTGCGTAGCCCCAGCCCGTGCGCCTCGACAATCATCATCCGACATCCTTGAACTGACCGGTCAGTATAAAAACAGGTCCAGCCTAACGCCGGGCGGTCGGTCCGGAAGATCGGCGGACCCGTGATCCCCGCCATACCGGCGGACCCGACCGGCGTCAGGCCGCCCCGGGATCAGGGACGTTCAGGTCGACGAAGTCGCCGGCCCATCGCGACCGGAGGGCCGAACCGGCGGCGGGATCGGCCAGCAGCAGCGGGAACGCGGCGTCGACCTCACGGTCGGCCGGCGCGGGTCGCCTGCCCGACGCCATCGGACGGGCGCCGCGTACCGCGCCGGCATCGGCACCTCCTCGGGCGCCTACAACGCCGCCGGGTCAGAACAACACGGTGGCCAGGGTGCCGACCGCTCGGAATCCGCAACGCTCGTAGACCCGGCGGGCCGGCAGGTTGAAGTCGTTGACGTAGAGGCTCACCGTCGGGGCGACCCGCCGGAGGGCGTCGCGCACCACCGCGGCCATGGCCGACGTGGCGATCCCCCGACCGCGCCACTCCGGCGCCACCCAGACCCCCTGGACCTGGGCGGTCTGCCGGGTCACCACCGCCAGCTCGGCCTTGAACACCACCTGGCCGTCGACGAGGCGCGCGTACGCCCGACCGGAACGGACCAGGTCGGTCACCCGCCGCCGGTAGGCCCGCCCGCCGTCCTCGGCCAGCGGCGACACGCCGACCTCCTCGGTGTACATGGCGACCGCCGCCGGGAAGATCAGGTCCACCTCCCCACCGCGCACCCGGCGTACCTCAGAGTCGGCGGGCACCTCGGGCGGCGCGTCGGTGACCAGCAGCGGCTGGTTCGGTCGGACGTCGCGGGCCGGCCCCCAGTAGGCCGAGAGCCGGCCCCAGAGCCCGAGCACCGCGTCGGCCCGCCCGACGATCGACGAGCAGATCCGCTCCTCGGTGGCGAGCTGCTCGGCGAAGGCGGCCACTGCCGGCTCGGTGGCGAGCACCGGGGTGAGGTTGCCGCCCAGCCAGCAGATCGACTCCAGGTGGCGGCGTGACCCGTACCCGAGCACCCGCCCCTCGGCGCGCCACCAGGCCAGGCCGCGGGCGGCGACCCGCTCGGCGACCTGCGCGCCCGCGATCGGGTCGAGGTCGAGCAGCCGCTCGACCGCCCGGCGCTCCGACTCCCCCAGCGTTCGTACCGGCATCGTCAGCACGGCTACCAGCCTGCCAGATGGGGCGGGAACGCGCGGCCGAGCGGTTCAGACGGCCGCCGGCTCCGGCGCGACCTCCGCCGGCCGGCTCCGGGCGGCCCACTTCACCACCGGGGGTACCAGCGCCCCCAGCAGCAGGAACAACCCGCCCAGCAGCAGCCAGCCCGGCATCCCCCAGCCGACCGCGAGGCTGGTGATCACCACCGGCGCGACCATCCCGCCGAGCTGCATGCCCATCCCGTGCGCCCCCTGGTACTGGCCTTGGGCATGGGCCGGAGCGAGGCCGAACGAGATGCCCCACCCGGCTGCGGCGTGCCACAGCTCGCCCAGGACGTGCATCAGCGAGCCGGCCAGCAGCAGCGCCACCGCCACCGGGGTGGGCGCGCCGCCGCTGGCGGCGAAGAGGGCGCAGGCCACCGCGATGACCACGCCGGCCCGCCGGGCGGCCCGCCCGGCCCCGGCCAGCTCCCCGGTGCCGCGTGAGGCGCGGACCTGGAAGAGCACCACGATCACCGTGTTGACCAGCATGCAGGCCGAGATGATCCAGCGCGGCGCGGTGGTGTGCAGGGCGATCCAGAGCGGCAGGGCGATGTTGAGCAGTCCGAAGTGCATCGACATCAGCCCGTCGAGGACGGTGAAGGCGAGGAACGAGCGGTCCCGCAGGGCGATCAGCCGTGGCCCGTGGGCGGGGGCCGGCATCGGCGGCAACGGCGCCAGCCGGAGCAGGATCGCCGCCGCGAGCAGGTACGTGGCGCAGTCGAGCAGGATCAGCACGACGTACCCGGTCCGGGTGTCGGCCGCGAGCCCGACGCCGGCGATCACGGCGCCGACGGAGATCCCGACGTTGGTGACCGCCCGCAGGTACGCCCGGGTGCGGACCCGCTGGTCGGCAGGGACAGCACCGGCGATCAACGCGCCCCGGGCACCTCTGCTGGCGGCGTCGGCCACGGCCATCAGCACCCCGACCACCAGGAAGGTGGCGAACGACCGGACGGCCACCAGGGCGGCGGTGCACGCGGCGGAGGCGAGCAGCGCGCCGATCTGCATGCCTCGCGGACCGTGCCGGTCGGCGAGGTAGCCCATCGGGGTGCTGGCCACCAGGCCGACCAGCGCGGTGACGGTGAGACCGAGGCCGACCTGGGCCACCGACAGGCCGACCGAGCGGGTCAGGAAGAGCGTTTTCCCGGCCCGGCCTCGTCCACACCCTCGACACGGCAGAAACAGCGAAAGAGTGGCTGTTCCTCGCGGAACAGCCACTCTTTCTCGCGCGCCCCGAGCCGCAGCGCGCAGACGGTCAGTGGACGGTGACGGTCGCCCCCGGGAGCAGGCCGCGCAGCTCCTCGGGGAGTTCCGCGCCCATCTCGTCGGCGAGGCGGAGCGCCTCCTCGATCAACGTCTCGACGATCTGCCCCTCGGGCACCGTCTTGATGACCTGGCCCCTGACGAAGATCTGCCCCTTGCCGTTGCCGGAGGCGACCCCGAGGTCGGCCTCCCGGGCCTCGCCCGGTCCGTTCACCACGCAACCCATCACGGCCACCCGCAGTGGCACCGGCAGCCCCTCCAGGCCGGCGGTGACCTCCTCGGCGAGCTTGTAGACGTCCACCTGGGCCCGCCCACAGGACGGGCAGGAGACGATCTCCAGGCCGCGTTCGCGCAGGCCCAGCGACTCCAGGATCTGATTGCCGACCTTGATCTCCTCCACCGGCGGGGCGGACAGCGAGACCCGGATCGTGTCGCCGATCCCCTCGGCCAGCAGCGCCCCGAAGGCGACCGCCGACTTGATGGTGCCCTGGAACGCCGGGCCGGCCTCGGTCACGCCCAGGTGCAGCGGGTAGTCGCACTTCTCGGCGAGCTGCCGGTACGCCCGGATCATCACCACCGGGTCGTTGTGCTTGACCGAGATCTTGATGTCCCGGAAGCCGTGCTCCTCGAACAGCGAGCACTCCCACAGCGCCGACTCGACCAGCGCCTCGGCGGTGGCCTTGCCGTACTTGGCGAGCAACCGCTTGTCCAGCGAACCGGCGTTGACCCCGATCCGGATCGGCACGCCCGCGTCGCCGGCCGCCTTCGCGATCTCCTTGACCTTGTCGTCGAACTGGCGGATGTTGCCCGGGTTCACCCGGACGGCCGCGCAGCCGGCGTCGATGGCGGCGAAGACGTACCTGGGCTGGAAGTGGATGTCGGCGATCACCGGGATCTGCGACTTGCGCGCGATCGCCGGCAGCGCCTCCACGTCGTCCTGGCTCGGCACGGCGACCCGGACGATCTGGCAGCCGGACGCGGTCAGCTCGGCGATCTGCTGGAGGGTCGCGTTGACGTCGGAGGTGAGGGTGGTCGTCATCGACTGCACCGACACCGGCGCACCCCCACCGACCGGCACCGAGCCGACCATGATCTGGCGGCTGGCCCGGCGTGGCGCGAGCGGCGGGGGCGGTACGGCGGGCATACCGAGACTGACAGCGGTCACTTCAGGCACTCACCTTGAGAAGAGCGTGATCGGGTTGATGATGTCCGCGGTGGCGGTGAGCAGCGTGAAGGCCCCACCGACCAGGATCACCGCGTACGTGAGCGGCATGAGCTTCATGTAGTCGACCCGGCCCGGGTCGGCGCGGCCGATCAGGCCGTACAGCCAGGAGCGGACGCGTTCGAACCAGGCGATCGCGATGTGGCCGCCGTCCAGGGGCAGCAGCGGCAGCAGGTTGAACACGCCGACGAAGAAGTTCAGGCTGATGAAGAGCAGGACGAGCATCTGCCAGACACCGTTCTCCAGCGCCTCGCCGCCGATCCGGCTGGCGCCGACCACGCTGATCGGGGTGTCCTTGTCCCGCTCGCCGCCGGTGACGGCCTCCCAGAGCGCGGGGACCTTCTCCGGGATCCGCTTCATCGCCTCGAACGTGCCGACGGCCAGGTCCTTGATGTAGCCACCGGTGGCCGGGATCGCCTCGATCGGGCCGTAGGTGACGGTGGCCGGGACACCCGGCGGCAGGGCCGGGCCGGCCACGCCGAGAGCGGAGACGGTGACCGGGGCGCCCTTCGGGTCGTCCAGCGGCGCGCGCTGCACCGCGGTCAGGGTGGTCCGGACCTCGGCGGGCGCGCCGTCGCGCTCGTAGCGGATCGTCGCCGGCTGGCCCGGGGGCAGCTCGCGGACGGTCTTGACCAGGGCGTTGTAGTCGGCGACCGGGACGCCGTTCACCGCGACGATCTTGTCGTCGTCGCGGAGCCCGGCCTGCTTGGCGGGACTGACCGGGTCACCGGGGGCACACTCGCGCGCCACGTTGGCGGGGATGACGCAGTCGACGACCTTGACGTACGCCGGCAGCGGGGTGGGCAGGGCCTTGTTCGGCATCCCCATGAACATCGCCGCCAGCCAGATCGCGATCGCGGCCAGCGCGAAGTGGGTGAGCGAGCCGGCGGACATCACGATCGTCCGCTTCCACACCGGATAGCGCCACATCACCCGGTGCTCGTCGGCCGGCTCGACGTCGTCGTCCTGCGGCGTCATGCCAACGATCTTGCAGAAGCCACCGAGCGGGATGGCCTTGAGGCCGTACTCCGTCTCGCCCCGACGGAAGGACCAGATGGTCGGGCCGAAGCCGACGAAGTAGCGGGTGACCTTCATCCCGAACGCCTTGGCGGTCAGCATGTGACCGGCCTCGTGCAGGCTCACCGAGATGAGAATCCCCAGGGCGATCACCACCACCCCGAGCAGGTACAGCATCAGGCTCCCTTCCCCGACCCCGAGATGATCTCCTGGGCGTGCGCGCGCGCCCACGACTCCGCCGCGAGCACGTCCTCGACGGTACCCGGTTCGCCGAAATCGGGAGCCGCCTCCAGTACCCGTTCGAGGGTGTCGACGATGCCGAGGAACGGCAGCCGGCCGGCGACGAACGCCGCGACGCACTCCTCGTTCGCCGCGTTGTAGACCGCCGGGCGGCAGCGCCCGGTCGCGCCGGCCGCCTTGGCCAGGGCGACCGCCGGGAACGCCTCGTCGTCGAGTGGCGCGAACTCCCAGGTGTGCGCCGTCGTCCAGTCGACGGCGGGGGCGGCGTCGGGCACCCGGTCCGGCCAGCCGAGCGCGAGCGCGATCGGCAACCGCATGTCCGGCGGGCTGGCCTGGGCGATGGTGGACCCGTCGGCGAACTCGACCATCGAGTGGATCACCGAGGTCGGGTGGATCATGACGGTGATGTCGGCGTACGGCACGTCGTACAGCTCGTGCGCCTCGATCACCTCCAGCGCCTTGTTGACCATCGTGGCGGAGTTGATCGTGACGACCGGGCCCATGTTCCAGGTGGGGTGGGCCAACGCCTGTTCGGGGGTGACCCCGGTCAGCTCGTCGCGACGCCGCCCCCGGAACGGCCCACCGCTGGCGGTGACGATCAGCCGACGCACCTCGCCCCGCGTCCCGCTGCGCAGGCACTGCGCGAGGGCCGAGTGCTCGGAGTCGACCGGCACGATCTGCCCCGGCCGCGTCACCGCGGCCCTCACCAGGTGGCCGCCGGCCACCAGGGACTCCTTGTTGGCCAGGGCGAGGGTACGCCCGGCGCGCAGCGCGGCCAGCGTCGGCGCGAGCCCGAGCGACCCCACCACCCCGTTGAGCACGATGTCGCAGGGCCACTGCGCCAGCTCGGTCATCGCGTCCGGGCCGGCGACGATCTTCGGCAGCTTGAAGTCCCCGGTCGCCCAGCCGCGCCGGCTGGCCTCGGCGTAGAAGGCGAGTTGCAGGTCCTGCGCGACGGTGGACTTCGCCACCGCGACCGCCTCCACGCCCAGCTCCAGGGCCTGCGCGGCGAGCAGCGCGACGTTGCCGCCCCCGGCGCCGAGCGCCACCACCCGGAACCGGTCCGGGTTGCGCCGCACGATGTCGATGGCCTGGGTGCCGATCGAACCGGTGGAACCGAGCAGGACGAGATCTCGGGGAGTGGTCACCGGGCCATTCTGCCCCGCGCCCGCTGCACGCCCGATGGGAGCCTCAGCCCTCGGTGTCGGACTCGTCGATCGGCGCACGGCGCGCTGTGGTGGGGGCGTCCCGGCGCGAACTTCCGGCGTGCGGGAACTGGGCCATCCGGGCGCACCCCCTCGGCGGGACGTCCTGCTCCCGACCAGCCTAGTCCCGCAGTCCCGACCGGACCCGCGTCGCACCGCCTGTGCGTCGCGGTCGGCGCTCGTTTCACCGATGGGTGAGTCGGGTGCCCCCGGTGGTCGGGGCACCCGGCTCGCCGGGGTGGCACGCCGTCGTACCGGCCCGGCAGCCGGGCAGCTCCTGGCATGGTTCGCGCCTTCGTCACCTGCTCGGTCGAGGCGGCAGCCCGGTAGCGCGCCCCACGACACCGGGCGATCTGCCGATGCCGGCAACATCCTGCGCCCAGAACCAACGGAATGCCCCGGCCCGGACACGGTCCGAGCCGGGGCATGGATCTGCCGGGGTCAGCTGTTCCTGAGGATGCGGACCGAGACGGCGGTCTTGGTCTGCACCAGCTGGGCCCGGTAGCCGTCGACGCCGGTGAGGGTGACCGTGCCGAACCGCCCGTTGACCTGCCGGGCCCGCAGCACCGGTACCACCACACCGGGTGCCGGCGGGCGCTCCGGGTCGAGGGCGAGCACCAGCTCGGCGCCGGCACCGAGGGTCGCCCGCCGCGTCACCGTCAACGCCGGCCCACCGTTGTCGCGCAGGTTCACCGCCAGCGCGGCTCCGTCCACCTGGCCGTAGTCGCCGTCGACCCGCAGCTCCCCGGCGGCCCGGTCCAGCCGCAGGGTGCCACCGCGCAGCTCGACCGGCCCCTGGCCGAGTGCCCTGGCCGAGGCGGCCACCAGGGTGCCGGCCAGCAGGCGAGTGCCGCCGGTGAAGCTGTTCCGGCCGGTCAGGGTCAGCGCGCCGGTGCCGTTCTTGACCAGCGTGCCAGCACCGTCGATGTCGTTGCGCCAGGTGTCGGCGGCGTGGAAACCACCGGCGGCGGCGTCCATCGTGACCGTCACGGTTCCCCGCAGCGAGCCGTACCCGTCGGCGGCGGCGAACAGGTTCAGCCGGCCCCACTGCTCCGGCCCGTCCAGCAGCGGGTAACCGCCGGGCAGCGCGGTGCTGGCCAGCACCGCGCGGCGCTGCTCGGCGTCCAGGTAGGGCAGCCGGGTCTCCAGCAGCACCTCGGCGCCCTTCGGCACGTCCAGCGGGGTGTCCTCGCCGGTCCGGGTGAGCACGTACGTCAACCGGGGCGTCAGCCGCGCCAGGTTGGCCGCCCGGTCCGCGTACGGGTCGGTGTCGGGGCCCGCCGAGTGGGCGTACGCGAAGAGGTCGGTGGCGTTGGTGCGGGCCTGGAGGTACTCCACGGCCTGGCGGCGGGCGGCGGCCTTCAGCTCGGCGGTGGCGGGGTTGTTGAGGACGGCGGCGGCCAGCGCGGTGGCCAGGATCCGCCCGCCGATCACGTCGACCGGGGAGTGCATACCGGCGCTGATCCGGCTGTCCGAGACGTCGCTGGCGCGGGCCAGCAGTTCCTGGAACCGCTCCGGGATCGCGTAGGCGAAGGCGAGGGCGGCCAGCCAGGCGGCGTTGGCGTGGCCGCTCGGGAAGCCGCCGTCGTCGGCCGGGGTCTCGGAGCGCTGGCGGAGCAGCTGCGGGACGACGACGGTGTCGGCGTCGTAGACCGGCACCCCGAGCACCGGGATACCGCCGGTCGGGACCACCCGGTTGTCGTCGCTGAGCCGCCACGGACGCGGGTACCGGTAGGCGGCCTTGCTCGGGTTGCTGGAGGTGAAGTTGCCGCGGACCGCGTTCACCAACTCGACGACCTTGCCCAACGCCGAGGCGGTGGAGCCGGCGCCGAGCGCCGACCCGGCCGGGGCGCCCGCAGGCACGGTGTCGTTGATCCGGGCCGCCGGGACGCCGTCCGGCGCGGAGGTGATCCCGGTGACGGCGAGGGATCCGGCCAGGTACGGCTCGGCCAACGGGCCGAGGCCCCGGATCGCGCTGTAGCTCTGGTGCTGCCGGTCGAAGATGAACGCCTGCTTCGCCTCGGCCTCGGTACGCTCGCTCGTCCGCTGCACCACGTAGCGGATGTTGGCGCGCAGCACCTCCGGGCTGCGGGGCACCCCGTTGTCCCAGGAGAGGCCGGTGGTCCAGAGCTGCTCGAAGCCGGCGAGGATCCGCACCGCCGCGTTCGTCTGCGGGGTCAGGTTGGCGTTGATGTTCGTGGCGTAGTCGTCCACGAAGGGGCGGCCCGGGTAGTGGGGCGGCGGCGGCACCTGCCCGGCCTTGGTGGTGGCTGCCGTGGTCGGGGCGGCGGTAGCGGGGGCGGCGGCCAGCCACTCGCCGGCGACGGGAAGGGCGGCCAGGGCCGCCGAGGTCCCCACCGAACGGCGCAGGAAGCCGCGCCGATCGAGAGGTCTGTGCACAGAGGTCATGGCTGCCGACCTTGACTAAGCATCATGAACACAGTGGATCACAAGAACTAACGAAGGATTGCGATAACTCTTCGCGTTCTGCGGTGGCCGGGTCGGGCCGGCACGGTTCGCGGCTACCAGCGGTCGGCGAAGCGCCCCGAACGGACCGCTCGCACGAAACCGGCCCAGTCGGCAGGCGCGAAGCCCAGCGACGGCCCCTGCCGGTCCTTGCTGTCCCGCACCCCCACCACGTCGCGGAGATTGGTCGCCACCTCCACACAGGTGGAACCGCCGTTGTCGCTGCGGGTCGACTTGCGCCAGACCGCACCGGTCAGGTCCATGACTTTGCCAGCTCCCGTATCAGCTCCTGCGAGGCCCGGCGAGGCAACGCCTCACCCCGCAGGCTCTCCCACCTGCGTTGAAGGCTATCAACGTCATCCGGATGATCCGTAACGTGCGCGCGAAGGGCATTATCGAGGTGCGCCACCTCCCCGCCGTCGGGCGTCCGAGCCAGGATGAAGGGTCCCGCGAGCCCTGCGTGCATGCCGGCCTCTCTTGGCACGACGTGCATGTTCACGTGCGGCTGCTCGGCCAACCCGAGCAGGTGTTCGAGCTGCTCGATCATGAGCGCCGGTTCTCCGAGCGGTCGTCGCAGCGCCGTCTCGTCAATCACTGTCACGATCTCCGGCGGATTCTCCCTGGAGAGGATGGACTGCCGCTCCAGCCGAGAGGTAATCCGCTGTTCAGCCTCGCTGTGACTTAACATCCGTCCGCCTCGGAGCACCGCTCGCGCGTAGGCCTCGGTCTGGAGCAGGCCTGGGATCAGCGACGGTTCGAACCAGCGGATCAGGGTCGCCTCCCGCTCGACGCTGATCCACTCCCGCAGCCACGGTGGGGCGGCGTCGGCGCGGACCAGGTTCAGTAGCCGCTCGAAGAGACCGCCTGCCTCCAGCACCGCGTCGACCCGGGTGATGAAGTCCTGTGACGGGGTGCGGTGGCCGATCTCCACCATCCCCACCAGCGACGACGAGTAGCTGATCCGCTGGGCCAGGTCCTCCTGGCTCAGCCCACGTCCCTGCGTGCCCGCCGCAGCTCCGCGCCGAGGAACTCCAGCGTCGACATCGGTCCGCTGCCCACCACACCCCCACCACAACCCGTCCACGGATCACCAGCGGCCATCACCGCGCCCCGGCCTGCCGGCACAACCGTCACCGAGGCCCCGCGCCACCTTCCGACAGTAGTCGCGTCCACAGCAGAGTGTGAACAGCCGCGCGAGAGGAACGGTGATGAGCAGGAAGAACAAGCCGGTGCCCTGGGCACCACGGCACCGCCGCGACTGGTCCCGCTGGGGTCGCTACTGCACGTGCGGGCTGCGCTGGCCGTGCCCGGACCGCCACACGTCGGTCGTACCCGAGAGGACGCCAACCGCCGGCGTCGCTGCCGCTGCCCGCCCACGCCCCCGGAACAGCCCCGCCGACGCGTACCGGGCCAACGGAGCCGGTCCGTCCAGCCGGGAGCGGGCGTACCGCGCGAACGGACGCCGTCGGTGACCACCCGCAATCATCCCACCGTGGGAGACGAGGTGACCATCGCCGAACCCGACTACTGCTACGGCGTCGGCCCGCTGCGGCTGCGCATCACCGAACCGGTCGCCGGCCTCGACCATCCCGCCCTGGAGTGGGTCGAAGTCACCGGAGTCGAACTCCGTCCCGACGGCACCGAGGCCCGGGGCGGACAACCCCGCACCGCGCTGGTCCGGGTCTCGGCACTGCGCCGCCCCACCGGCCCGGCCCGATGACCGGGCACGCGTCGCCCGCCGCGCTCCGCCGGCACGTGCCGGTCCGGCCCACCTGGCGCTGCCGGGCCTGCGCCGCACCCTGGCCCTGTTCACCGGCGAAACTGTGGCTACGCCACGAGTACGCCCACGACCGCCCGGCGCTGGCCATCTACCTGTGCCTGCTCATGCACGACGCGATCGCCGACGCTACGAAGTTCGACGTCCGCGTCGACCCGGCCGCGTACTTCACCCGCTTCATCACCTGGACCCGCCCCGCCGCCCGGAGCCCGAGCGGCCCTGATCCACGGACCGCCACGCCGGACTGATCCGCATACCGCCAGACATGGTGGCGCGGCGGGCCGTCAGGGTGACGGGGCATGGACACCCGAACAGCCGTTATCCGGTGTACACGGGATGCCGGCTTTCCGGCGCGGCCGGCGCGGGCTCGTCGGACTCGCGCAGCCCGTAGCGGGCGTAGAAGCGGGCCAACGGGGCGGGCGCCCACCAGTTCCAGCGGCCGAGCAGGCGCATGGTGGCCGGCACCAGCAGGGCCCGGACCAGGGTCGCGTCGACCACGATCGCCACGATCATGCCGACGCCGATCAGTTTGACGTTGAGCATCCCGCCGGTGGCGAAACCGGCCACCACGATGATCAGCAGCAGCGCGGCGGCGGTGATGATCCGGCCGGTGCGTTGCAGCCCGACGGCCACCGAGGCGGTGTTGTCGCCGGTGCGGTCCCACTCCTCGCGCACCCGGGAGAGCAGGAAGACCTCGTAGTCGGTGGCCAGCCCGAAGAGCACGGCGAGCATCAGGATCAGGTTGCTCGGCTCGACGAGGCCGGTGGGGGTGAAGCCGAGCAGGTCGGCCAGGTGACCGTCCTGGAAGATCCAGACCACCACACCGAACGAGGCGCCGATCGACAGCAGGTTCATCAGCACCGCCTTGACCGGCAGCACCAGTGAACCGAAGGCGAGGAAGAGCAGCAGCAGGATCGCCCCGGCCATCAGCAGCGCCATCCAGGGCAGCCGCTCGCCGAGCGTGGCCAGCAGGTCCACGTCGGCGGCGGGCCGCCCACCGACCAGCACCTGCGCCCCGGTCGGGGCGGGCAGGTCGCGCAGCTCGCGGACCACGTCCCGAGCCTCGTTCCCGGTCGGCTCACCCCGGTAGCTCACCGCGAGCAGGGTCGACTCCCCCGCGCTCGCCGCGACCCGCACCCCGGTCACCCCGGGCACCGCCGCGACCCGGTCGGCGAAGGGGCGTACCGCCTCGGCGGAGAGCCCGGAGACCAGCACGTCGATCGGGGCCACGGTGCCGCCGGGGAAGTCGTCGGCGATCCGCTCGGCGACCACCCGGGGCGCGGCGTCCGCCGGCAGCACCCGCTCGTCGACCCCGCCGAAGGAGATCCGCAGGAACGGCGTCGCCAGGACCGCCAGCAGCACCGCCACCCCGATCAGGTAGCGCACCGGCCGGCGCATCACGCTCCGGGCGATCCGGGCCCAGGCCCCGCCGTCGGCGGCCGGCGCCGGCCCACCGGCCCCTGTCCCCCGCCGCCACGGCAGCGGTACGCGCACCGCGTCGATCCGCGGGCCGAGCACCGCCAGCAGGGCCGGCAGCACGGTCAGCGCCGCCAGCATGGCGACCAGGACGGCGGCCATCCCGCCGAGGCCCATCGACCGCAGGAACGCCTGCGGGAAGATCAGCAGGCTGGCCATGGCGAGCGCGACGGTGAGCCCGGAGACGAAGACGGTCCGGCCGGCGGTGAGCATGGTGCGGCGGATCGCCTCGGCCGTGTCGTGGCCGGCCGACACCTCCTCCCGGAACCGGCTGACCATGAAGAGCGCGTAGTCCACGGCCATACCGAGGCCGATCAGGGTGATCGCGTTGATCGCGAAGATCGACACATCGGTGAACAGGTTGACCAGGCGTACCGCGACAAAGGCGCCGAGGATGGCCAGCCCGCCGACGAGCAGCGGGGTGCCGGCCGCGACCAGCCCGCCGAAGATCAGCACGAGCAGCACCAGCAGCACCGGCATGGAGAACAACTCGGCGCGGGTGACGTCCTCGGTGCTCTGGGCCGTGGCCGCCTCCTGGAACCCGACCAGGCCACCCACCTCGGTCCGCAGGCCCGGGGCGTCCAGCGCGGGACGCAGCGCGGTGAACTGCGCGGAGCGGGCGTCCTCGTCGGCGCCGGTGAGCTGCACCACCGCGTACGTGGCCCTGCGGTCGGTGGACACCAGCGCCGGGGCGGACGCGTCGTACCAGGTGGTCACGGCGGCGACCTCGGGGCGCTGGCGCAGCGCGGCCACGGTGCCGGTGACCGGATCACGGAAGGCCGGCTGGTCGACGGTCGCGGTGTCGCTGGACCAGAGCACGATCACGTCGGCGCCCTGTCGGCCGAGTTCGGCGGTGACCCGCTGCGCCGTGCGGCTGGACTCGCTGGCCGGGTCGTCGAAACCGCCCCCGCTCAGCTCCCCGAACACCCCGACACCCCAGGTGGAACCGACCACCACCAGCACCGCGGCGGCGGCCAGCACCGCCCACCGGG
>NZ_SMKD01000143.1 GCF_004348595.1 Micromonospora sp. KC723
CCGCTGGACCCGCCCACCCCCGAAGCCTGCCGCTGGATCTCGGCCTGCTCGGCGAAGCCCGGGTCGAGACCCCACAGCGAGACGGTGCCGAACAGGGCCACGCCCATGGCTGCCCCGGCCGGGCCGTAGGTGGCGTAAGCCGGCGCGGAGGCGGGGGTGAGGTGCGCGTGGCGCCGCCGTAGCTCACGCAGCACGGCGTTGGCGGCCCGGGTACGCCGTGGCACCCGGCTCAGCAGGATCGTCGTGACGGTCAGGGCGACGAGGGCAAGCAGCAGGAACCCGACCGGTCGGCCGTTGGCCAGACCGGTGGTGGCCCGGACCGCGCCGAGCGTGAGCAGCCCGACCAGCACCAGTGCGCCGCCGCGGGCGGCGCTGCGCCGTTCGGCGGAGAGCACCAGGCCCTGCCGCTCGAGGCCCTCGCGCAGGTCGGTCAGGGCGCGGGCCACCCACCCGTCGCGGACCAGCTCCCGGGCGTGCAGGTGCCGCCGGGCGGCGTGGTGGACGGCCTGGTCGAGGGGGGTCGCCCCGGCCGGCAGGGGAGTGCCGGTGGTGAGCCGCCGGTCGGGGCGGACGCCGACGGCGCCGCTGCCGCGCAGCCCGCCGAGCGCGGACCAGACCGCGAGCTGGTCGCCACCGTTGAGGTACGCCACCTGCTGCGGGTCGAGCCGACCGGCGGTGGCGGCTCCCTGCCCGGCGAGGACGCGGGACCGGTGCACGAGCGCGCCGACGACCGCCACCAGGACGGCCGACAGGTAGAGGCCGAGGAAGAGAGGACCGGGGATGCCCCAGGTGTCGTCCGGGGCGGCGAGGACGGTCATGGTTGCTCCTGTTGTCGCGCGGGGTCGCGGCCCCATTGTGGAGCAGTCCCGCCAGGGGTGGACCGTGCCGGCGGCAGAGTCATCGAACCGAGACGCAACGGGCGTCAGCGCCGGCGTACGGCCTCTTCGACCAGGTCCAGCACCGGACCGAGGTCGCCGGCGGGCCGCCCCATCGCCAGGTGCAGCACCAGACCGTCGTACGCCAGCTCGAGGAACTGGGCCAGCACGTCGATCGGGACGTCCTCGCGCAGCACCCCCGCGTCGCGCTGCCGGGCCAGCCGCTCCCGGGTCGCCTCGGCGACCGCGGCGGAGCGCTCGGCCCAGCGGCGGGCGAAGGCCGGGTCGGTGCGTAGCCGGCGGGAGACCTCCAGCTGGCTGCCCAACCAGCCGGTGGTGTCCGGGGAGACCGCTCCGGCGAGCAGGTCCCGCATGACCTGGACCAGGCCGTTGCGGGCCACCGTCTCGACCATGGCGGCGGCGTCGTCCTCCGCCACGGCGAGGAACAGCGAGTCCTTGTCACGGAAGTGGTGGAAGATCGCGCCCCGGGACAGTCCGGTGGCCTCCTCCAGCCGGCGGACGGTGGCTCCCTCGTAGCCGTGCCGGGCGAAACAGGCCCGCGCCGCGCCGAGGATCTCCTGCCGGCGGGCGTCGAGCTGGTCCTGACTTACTCTGGGCACAGGTAGATCGTTCCAGTTGACCCTGCGTTAGGCAAACCGTACGTACGGCTTGGGTTGCTCACACGCTGGGACGGACGGGCGTGGCACGCCGGTTAGGATCGCCGGGTGACGACGTCCCCGGTCGCCTCCGTACCCGCGCCCCCCGCCGCGCCGACCGTGGCTGCCGAGCCCGCCACCGCTGCCGACCCGGCGCCGCCGGTGGCCAACCGCGCCGCGCACGCTCCGCCAGACGACCGATCCGCCGCCGCGAAACCCTCCCGAACAGTGCTGCCGGCCTGACGGACGTCAGCGGGCCGCTCGGCCCTGTCGACGCCCGCTCCCTCTCCCGTAAGGTGCCCGAGTGCCGCTGCTCCTGCTCAACCTGGACAACACCCTGCTCGATCGCGCAGGGTCGTTCCGCGCCTGGGGCGAGTGGTTCCTGGCGGAGATCGGGGCACCGCCCGCCGACATCGACTGGCTGGTCTCCCTCGACGCGGACGGGCTCACCGACCGGTGGGATCTCGCGGACGCCATCCGCGACCGCTACGCGCTGCGCATTCCGGCGATCGACCTGGTGGACGAGCTGCGCGCCGGGGTGGTGGCGTACACCCGGCTGGACCCGCTGGTCGCCTGCGCGCTGCGGATCGCCGACGACGCGGGCTGGATGCCGGTGGTGGTGACCAACGGCACGGTGCAGTACCAGGAAGCCAAGATCCGGAACACCGGGCTGGACCGGTACGTCGCCGACTGGGTGATCTCCGAGGAGGCCGGGGTCAGCAAGCCCAACCCGCGTATCTTCGCGCTCGCCGCGCAACGCGCCCGGATGCCGCTGCGCGGCGGGTGGGTGGTGGGGGACAGCCCCGAGTCCGACATCGGCGGGGCTGCCGCCGTCGGCCTGCCCAGTGTGTGGTTGCACCGCGGTCGGAGCTGGTCCGACACCCGGTTCGCGCCGACCCGGATCGTGGACTCCCTGATCGCCGCCGTCTCCGTCGTGCTCGGTGGCTGACCCGCTCCGCTGCCCGGCGTAATTCGGTTGACCCGGGCCCGGGGGCGACACCACCATGGGTGCCGCGTCAACGCACGCGCCGGGGTGGATACCCGGTCGAGGAGAGGAGGTCGGTCATGGCCGTCTTTGCAGGGTCGTACCACCTGCCTCCACCAGCCTCGACCAAGGGATCACCAGTTCCGTGCGCGAACACGACCTCCCGGCGCCGCAGCGCCGTGGCCGCGGCAAGAGCCGCTTCGACGACGACGAACCACAGTTCCTGAAGCGGGGCCGGGCCGACCGGCCCGCCCTCGCCGACCCCGAGCCCGACCCCGACGCCCAGCCCGACCAGCAGGATCGCTGGTCCTCCTGGGACCAGGCCGTGCACGGGCCAGAACCCCACCCCGACTGGCTGGTCACCGAACTGGCCGCCCGGGACACCGAACTCGGTGTGCTCAAGACCGGCAAGGAGGCGGACGTCCACCTCGTCCGTCGGGCCGTGCCGGGCACCGACCGCTCGTGCCTACTGGCCGTCAAACGCTACCGGGACGCGCAGCACCGCCTCTTCCACCGCGACGCCGGTTACCTGGAGGGGCGCCGGGTCCGACGCTCCCGGGAGATGCGGGCGATGGTCGGGCGGACCGCCTTCGGGCGACAGATGATCGCCGGGCAGTGGGCGGCGGCCGAGTTCGCCGCCCTCGCCCAGCTCTGGGAGGTCGGCGTCGCCACCGGCCGGATCGCCGTGCCGTACCCGGTCCAGCTGATCGGTACCGAACTGATGCTGGAGTTCGTCGGCGACGCCGAGGACGGGACGGCGGCGCCCCGACTGGCCCAGCTCCGCCCTGACGGAGCCGAGCTGCGCTCCCTCTGGACGCAGTTGGTCGACGCCCTGGTCGTGCTGGCCCGTGCCGGGTACGCCCACGGCGACCTGTCGCCGTACAACCTGCTGGTGCACCGGGACCGGCTCGTCATGATCGACCTGCCCCAGGTGGTCGACGTGGTGGCCAACCCGCGGGGGCCGGAGTTCCTGGCGCGCGACGTACGGGTGGTCGCCGCCTGGTTCGCCGCGCGGGGGTTGCCGACCGACCAGGACGAGGTGACCGGGATGCTGCTGCGCGAGGCCGGCGTCCGGTGAGCCGGGGGCGCCCCGGCAACCCCCGGGGCGCCCGCCCGCCGGCCCTACTGGAGGTAGCGCTCGACCTCCGGCAGCGGCCGCTCGCCCTGGGCGTCCGGGTCGCCGTGCGCCCGGCGGGCCGCCCGGCGGCGGCGCAGCAGGTCCCAGCACTGGTCCAGCGACTCCTCGAGCGCGCGCAGTCGCTCCCGGGCCTCGTCATCGGTGCCGGCCTCGTTCTCCTGCGCCGTCGAGCGCAGCCGGTGCTCCTCGTCGACGAGTTCGGAGATCCGGTTCAGGATGGTCTTGTCGTCCATGCCCCTGAGCCTGGCACAGGGCGTTCGTACGCGCCCGGGTTTGCCGGCCCCGACAGCGCCGCCGGAACGCGGGGAAGACCGGGTGCCCACCCGCCGGCCGCCGTACGGACCGTGGCGCGTCCGGCGGGCGGCGGTGACCCCACGCATGATCCCGGTTACACTCCGGCGCCCCCCTGAGCTGTCGTTCAGGCCGTCGGTCGGCCGGGTAGCCGGGTGCCACCTGCGGATCTTCTTCACCCGACACGGTTCTTCACCGTCCTGTGTGGAGGTGACGACTCGGGAAGCGAAACTCCTCCGGGCGGGATGTCTGGAGAAACAGGCGTCTTCGATGTCATGCTCTGCGGGGCCGTGACGTGCGATGACCACGGGGGCACGCTGCGCAGTGCCGGCATCGATGCGGAGGAGGAACCGTGCAGGTGACCCGTGGCTGAGCCGTGCCCCGCCCGGCGCCCCCCGTACGTCGCGTCGCTGCGCCGCACGCTGCCCGGCCTGCTGCGCGACCCCCTGGGCACCCTGGTGGCCCTCGCCGACGCCGCGCCGCACCAGGTCGTCCGGCTCAACCTCGGCACCCTCCGGCCGTACCTGGTCGCCGAGCCCGCGCACGTGCAGCACGTGCTGCGGGACAACGCGGCCAACTACACCGGCTCCGGCGGCCGGCGGAGGTTGCCGCGCCGGCTCTGCGGCGACGGGATCCTCTACGCCGGACAGGAGTGGGGGGAGGACCGGTGGCGGCTCCAGCCGCACTTCACGGCGAAGCGGATCGACGCGGCGGTCGACGACCTCGGCCGCGCGATCAGCGACGCCGTCGACGAGCTCGCCGGTCCGGCCCGGGACGGTGCCCCGGTCGACGCCGCCACCGAGGTGTCCCGGATCATCAGCCGGGCCGTCAGCCGGGTCTTCTTCGGCGGCAAGCTCTCCGCCGCCGACGTCGCCCGGGTGGTCGCCGAGCAGGACAACGCGGCCACCTCGCTGCACCACCGGCTGCTCGTCCCCTTCCTGCCGGCGGCGGTGCCGCTGCCCGGGGACCGGGCGTTCCGCCGCGCCGTGCACAACATCGACGAGATCCTGCTGCCCCTGGTCCGCGCCGAACGCGCCGGTGGCGAGGGCGGGGACGACATCATCGCCGCCCTGGCCCGGGCCCGCGACGCCCACGGCAACAAGCTGGACGAGCAGCGGATCCGCGACGACCTGCTGGCCGTCCTCGTCGCCACCGCCGAGACCCCCCATGTGGTGCTCACCTGGCTGTTCCCCCTGCTGGAGCAACTGCCCGACGTCGCCGTCCGGCTCTACGACGAGATCGACCGGGTGGTCGGCCCCGGCGACGCGGTCAGCCGGGAACAGCTCGGCCAGCTGCACTACACCCGGATGGTCCTCGACGAGCTGCTCCGGGCGTACCCGTCGGGTTGGCTGGTGCCCCGCACGGCGATCGGGGACGACGTCATCGGCGGCACCCGGATCAAGGCCGGCGGCACCGTTCTCCTCAGCCCGTACGTCACCCAACGGCTCGCCCGGTGCTGGCCGCGGCCGGAGGTCTTCGACCCGGAACGGTTCGCCCCCGGCCGGCCCGGGCGCGTCCACCCGTACGCCTACTACCCGTTCGGGGGCGCCCAGCAGTGCCTCGGGCAGTACCTCTTCCGGCTGGAAGCGCCGCTGGTCGTGGCGACGCTGTTCAGCCGGTTCCGGTACCGGCTCTGCGAGCCCGGTATGCCCCACCCGCGTCTCGCCGCGTCGCTGCGTCCCCGGGAACGGGTGCCGCTGATGCTCACCCCACACCGGCAACCGGCACTTGCCTGACCGTCACCCGTCACCGTCAGCACGGCCGGCTCCGGCCGTCGGTCGGTTGTCCCCTCCGGACGGTCACGACCGTCCACTATGGCATGACAAGGATCTCCACCATCGGCCCGATCGTCCGACGGGCGGTCCTCGCCGCCCGCAGACCCGCAGGTGAGCGCCACCGCGACCGCTTCCTCACCCGGGTCGCGCCCTGATCGGCGTTGCTTGAGTAAGGTTCCGGACACTGCTAGCGTGCGCCGGGGCCGGCGTCGCACTTCGGCCGATCCGAAACGTGCATCAGGACCGGCGAGGGACGGTGTGATGGGTTCCCGCAGCGCAAGTCTGCGCGCGAGGGTGGTGGCGGTGCCGGTCGCGCTCGGGGCGTTCGCTGCCGGAGCGACCCTGCCGGACGGTCACACCGTCCTCAGTGTGCGGACCCTCGACGCCCAGGTTGCCGAGCCGGGCGAAGCACTGCGTACCGAGCTGCGACGGGAACGCCGGATGTCGGTGGCCTCCCTGGGGCGGCCGAGCCCGGAGCGGGCGCAGGCGCTGTGCGCCCGACGCCAGCGCAGCGAGGAACTGGTCGCCGCCTTCGCCGGGTCGGCCCGCGCCCGGCGGGCCCGACGGGCCGGGCCCCGGGACGGAGCAGGAACCTGACGACGCCGGACGCGGCGGCACGCGGCAACGGGAGCAACGGCGACAACAGCCGGGGGAGATGAGGACGCGAGTGGGGCAGAAGACGGCTTCGAATGCCGACCTGACGTGGCTGCTGGACGATCTGGTCGGCCGGGTGAAGCAGGCTGAACATGCCGTGGCGCTCTCCTCGGACGGCCTGCTGATGGCCTCGTCGCGAGGGCTGAGCCGGGATGACGGTGAGCACCTGGCGGCGATGGCCGCCGGTATCCAGAGCCTGGCCCGGGGCGCGGGCAAGCGGTTCGGCGGCGGGCAGGTCCAGCAGACCATCATCGAGATGCAGTCGTCGTTCCTGTTCGTCACGGCGGCCGGGCGCAACGCCTGCCTGGCGGTGCTCGCCTCCGAGGACGCGGACGTCGGGCTGATCGCGTACGAGATGGCCATGGTGGTGACCCGGGTGGGTGCCTTCGTCGCGTCGCCCACCCGCGGCTTCGATCACCCGACCGGCGGGAAGTAGCAGGATGGCGGCCGAGGACGATTCCGCCGAGGACCGGTGGGTCGACGACCACGCGGGTCCGGTGGTCCGCCCGTACGCGGTGACCGGCGGCCGGGCCCGCCCGGTGACCGGCACGTTCGACCTGATCTCCATGGTGCTGGCGACCCGGCCGCACGCCGGTGGCGAGTCCGGCCTGGGCCCGGAGCACGTGGCGATCGTCGCGTTCTGCCAGCGGATGCAGTCCGTGGCGGAGGTCGCCGCCCACCTCGACCTGCCGGTGGGCACCGTCCGGGTCCTTCTGGGCGACCTGTTGGCCCGCGACCTGGTGAAGGTCCGGCCGCCCGGAGGCGGCGCCGGCGTACCCGATGAGAGCGTTTTCGAGGCGGTTATCAATGGACTACGGGCACTCTGAGCGGGCGGCCGGAGCGCCGTCCCTGCCCACCGCGATCAAGATCCTGATCGCCGGTGGTTTCGGGGTGGGTAAGACCACGCTGGTCGGCGCGGTGAGCGAGACCAAGCCGCTGCGCACCGAGGAGGTGCTGACCGAGACGGGCATCGGGATCGACGACCTGTCCGGTGTCGAGGGCAAGACCACCACCACGGTGGCGATGGACTTCGGCCGGATCACCATCAGCGACGACCTGGTTCTCTACCTCTTCGGTACCCCGGGGCAGGACCGGTTCTGGTTCGTCTGGGACGAGCTGGCCCTCGGGGCGATCGGCGCGGTCGTGTTGGCCGACACCCGGCGGATGGCCGACTGCTTCCCGTCGATCGACTACTTCGAGGAGCGCGGCACGCCCTTCGTGGTGGCGGTGAACTGCTTCGACGGCGCCCGGCAGTACCGGCTGGACGAGGTGCAGGCGGCGCTCAACCTCGACCCGGGGGTACCGGTGATGCTCTGCGACGCCCGGCAGCGGGATTCGGCCCGGGATGTGCTCATCACACTGCTGGAACACGCGATGAAGACCCGGGAGGCCCGCCACCGTGGCATCGAGGGCTGAACCCGGCGAGGTTGCCGTTCGTCGACGGGCGGCACGCCGCTGTGCCGGTTCGATCCGTCGCTAGCCGTCGAAGTCGACGCCGGCGAGCGCGACCGATCGGTACGCCGCCAGGCGTTCGGCCTGCTCGACGACAGCGCGGTGTCGAGTGTCGGGCAGCTTCGCCCAGGGACGGACGGCGACGGTCATCCGGCTGCCGGACTTGCGGGGGCGCCAGGTGCCGACCAGTTCGCCGTCGACCAGGACGGCGCCGGGTCGGCCCAGCACCGGCCACAACTCCTTGGCGTGCGCGGCGTCCGGCACCAGGGTCGCCCGGTCCCGGGCCTGCAGGAAGAGGTCGAACGGGCCGAGCAGGCGGGTTCCTGTCGCGTCGGCCGACGTCAGTGCCCGCTCGTCGACGGTGAGCAGCGAGCGTGTCTCGCCCTCGACCGTCACCTCGACGGCATCCTCCGGCCAGCGTGCCTTGACCTCCTTGACCGGGGCGTCGAGGTAGGTGGCGACGTCCTTGGGGGTGGCAGGGCCGAGCAGCCGGAGGTAGGCCCGGATCACATCGAACCGGTCACCGGCCGCGTCGGCCTTGGTGAAGCCGGGGATGCGCTCCAGCACCGGCGGCGACGTGCCGGGCCGCAGCTCCAGACCGGCCCGCAGGGCGGCCAGCCGGAACGGCATCTCGAAGAGGTGCGTCGCCCGGCACGGCCGGCAGAACCGCAGATAAGGCTCGGGCAGCACCTGCGCCAGGTGACCGGAGACCTCACCCTTGACCGTCGGCCGGGTGACGACGGACCGCATCTGCGCGGCCACCTCGTCGAGGGCGGCCAGGACGCCGATGCCGGCGGTCCGCAAGGGCTTGGCGGCGTCGTAGACACGTTTGCCCGCGTCGGCGTCGGACCACGGCTCGACCGCGGCCGCCACCTGCCCCACGTCGGCCCGTCGGTAGAGGTGGGGCGCGCCGCGGACGGTCCACAGCAGGACCAGGTCGTCACCGGACGACGCGGTTGTGTCGACCCCGCGCAGGGCCATCGCCCAGCCACCGCCGTCCGGGCCGGTGTCCTGCACTCCGATGTCGAGCACGGCGGTGTCTGCCAGGGTGCCCTCGGCTCGGGTGAGTTGCTGGGCCTGCACGCGGAAGCTCATCACCTGGCGGCGATCGATCATTCCGCCACCCTACGCACGGCCCCCGACAGTCGCGGCGACCGGAGCACCCACCCTGCTGATGAGGATCGCCGAGGGCGAGCAGCTACCGGCGGAAACGCCACGGCCCCCTCCCGCCGGTCGCGGGAGGGGGCCGAGGAGACGCTACGGAGGTCAGCCCGAGATCATGCGGCGCAGCACGTACTGCAGGATGCCGCCGTGGCGGTAGTAGTCCGCCTCGCCGGGGGTGTCGATCCGCACCACGGCGTCGAACTCCACGCCGGTGTCGGTGGTGACCTTCACCGTACGCGGGGTCCGGCCGTCGTTCAGCTCGGTCACGCCGGTGATGGAGAAGGTCTCCGTGCCGGTCAGGCCCAGCGACTCGGCGTTCTCGCCGGTCGGGAACTGCAACGGCAGGACGCCCATGCCGATCAGGTTGGAGCGGTGGATCCGCTCGTACGACTCGGCGATGACCGCCCTGACCCCGAGGAGCATGGTGCCCTTGGCCGCCCAGTCGCGCGACGACCCGGAGCCGTACTCCTTGCCGGCCAGGATGACCAGCGGGACGCCGGCCTCCTGGTAGGCCATCGAGGCGTCGTAGATGGAGGTCTGCTCGCCGGTCAGGTGGTTGACCGTGAAGCCGCCCTCCACGCCCGGGACGAGCTGGTTGCGCAGCCGGATGTTGGCGAAGGTGCCCCGGATCATCACCTCGTGGTTGCCCCGCCGGGAACCGTACGAGTTGAACTCGTGGCGCGGCACACCGTGCTCGGCGAGGTACTTGCCGGCCGGCGAGTCGGCCTTGATCGAGCCGGCTGGGGAGATGTGGTCGGTGGTGACCGAGTCGCCCAGCTTGGCCAGCACCCGCGCGCCGGAGATGTCGACGACCGGCTTCGGGTCGCGCTGCATCCCCTCGAAGTACGGGGGCTTGCGGACGTAGGTGGAGTCGCTCTCCCAGGCGAACGTGTCGCCGGTCGGGGTCGGCAGCGACTGCCACCGCTCGTCGCCGGCGAACACGTCGGCGTACGCCGCGCTGAAGCCCGTCGCGCCGATCGCCGAGGCGATGACGTCCTGGATCTCGGCGCTGCTCGGCCAGATGTCGCGCAGGAAGACCGGGTTGCCCGAGGTGTCCTCGCCGATCGGCTCGTTGGCCAGGTCGATGTCCATCGTGCCGGCCAGGGCGTACGCCACCACCAGCGGCGGGGAGGCCAGGTAGTTCATCTTGACGTCCGGGTTGATCCGGCCCTCGAAGTTCCGGTTGCCGGAGAGCACCGACACGACGGCGAGGTCACCGTCGTTGACCGCGGCCGAGACTTCCTCGGGCAGCGGGCCGGAGTTGCCGATGCAGGTGGTGCAGCCGTAACCGACCAGGTTGAAACCGAGCTTCTCCAGGTACGGGGTGAGGCCGGCCCGGTCGTAGTAGTCCATGACGACCTTCGAGCCCGGGGCCAGGGTGGTCTTCACCCACGGCTTGCGGGCCAGGCCCTTGTCCACCGCGTTGCGGGCCAGCAGCGCGGCCCCGATCATGACCTGCGGGTTGGAGGTGTTGGTGCAGGAGGTGATCGCGGCGATCACCACCGCGCCGTGGTCCAGCTCGTACTCGACGCCGTCGGTGCCGGTCACCCGGACCGGGTTGCTCGCCCGCCCGCCCGCGCCCACGGCGGCGGTCTCCAGGTCGCGCGGGGCGTCGGCCGGGTCGTTGACCCCGTTGGCCGGGGCGTCGCTGGCCGGGAAGGACTCGGCGCTGGCCTCGTCGGCCGGGCCGTCGGCGCCGAACGGCTTCTCCAGCTGCGGCACCCCCGGCTTGCGGCCCCGGTCGCCACCGGTCTCGTCGGCGGCCACGTAGTCGCCCAGGGCCGCGCGGAACAGCGTCTTGGCGCTGCCCAGCGGCACCCGGTCCTGCGGGCGCTTCGGGCCGGCCAGGGACGGCTCGATGGTGCCCAGGTCCAGCTCCAGCCGCTCGGAGTACTCCGGCTCGTGGGCCGGGTCGTGCCAGAGGCCCTGCTCCTTGGCGTACGCCTCGACGAGCGCCACCTGCTGCGGGTCGCGGCCGGTCAGCTCCAGGTAGCGGACGGTCTCGGCGTCGATCGGGAAGATCGCGACCGTGGAGCCGTACTCCGGGGACATGTTGCCGATGGTGGCCCGGTTGGCCAGCGGCACGGCGCCGACGCCCGGGCCGTAGAACTCGACGAACTTGCCGACCACACCGTGCTTGCGGAGCATCTCGGTGATGGTGAGCACGAGGTCGGTGGCGGTGGTGCCGGCCGGCATCTCGCCTGCGAGCTTGAAGCCGACGACCCGCGGGATGAGCATGCTGACCGGCTGACCGAGCATCGCGGCCTCGGCCTCGATGCCGCCGACGCCCCAGCCCAGCACGCCCAGGCCGTTGACCATGGTGGTGTGCGAGTCGGTGCCGACGACGGTGTCCGGGTACGCCTGGCCGTTGCGCTCCATGATCGTACGGGCCAGGTACTCGATGTTGACCTGGTGCACGATGCCGGTGCCCGGCGGGACGACCTTGAACTCGTTGAAGGCGGTCTGGCCCCAGCGCAGGAACTGGTAGCGCTCCTTGTTGCGCTGGTACTCCAGCTCGACGTTGCGCTCGAAGGCGTCCTCACGGCCGAACAGGTCGGCGATGACGGAGTGGTCGATGACCAGCTCGGCCGGCGCGAGCGGGTTGACCTTGGTGGCGTCGCCGCCGAGGTCGCGCACGGCCTCCCGCATGGTGGCCAGGTCGACCACGCAGGGTACGCCGGTGAAGTCCTGCATGAGCACCCGCGCCGGGGTGAACTGGATCTCCACACTCGGGTCGGCGGTGGGGTCCCAGCCGCCCAGCTGGCGGATGTGGTCGGCGGTGATGTTCGCGCCGTCCTCGGTCCGCAGCAGGTTCTCCAGCAGGATCTTCAGGCTGTAGGGCAGCCGGTCGTGCCCCTCCACCCGGTCGATCCGGAAAATCTCGTAGCTCGCGTCTCCGACGCGTAGCTGGGTCTTCGCACCGAAGGTGTCGAGGCTCGCCACGTCGTACTCCTTCACACCAGCGACCGTGAGTAGTCCTGAGCAGTCTGTCGCACCGGCCGGAGCGCCGCCGAGGTTAGGTGGCACTTACCGCCGATTGTCGTCGTCAACAAAACCGTACGTCCGTCTTGCTTTTGGCGCAAGCTGCTGCCGGCGCGGGTTGACACGGCACGGGCCGCCCGCGAGCAGTGCCGCCGGGCCCGGCTCAGGCGGCCCCGTCGGCGGGCGCGCCGCCCCCGCCGGCCTGCGCGTGCCGCTCGCGCAGCCGGGCCCGGATCTCCTCCGGCGTGTACGCCCGGCGGCGCCGCTCGGCGCGGGCGATCACCACGCCGGACGCCGCTACCCCGGCCAGGCCGGCCAGGCCGAGGACCTTCCACCACCGCATCCGTTGCCGCATCGGCCTAGGGTAGTGGTCCATGAGCGAGCGAAGCACGGGCGTCGGCGGGGTGGCGACGTGAGCATCAGCCTGGACGAGGCCGTGGAGCTGACCCGCACCGGGGACGTGTGGGTCTTCCGGGGCCGCAGCGTGCCCGACCGGGCCATCCAGCTCACCACCAACAGTCCGGTGAACCACGTCGGCATGGCCGTGGTGCTCGACGACATGCCGCCGCTGATGTGGCACGCCGAACTGGGCCGGTCGCTGCCGGACATGTGGACGGGGGCCCACCAGCGCGGCGTGCAGCTGCACGACCTGCGTGACGCGGTCTGCGTCTGGGCCAACCGGTACGGCCAGAAGGCCTGGCTACGCCAGCTCGAACCCCCGGCCGGCCCGGACCGGGAGCAGGCGGTGCTGCGCACCATCGCCCGACTCGACGGCACCCCGTTCCCCAGCACGGCCCAACTCGCCTGGCGCTGGGCCCGGGGGCGGGTGCCGCGGGTGCGGGTGCCGCACCCCGGCCGGCGGGACGCGTCCCCCGCGCCGGTGCCGGACCGGGCGTTGGAGACCGCGTACTGCGCCGAGGTGGTCGCGGTGACCTACGAGGCGATGGGGCTGTTGCCGCCCGGCCGTCGGCCGAACTGGTACGACCCGGGCCGGTTCTGGAGCGGCGACGACCTGGACCTGACCGGCGACGCCCGGCTCGGCAAAGAGATCGAGGTGCGTATCCCCCCACGGTGAGGTTTGCCGTGTTCGGTGACCGGCAATCAGTGAGCCCGTGACCGCCTCCACCTCCCTCGGCACACTGACCGACTTCTTCGACCGGTACGGCGTGGCCCTCATCGTCGGCGACCTGCCCGCCATCGCCGGTTGTTACGCGCTGCCCGGGCTGGTGGTCGCCGACACCTACAGCTTCTCGTTCTCCAGCGTCGCCGCCGTCGCGCTCTCCTTCGTCGGCGCCGCGCCCGACTACCAGCAGCGGGAACTCGTCGCGGCGAACGCCCTCATCGAGGACGTCGAGCCGGTCTCGGCGCTGCTGACGATGGTGGCGGTGCGGTGGGAGTTTCTGGACAGCCAGGGCCGGGCGGTACCCGGCGAGCGGTACCGCTACCTGCTGCGCGCCACCGACGACGGGCCGGTCATCTGCACGGTCGTCCGCACCGGCTGATCCGCCCGGGCCGCCCCGCCC
>NZ_SMKD01000144.1 GCF_004348595.1 Micromonospora sp. KC723
GCGGGGATACCGTCGGGGTCATGGCTGAGCGCGCGGCCCGCCCCCGGGTCGGACACATCCAGTTCCTCAACTGTCTGCCGATCTACTGGGGGCTGATGCGGTCCGGCGCGCTGCTCGACGTCGACCTGCACAAGGACTCGCCGGACCGGCTCAGCGCGGCGCTCGTCGCCGGTGACCTGGACATCGGGCCGATCACGCAGGTGGAGTACCTGCGGCACGCCGACGAACTGCTGTTGCTGCCGGATCTGGCGGTCGGTAGCGACGGGCCGGTGCTCTCGGTCAACGTGGTCTCCACCCGGCCCCTGGCGGAGCTGGACGGCGCCCGGGTCGCCCTCGGCTCGACCTCCCGGACGGGCGTGCTCCTGGCCCAGCTCCTGCTCGCCGAGCAGTACGGCGTCCGTCCCGACTACTTCCGCTGCCCGCCCGACCTGACGCAGATGCTGTTGGAGGCCGACGCCGCGGTGCTGATCGGCGACGTGGCGCTGCGCGCCCTGTACGAGGCGCCCCGCCGTGGACTGGAGGTCACCGACCTGGGTCAGGCCTGGCGGGACTGGACCGGCCTGCCCATGGTCTTCGCGGTCTGGGCGGTACGCCGAGACTTCGCCGCCGCCCACCCGGGAATGGTCAAGGAGGTGCACGAGGCGTTCCTGCGTTCTCGTGACCTCTGCCTCGCCGAGCTGGACCAGGTCGCCGAGGCGGCGGCCCGCTGGGAGCCGTTCGACGCCACCACCCTGGCCACGTACTTCCGCATCCTCGACTTCTCGCTCGGGAAGCGGCAGGTGGCCGGGCTGCGCGAGTTCGCCCGGCGGGCGGCGGCGGCCGGCGATACCCCGCCGCTGCCGCCGACCGGACCGGAGTTCTTCCCCGGTTGAGCGGGCCGGCCGATCAGACGTCCTTGCCGAGCACCGCCTCAGTGATCTTCTGGCAGTTCTTCATGCCGTAGTCGTAGCCCAGCCCGATGGGGTAGCGCACCATCACGCCCATCGTCCAGTCGTCGGCGATCGCCAGGCAGTTGACGTGGATCTCCTGCTCCCGGGTCCGGTCGACCCAGCCGTTCTTGATGGCGATGGTCTTGCGCTCGGCGGCCGGGAACGCCTTGCGGATGCCGAAGTCACCGGCGCCCCGGACCAGCCGCATCTCGTTGAGTAACCACGTGGTCCACTTCGGACCCGCGGCGCGCCCGTCCTTGATGCACGCGCCGAGCCGGGCGGTGTCCCGGGGAGAGAGGTTCGTCCGGCTCCAACCCTTGTCGGCCGCCGGGCTGCTGTCGGTGGTGCCGCAGATCGAGATCATGCGCTTGATGGAGGCGGACCGCCCGACGGTGTTGTAGAACTGCTCGGCCCGGGTGTTGTCGCTGTCCCGGATGATCAGCGTGGCGTCGGCGAGCTTGGCGTCGCTCGGGGTCTTCCCGTCCTCGGCCGTGGTGCGCAGGTAGTCGGCGACGATCCAGGACTTGATCAGCGAAGCGGTGGTGCTGGTCTCGGCCATGTTCTCCGAACCGGTGAACGCCCCGGTCCGGGTGTCCAGCACGCTCCAGGCGTACCAACCCCTGACGTCGAGGTCGATCTGGAGGTTCTTGAAGGGCAACGGCTCCAGCGACGGCGACGGCGACGGGACCGGCCGGCTGCTGCGATCCGACGGTTGGCCGGTGGACCGCTCCGCAGTGGACGGATCGCCCCAGCGAGCGGCTGCCGCCGAGGCCAGCGGGGAACCGGGGAGCAGTCGCAGGGACACCAGCACCAGGCCGACCAGCAGCGCGGAGAAGGCGGCCAGCCGCAACGGGGAGTCGCCGCGCCGCCCGCGCCGGTTGCCGGCCATCAGAGCTTCCCGACCGGCTGCTGCGGCACCTTGAGGGCCGCGCCGGGTTGCGGCGTGACCAACTGGGTGGCGACGCTGGCGCAGACCTTCGCACCGTACTCGAGCTTGCTCTTCTGCGGGTAGCGCAGCATCACGGCGAGGCTCCACTTGTCGGTGACGGCAAGACAGTTTACGTGCCAGTTGCCGTCGTAGTTCAATGCCGTCCAGCCGTTCTTGATGCTCACCGGCCCCTGCGCCTTGATCGCGGCGGGCAGACCGTCGACGATGCCCCACTTGCCGCCGCCCGATCGGGCCTGCTGGGCGGTGATGCCGCCACGGACCTTGGCCATCTCGCTCAGCACCCACTTGGTCCACTTCGGGCCGGCGGCCCGACCGTCGGCGATGCAGTCGCCGAGGCGGACGGCGTCGCGCGGGGACATCTGGGTGAAGCTCCACCAGCCCTCGTACCCGGTCACGTCGCCGCGCCTGGTGTCGGTCAGGCCGCAGATTCTGATGGCTCGTTGGATCACCGGGTCGGGCTGCCCGTTCCCCTCCACCCCATACGTGCCGCCCGCGGCGGCGAAGACCTTGTTCGCCCCGGTGTCGTCACTGTCCCGGATCGCGATGCTCGCCGCCTTCTTCAATCCCGCCGGCGGTTCCTTGTCGCCGAGTTGGCGCAGGTAGTCCGAGACGATCCAGACCTTGAGCATCGACTCGGTGGAGCTGGTCCGCGCCATGTTCGCCGAGCCGGAGATCTCACCGGTCTTCCGGTCCATCAGGGCCCAGCCGAAGAACTCGCCCTTGAAGTTCACCGAGACCTTGCCGGCGACCAGCGTCGGCGCCGGGGGCGCGGTGGGCTCGGGAACGGGAACCTGCTCTACTCCGCCGCCGAGGCCGCCATCGCCGTCGGACAGCCGCGCGTACGCGGCCGGAACCAGCAAACCGACGCCGAGCAGGACCGCAGCTACGGCGAGCACCATGATCACGCGAGATCGCATGAGTGGGTGAACTCCAGATGTCAGGGCCGGGGGGACCGGCTGTGCCGTCATGGGTCGGCTCGATCGCCCGGCCGGGGGATGGTGGCCGTCGTGGCGATCGTCAGCAGCCGATCGGTGTGACGGGGGAAGTCTACGTTCGGAAAGGCGACACGCCAGTTCCGACGCTTATGTAATTCCTGTGAAGGCGGGTTATAGAACCGGAATGCCTCCCTTGGGGGGATTCATCTTGAAGAAGTGGCACAAGTCATAGCCGAGTCGCTGGTCGGCGGGCTGGGCAGCGGCAGGCCGGTGACCCGAGAGAGCCTCGGAACCCTGTTACATCCTCTGGCGCCGAAGGGGTAGAGCTGTAACACTTGAGGCATGTATGGCAACGACTTCGCCGCAGCCGACCCTTCTGGCGGTGACCTGCTCGGCCAGGTCGAGGCCGCCGAGGCGGCACTGCGCGCCGCGGCGGCCCGCGGTCGCGGCGGTGCCGTGACGTCCGGCGCGGATCCCGAGGCGTACTTCGCCGACGTGATCGACGCCGACCAGAAGATCGAACCGCGCGACTGGATGCCGGAGGCGTACCGGCGGACGTTGATCCGGCAGATCGCCCAGCACGCGCACTCCGAGATCATCGGAATGCAGCCCGAGGGGAACTGGATCAGCCGTGCGCCGTCGCTGAAACGCAAGGCGATCCTGCTGGCCAAGGTGCAGGACGAGGCCGGCCACGGCCTCTACCTCTACGCCGCCGCCGAGACCCTGGGAGTCAGCCGCGACGAACTGGTCGACCTACTGATCAGCGGCCGGCAGAAGTACAGCTCGATCTTCAACTACCCGACCCTGACCTGGGCAGACGTCGGAGTCATCGGCTGGCTGGTGGACGGCGCGGCGATCGTCAACCAGGTGCCGCTGTGCCGCTGCTCCTACGGGCCGTACGCGCGGGCCATGATCCGGGTCTGCAAGGAGGAGTCGTTCCACCAGCGGCAGGGCTACGAGATCCTGCACACGCTGGCGCACGGCACCCCGGCGCAGCGGGCGATGGCGCAGGACGCGGTCGACCGCTGGTGGTACCCGTCACTGGCCATGTTCGGCCCGCCGGACGGCGACTCCACCCACTCGGCCCAGTCCATGGCCTGGAAGATCAAGCGCTTCTCCAACGACGAGCTGCGCCAGCGCTTCGTGGACATGTGCGTGCAGCAGGCCCAGACCCTCGGCCTCACCCTGCCCGACCCGGACCTGCGCTGGAACCCCGAGCGGCAGGCGTACGACTTCACCCACCCCGACTACGACGAGCTGATGCGGGTCATCTCCGGCGACGGGCCGTGCAACCGGCAACGGATGGAACACCGGCGACGCGCCCACGCCGAGGGCGCCTGGGTCCGCGAGGCCGCCGCGGCGTACGCCGCGAAGCGGGTCGGGCGAAGGGAGAAGGTGGCGGCGTGAGCGAGGGAACCGGACAGCGGGGCGGGCGGGAACCGTCGCCGCTGTGGGAGGTCTTCGTGCGGGCCCGGCGCGGGCTGTCGCACACCCACGTCGGCAGCCTGCACGCCCCCGACGCCGAGCTGGCCCTGCGCCACGCTCGGGATCTCTACACCCGCCGTCAGGAGGGGGTGTCGATCTGGGTGGTCCCGGCGGGCGCGATCACCGCGTCCAGTCCCGACGAGAAGGACGCCTTCTTCGATCCGGCCGCCGACAAGGTGTACCGCCACCCCACCTTCTACGAGGTGCCGGACGGGGTGGCCCACCTGTGAGCGCGAGGAGTGAGCCGGTTCTGCCAGCCCCGCAGTCGCGAACGAAGACCAGCCCTGTGCACGGCCCCTTCGAGTTCACCCTCCGGCTCGGCGACGACGCGCTGGTCGCGGCGCAGCGGCTCGCCGAGTGGACCTCCCGGGCGCCGGAGATGGAAGAGGACGTCGCGCTGGCCAACATCGCCCTCGACCAGCTCGGCGCAGCCCGCCTGCTGCTCACGTACGCGGGCGAACTGGAGGGCGCCGGCCGGGACGAGGACGCCCTGGCGTACCTGCGCGACGACCGGGAGTTCCGTAACTGCCTGCTGGTGGAGCTGCCCAACGGCGACTTCGCGGTCACCATGGCGAAGCTGTTCTTCCTGGCGGCGTACCAGCTTCCGCTCTACACCGCGCTGGCCGGTTGCGCCGACGAGCGGCTGGCCGCGATCGGTGCCAAGGCGCGCAAGGAGTCCGCGTACCACCTGGACCACGCCGCGCTGTGGGTGCGGCGGCTCGGTGACGGCACCGAGGAGTCGCACCGCCGGATGCAGGCCGCCGTCGACGGAACCTGGCCGTACGTCCACGAGCTGTTCGCCGCGGACCCGGCGGCACCGGTCGACCCGGCCACCCTGCGCGGCGACTTCGACACCACCGTCACGACCGTGCTCGCCGAGGCGACGTTGACCCGGCCGGAGACCGGCTGGACGCCGGCCGGCGGCCGGGACGGCGTACACACCGAACACCTGTCGTACCTGCTGGCGGAGATGCAGGTGCTGCACCGCGCCCACCCCGGAGCCCGCTGGTGAGCACGGCGAGGGACGCGGCGGCGGCGGTGGTGGACCCGGAGATCCGGGTGGTCACCATCGACGAGCTGGGCATCCTCCGGTCGGTCGACGAGGATCCGGCGACCGGCCGGGTGATCGTCACCATCACCCCCACCTACACCGGCTGCCCCGCGATGGACGTGATCCGCGCGGACATCCGCCGGGCACTGGCCGCCGCCGGTCACCCGGACGCCGAGGTACGCACGGTCCACGCCCCGGCGTGGAGCACCGACTGGATCTCCGAGCGCGGCCGGGCGAAACTGGCCGCGGCCGGCATCGCCCCACCGCCACCGGCCGCGCGCGGCCACGGCGTCGTGCCGCTGACTCTCGCCGTACGCTGCCCGCGCTGCGGCTCGCCCGAGACCGAGCAGGTCAGCCGCTTCGGCTCCACCGCCTGTAAGGCGCTGTGGCGCTGCCGCGCCTGCTCCGAACCCTTCGACCAGGTGAAGGCGCTGTGACTGTCACAATCACCCGCCCGGTCCGCCGCCGGCCGGTCTTCCACCCGCTGCGGGTCGTCGCCGTCGACCGGCTCACCGACGACGCGGTGGCGATCACCTTCGCCGTGCCGGAGGAGTTGCGGCCCACGTTCGCGTTCGCCGCCGGGCAACACCTCACCGTGCGGCGTCCGGCCGGCGCCACCGATGCCGACGGCGGGGACGTGCGCCGGTCGTACTCGATCTGCTCGACGCCCGGCGAGTTGGCCCGCCACGGACGGTTGCGGATCGGGGTGCGGGAGGTGCCCGGGGGCGCGTTCTCCGCGTACGCCTGCGGCGCCCTGCGCCACGGCGACACCGTCGACGTGCTGCCCCCGCTGGGGCACTTCACCACGGCGTTCACGCCGGAGCGGGTGCGTCGCTACGGCGCGGTGGTCGCCGGTTCCGGCATCACCCCGGTGCTCTCGCTGGTCGCGACCGCCCTGGCCGTCGAGGAGGCCAGCACCTTCACCCTGGTGTACGGCAACCGCACGGCCAACACGGTGATGTTCGCCGAGGAGTTGGCCGACCTGAAGGACCGGTACCCGACGCGGCTGCACCTGGTGCACGTGCTCTCCCGCGAGCGCGGGGAGTCGCCGCTGCTGTCCGGCCGGATCGACGCCGACCGGCTGAGTCGGCTGCTGGACAGCGTGGTGCCCGGCGACGCGATCGAGGAGTGGTTCCTCTGCGGCCCGTACGGGATGGTGCTGGACGCGAAGGCGGTGCTGGCCGGGCGTGGGGTGCCGGAGTCGGCGGTGCACACCGAGCTGTTCCACGTCGACGCGCCGCCGGAGCCGGTACGCCGCCCCGCCGGTGACCCCGGCGCGGGTACCGAGGTGACGATCGTGCTCGACGGCCGCTCGTCGCGTTTCACGATGGGGCGCGAGGAGCGGGTGCTGGACGCGGCGCTGAAGGTCCGCGGCGAGCTGCCGTACGCCTGCAAGGGCGGGGTCTGCTCGACCTGCCGGGCGAAGGTCGTCGACGGCGCGGTGGCGATGGCCCGCAACTACGCCCTGGAGCCGGACGAGGTGGCCGCCGGGTACGTGCTGACCTGCCAGGCCAGCCCGACCACCGACACCCTGACGGTCGACTACGACGCGTGACGGAGATGGGCGCCGCGGACGGCGGCGTCACGCCCGGAACGTCTGGCGGTACGCGTCCGGCGGTACGCCGACCGCACGGTGGAAGTGGCGGCGCAGGGTCGTCGCAGTGCCCATACCCGCGGCCGCGGCGATGGTGTCGATGCTGTCGCCGGTGCTCTCCAGCAGCTCCTGCGCGCGGCGGATCCGCTGGGTCAGCAGCCACTGCAGCGGGGTGGTCCCGCTGATCGCGTGGAAGTGACGGGTCAGGTGACGTGAGCTCATGTTCGCCTGACGGGCCAGGTCCTCCACCGTGAGTGGCTGGTCGAGTCGGCGCATCACCCACGGAAACAGGTCGGCCAAGGGGTGGTCGTCCTGGACGGGCACCGGCGTGGTGACGTACTGGGCCTGGCCACCAGCGCGGTGCGGCGGCACGACGAGGCGGCGGGCGACGACGTTGGCGATCGCGGGGCCGTGGTCGCGGCGGACCAGGTGCAGGCACAGGTCCATCGCCGCGGCTTTGCCGGCGGAGGTGAGCACGCTGCCGTTGTCGACGTAGAGCACGTCCGGGTCGACCTGCACCCGGGGATAGCGCGCGGCCAGTTGTTCGGTGTGCGCCCAGTGAGTGGTCGCCCGCAGCCCGTCCAGCAGGCCCGCGGCGGCGAGCACGAACACGCCGGTGCACAGAGAGACCACCCGCGCACCCGCCTCGTGGGCCGCGCGCACCGCCTCGACCACGTCGGCCGGCGGGTCCTGGTCGACATCGGCCAGGGCCGGGACGATCACGGTGCCGGCATGCGTGAGCCGGTCCAGTCCGCGGTCCGGCTCCAGCAGGAACCGGCCGACCCGGACCGCGTGGGTGCCGCAAACCGACAGGTCGTACCAGGGGCCTTTCACGGCATCGGGTGCGGAGCCGAAGACTTCGGTGGCCACGGCGAGCTCGAAGTGCAGCATCCCGTCGGTGGCGGCGAGGGCGACGGAACGCGGGCCAACAGTCATGTCGGAAACTGTACGGGACGTGTCGTTTCCGACACTGGTTCAGGTGCGGCTACCCAACCAAGATCTTCAGTAGCGCGTCACCTCGAGCACAGGAGCACGACATGACAACGGTTCGGAACGTCGCGGTCTACGGCGCGTACGGGCACACCGGGCGGTTCGTCGTCGCCGAACTGCAGGAACGCGGGCACGTTCCGCTGCTGCTCGGTCGCAACCGCGACAGGCTGCAGGCGCTGGTGCGGGACTTCCCGGGCCTGGAGGTTCGGCAGGCGTCGGTCGACGATCCGGGATCGCTCGACCGGGCGCTGGACGGCGCGGACGCGGTGATCAACTCGGCCGGGCCGTTCGCCTCGACCGCCGGCCCGATGGTCGAGGCGGCGCTGCGCGCCGGCATCCCGTACGTCGACGTGGCGGCCGAGATCGAGGCGAATGTCGACACGTTCACGCACTTCACCGACGAGGCCCGAGCCGCCGGGACCGTGGTGGTCCCGGCGATGGCCTTCTTCGGAGCACTCGGCGACCTGCTGGTCACCACCGCGATGGGTGACTGGACGACGGCGGACGAGGTGCACGTCGCCTACGGACTGAGCAGCTGGCACCCGACGGGCGGCACGCTCGCCTCCGGCGCGGTCTCGTCGCAGCGGCGCGGTGGCCGCCGGGTCCGCTTCGCCGACGGGCGGTTGCAGTATCACGACCACGCCCTGCCGACCATGGAGTGGTCTTTCCCGTCGCCGCTCGGCTCGCAGACTGTCATCGGCGAGTTCTCCATGGCCGACATCGTCACCGTCCCCAGCCATCTGGACGTGTCGGAGGTGCGCACGTACATGACCACGAACGCGGCTTCCGACCTGTTCTCCCCCGACCCGGCGGCACCGGCCGCCGTCGACGAGCGCGGCCGCTCCGCGCAGACCTTCACCGTCGACGTCCTCATCCGCTCCGCCGGCGCCGAACGCCGCATCACCGCCACCGGACAGGACATCTACGCCATCAGCGCACCGCTCGCGGTCGAGGCTGTCGAGCGCATCCTCACCGGACGGACCAAGGCGACCGGCGTCGTCTCCGCCGGCGCCGTCTTCGACGCCCCCGACTTCCTCGACGCCCTGTCCGCACACCTCGCGGTGCACACGTCGGCCGACGTTCGCAGCTGACCGGCGCCCATCAGATGCTTGATGTCCATGCGCTGACCAGGGCCGGGGTGATGACGGTGGAGGCCTGGCCGGTCAGCTCGGCGGGTCTTCGACGCCCTCGCGTGAGAGTGTGGGCCTCGTCGACGTGGACGTCCCCGGGGCCGGTGTCGTCCCGGCCACCTGGACAGATCGTGGCGCATCATCATGAAGTGCGGGTGCCGGCGGTTGGTCACAGCGGGTGGACGTCGCCGACGAGGCTCCCGGCAGGCGACGTACCCTCGGAGGCGTGACGGTGAGCCGGGAGATCGACGACATCCTGCAACGCGGCGCGGACGGTGGGCGGATCACGCCCGAGGAGGCCCTGCTGCTCTACACCGAGGCGCCGTTCCACGCCCTCGGCGAGGCGGCGGACGCGGTCCGCCGGCGGCGGTACCCGGACAACATCGTCACGTACCTGATCGACCGGAACATCAACTACACGAACGTCTGCGTGACGGCGTGCAAGTTCTGCGCGTTCTACCGGGCACCCAAGCACCGGGAGGGCTGGACCCACCCGACCGAGGAGATCCTGCGCCGGTGCGGCGAGGCGGTCGAGCTGGGCGCCACCCAGGTGATGCTCCAGGGCGGGCACCACCCGGACTACGGCGTGGAGTACTACGAGGAGTTGTTCTCCTCGGTCAAGAGGGCGTACCCCCAGCTCGCCATCCACTCGATCGGGCCGAGCGAGATCCTGCACATGGCGAAGGTCTCCGGCGTCAGCCTGGACGAGGCCATCGCCCGGATCAAGGCGGCCGGGCTGGACTCGATCGCCGGCGCCGGTGCCGAGATGCTGCCCGACCGGCCACGTAGGGCCATCGCCCCGCTCAAGGAGTCCGGGGCGCGCTGGCTGGAGGTCATGGAGCTGGCCCACCGGCAGGGCATCGAGTCGACCGCGACGATGATGATGGGCACCGGCGAGACCAACGCGGAGCGAATCGAGCACCTGCGGATGATCCGCGACGTGCAGGACCGCACCCGGGGCTTCCGGGCGTTCATCCCGTGGACGTACCAGCCGGAGAACAACCACCTCAAGGGCCGTACCCAGGCCACCACCCTGGAGTACCTGCGGCTGGTCGCGGTGGCCCGGCTCTTCTTCGAGACCGTGCCGCACCTGCAGGCGTCCTGGCTCACCACCGGTAAGGACGCCGGGCAGCTCGCGCTGCACATGGGCGTGGACGACCTGGGCTCGATCATGCTGGAGGAGAACGTCATCTCCTCGGCCGGCGCCCGGCACCGCTCCAACCTGCACGAGCTGATCGGCATGATCCGTTCGGCGGGCCGGATCCCCGCGCAGCGGGACACCCTCTACCGGCGGCTCGCCGTGCACCGGACGCCGGCCGACGACCCGACCGACGAGCGGGTGGTCTCGCACTTCTCCTCGATCGCCATGCCGGGCGGCGGCGCCGGCCGGACCCTGCCACTGGTCGAGGCTTCCTGACCGGCCGAATGGTCCGGTGGTCGTCGCCGGGACGGCATTCGTGGTCACCGTTCGGACGACGAACCTGGCCGATGCTCCACGGCGGGAGTCGCCGATCCGATAATCCCGGATGACGATCCCGCATCGGTTCCGCCGCCGCGCGGCGCGGGGGTGGCGGCGTCGTGTCCGGGGCCGCTAACGTGCGGCGCGCACACGTTCCCGTGCAGCTTGGGGCGGGTGTGGCGGGGCCGGTTGGCCCGCCCCGAGGCGTGTCCTCCATCGGCCCATGAGGGCCGTTCACATATATGCACGGCAGTGGGGGCGGGATGGTTCACCATCCCGCCCCCACTGTTTCCTCCGTACGGTCAGTGATCACCGCGAATCGCGTTGCGTAGCTGGCCAACCGAGGCTGATCTCCGATACCGTCCGCACGGTTCGTACACCAATCCACCTGTCCCTAACCCCCGGGGGATCGATGACTCAGCTTTACCGCTCGGCCCTGGCGCGGGTCGGCGCCGTGGCCCTGCTCGCCGCGGGTGGCCTCGCCGGCGTCGCCGCCCCGGCGCACGCCGCCGACGGGGCGGACCTCGAACTGATCCCGCTCAGCTACCAGCTGGCCACGGGCGTCGAGGAGGCCAAGGCCAAGCCGTTCAAGTTCCAGGTCGACAACACCAGGGGCACGATCGACGCCAAGGGCGTCCGGGTCGAGGTCGAGACCAAGGGCTTGAAGGACCGCAAGGTGGGCGTGGTGATCCCGGACGGCTGCGAGGAAGACGGCACCCGCTTCACCTGCCTCCTCGGCGACCTGCCCGCCGGCACCACCGAGGACTTCGGCATCCCGCTCTTCTCCACCGGTGGCCGGGGCGCCGCCGGCACGCTGGTGGTGACGATCAGCGCGGCCACCGCCGACCCCGACCTGGAGAACAACACCGTCGAGCACGACATCACCGTCGCCAAGCGCGGGTACGACCTCACCACCTGGGTGCAGGACGTGTACGCCGACGTCGAGGTCGACGGCGACGAGGCCGACGAGGCGAACCTCAAGCCGGTTCGGCCCGGCCAGACGGCCCCGCTCGACTGGGCGGTCTACAACGACGGCAGCCGTAGGGCCACCGGCCTGGTCTACGGCATCACCCTGCCCGCGAATGTCACCTTCGCCGAGCTCCCCGAGGGTTGTGTCGAGCAGAAGCTGGGCGGCTTCGCCCAGGCGTACTGCGAGGACAGCGGGGTGGTGTTGCGGCCCGGCGAGTTCTACACCGCCGACGTGCGGGTGAAGGTGGCGGCGGGGGTCACCGAGAAGGTGCTCCGTCCCGGCTTCGTCTTCGCCGCCGGGCTGGACGGCGTCGAGGGTGAGCCGGAGGAGGAGCCGGAGGTCGCCAGCCCGGCGCAGCGCAAGGCGTTCGCCGAGACCGACGACGGTGACAACACCGCCCAGTTCGACGTCTTCGTCGACCTGAGCCCGGCGCCGAGCCCGTCCGGGGAGCCGACCCCGACCGCGACGCCGAGCGGGCAGCCGACCGCGAGCCCGAGCCCGGGTGGCGGTGGCGGAGGGCTGCCGGTGACCGGTGTGCAGGCCGGCCTGATCGGTGGCATCGGTGCCGCGGTGCTGCTCGCCGGTGGCGCGCTGCTGGTGCTCGCCCGTCGTCGCAAGGTCGTGCTGGTGACGCCGGGCGACGAGAAGTCCGAGGACTGACCGGGTACGACGCACCGAAGGGCGGGGTGGGCGACCACCCCGCCCTTTCGCGTGTCAACGCGGCTGGCAGAGTGGAGGGGTGAGCCGTACCCCGCAGGGCCAGCGCGCCAGCCTGGACAAGCAGCCGCACGAGGTCGCCGCGATGTTCGACGGCGTGGCGGCCCGCTACGACCTGACCAACACGGTGCTCTCCTTCGGACAGGACCGGTCCTGGCGGCGGGCGACCCGGGCGGCACTGGACCTGAGCCCGGGTGAGCGGGTGCTCGACGTGGGCGCCGGGACCGGCGTCTCGACCGAGGAACTCGCCCAGTCCGGGGCGTACGCGGTCGGCGCGGACCTGTCGCTCGGCATGCTGTACGCCGGAAAGCGGACCCGGCCCGGCGTGCCGCTGCTGGCCGGCGACGCGCTGCGGCTGCCGTTCGCCGACGCCAGCTTCGACGCGGTGACCATCTCCTTCGCGCTGCGCAACGTCAACGACACCGACGCGGCGTTGCGGGAGTTGGCCCGGGTGACGAAGCCGGGCGGCCGGCTGGTGGTCTGCGAGTTCAGCACCCCGGTCAACCCGGCGTTCCGCACGGCCTACCTGTCGTACCTGATGCGCTCGTTGCCGGCGGTGGCGCGTGCCGTGTCCAGCAACCCGGACGCGTACGTCTATCTTGCCGAGTCGATCCGGGCCTGGCCGGACCAGCCGGCTCTCGGGGCGCGGATCGGCGCGGCGGGGTGGTCGAGGGTCGCTTGGCGTAACCTGACCGGCGGGGTGGTGGCGCTGCACCGTGCGGTCCGCGCCTGATCGGGGC
>NZ_SMKD01000145.1 GCF_004348595.1 Micromonospora sp. KC723
CCTGGCAGGCGGCCAGCGCGGCGCCGGTGGCCGCGGCCAGCTCGGGGTCGGGCCCCACCTGGATCGGGCAGGGGAACGCCGCGCCGAGCAACTCGGCGACCAGGGGGAGCCGGGCGGAGCCGCCGGCGAGCAGGACGCCGTCCAGTTCCGCCGGGGTCAGGCCGGCGCCGCCGACGGCGCGGAGCAGCAGGTCGACGGTCATCGTGACGGCGGGACGGGCCAGGTCCTCGAACTGCCCACGGCTCACCGGCACCCGTACCGGCCCGGACGGAAGGTCGAGCACCACGTCGGTCTCCGTGGCGACGGTCAGCTCGTGTTTGGCCCGGTCACAGGCCATGGTCAGGTCGTGCGGCACGGCGTCGGCGCCGGCCGGGCCACGGGCCAGGACGCTGCGGACGTGGTCGGCCAGTTCCTCGGTGAGGTCGACACCACCGCATCCGGGCAGCGACTGGGCCAGGCCGGCGGTGCCGTACGTCCCGTCGGGGTGGCGGCGGACCAGCGCCGCCTCGAAGGTCTCCCCACCGAGGCGGTAGACGGCGGCGAGGGCGCCGGGGAACCCGCGTGCCGCGTGGTACTCGGCGATCGTGACCGGGTCGGGCAGCAGCGTCACCCGGGGCAGACCGAGTTCGGTCAGGGCGTGGCGCAGCAGGTCCCGCCGGTGTGTGCCCCAGCCCGCCGGGTGGCTGACCACGACCGCCTCGGGTGGGCCGCCCTCGGCGACCCGGACCTGTTCGGCCACCCAGCCGGCCAGTACGGCGGTCAGCGTCTGCGCCGGGTACGCGTCGCCGCCCACCACGACGGGGACGGCGTCGCCGACCCGGTGCGGGAAACCCCGCACGGTGCGGCCGTCGCCGTCGAAGGCGGGCACGCCCACCGTCATCGTGCCGTCGACGGACAGGTGCAGGGTCGAGGGGACGGTGGCCGATCCGGCGTGCAGTGCGACGACCTCCGGCGCGGACCACTCGGCGCCCCACCGCCGGGCGACCGCCGCGACGGTGGTGGTGCATCCGATGTCAATTCCCAGGACGTACGGCATCGTCTCTCTCTCACCAGGAGTGGCCGGCCGGTGACGACGGTGTCGGGGTGCCCGTGCGGCGACCCCGTCCGGCAGACCCCGTGGGTCCTACGTTCGTACCAGAGATCCCCGGCTGACCTACTCCCTAAATCCCCCGCCACCTGGTTCCCCCCATCCCCCTAACCGGTGGCGGGCGGGCCCCCCGGTCCGGCCCCGCGCACTTTCGGGTTGATCCCCGATGCCCGACGCCGGTGACGTCCGTAGCGTGACCGATCACTGCGACACACCGCTCGTCGCCGACGAGACGTCCGAGGGGAAACCATGGAAACGAACCAGACCCTGCACGACTTCGTGCTCAACCTGCTCATCGACGCGGACGCGAGGGCTTCCTTCGACCTCGACCCGGAGGGCGCCCTGCGGGCTGCGGGGTTGCACGACATCACCGCCGCGGATGTGCAGGACGTCGTGCCGCTGGTGGTGGACTACGCCCCGGTGCAGGGCCTCACGTCGCTGGCGCCGTCCGCGGTCGGTGTCGACCAGCTCCCGGTCGACACCACGGACGTCGTCGGCCAGCTGCAGACCGTGACCCAGCAGTTCGCCGTCGCCGGCTCGGCCAGCGGGGTCGACGTCAAGGCGGGGGTGCTCGGCACCATCGCCGTCGACCCGACCACCGTCTCGGCGGGTGCGAGCGTCCTGCCGGGGATCGGTGTCGGGGTCGGACGGGACGGGCTGGACACCGACCTGACCGGGGTCGGTGACGTTGCGCACACCCTGGACGCCGGTGTGGTGGGCGGCCTGGACAGTGCCGTCGAGCCGGTGACCCGGGACGTCGTCGACACGACCACGGGTGTCGCCGGTGACCCGTTCGGTACGGGCGACAGCCTGGTCGGTGGCGGCCTGGACGGCGTGCTGCCGAACACCCAGGGGCACGTCGGCGGGCTCGTCGACTCGCTCGGTGTCAACGACACCCTGGGCGGGCTCGGCGTGGACCACACGGTGCAGGACCTCGACGTCACCGGCACCGTGACCGGTGTGACGTCCCATGTGGACTCGACCGTCTCCGGCACGCTCGGCGACGTCAACGGTACGGTGAGCGGCCTCACCGGCGGGGTGAGCGGGAGCGCCAGCGTGCACGGCGAGGCGAACGTCTCCGCCGAGGCTGGGCTGCTCGGACTCGGCGACGGCCTGTTCTGAACGGGCGTCCCACGGTGGGTGGGGTCGGGTCACCTCGGGTGCCCCGGCCCCATCCGCCGTGCCCGCCCCTCTTGATTAATGCGGGGCTATCGGCACACTTGGTCCGGTGATGGCGGGTATCTGGTTGGATGTGCTGGACGAGCTCGCCGGCACCTGCACCGCCCACGGCCGCGCCGACCTGCTCCGCACGGTTCGCCAGAAACGGGCCCAGCTGCTCGACCCGGCGCTGCGGGTGCTGGTCGTCGGCGAGCCGAACCAGGGCAAGAGTCAGCTGGTCAACGCGATCGTCACCGCCCAGGTCTGCCCGGTCGGTGACGGCCGTACCACGGTCCTGCCGACCGTGTTGCGGCACGCCGAGACCGCCTCGGCCGTGCTGGTGCGGACCCCGTCGGAACCGCGGGCCCCCGGCGCGGGCAGCCCGCCGGGGGTGGAGCGGACCCCGCTGCCGTTGGACCGGATCGCCGCCGGGGTCTCCGGAACCCTGGTGCCGCGTTCGGGCGGCGGCGCCGCCCATGTCGAGATCGGCGTTCCCCGGGCGTTGCTCGGTGCCGGTCTGGTGCTCGTGGACACCCCGGGCAGCGACGGGGCAGCCGGTTCCGGCGGTGCGGCTCCGGTGGCCGCGTTGCACCGGGCGGACACCGTCCTGCTGGTCTCCGACTCCACCCGGGAACTCTCCGTCGCCGAACTGAACATGCTGCTGCACCTCACCCGCTCCCATCCCAACGTGGTGGTGGTGCAGACCAAGACGGACCTCGTACCGGACTGGCGGGCCGTCGCCGAACGCAACCGGAGGCACCTGCAGGAGGCCGGTGTCCCCGCGCCGCTGATCCCGGTGTCGGCGGCACTGCGGATGCGCGCCGCGGCCGGCGACGATCACCAGCTCAACGCCGAGTCCGGTTTCCCCCTGCTGATCGCCCGTCTGCGCCGGGACCTGGCCGGCAAGAGCGACACCCTGGCCCGGGCGTCGGTGACCGCGCTCGCCCGTGCCGTGGTCGAGCAGCTGGCGGCCCCGTTGCGGGCCGAGCTGGAGAACCAGCAGGCCGCGGGGCGGGAGGGACCGATGGCCCGGCTGCACGCCGCCCAGCGGGAGGTGGACGAGTTGCGCCGCTGCTCGACCCGCTGGCAGAACACCCTCGTCGACGAGATGGCCGACCTGCTGTCGGACGTCGAGTACGACATGCGGGAGCGCACCCGTCAGATCCTGCGCGCGGTCGACGAGGCGTTCGACACGGCCGACCCGCTCACCGGCTGGGACGTCTTCCAGGGCTGGCTGGAGCGGAGCCTGACCGAGGCGGCCCGGGAGAACCACGAGTGGCTGGTGCGGCGCTGCGACTGGGTGGCCCGCCGGGTGGCCGGCAACTTCGCCCGGTACGGCCACCACGTGCTGCCACCCTGGTCGATGTCGGTGCCCGACGACCTCGCCGACCGGCTGCCCCAGCTGGAGTGTCCGTCCGTCGACCGGTTCACGGTCAGCCAGAAACTGCTCACCGGCATGAAGGGTTCGTACGGCGGGATGCTGATGTTCGGGCTCGCGCTGACGCTGGCCGGCATGCCCATGATCAACCCGGTCTCGGTCGGGTTCGGCGCGTTGCTGGGCGGCAAGAGCATCCGGGACGAGGGCAAGCAACTGCTGCGCCGTCGCCAGTCCACGGTCAAGGTGGCCGTCCAACGACACGTCGACGACTTCTTCGTGGCGATGACGAAGGACTGCCGGGACACCGTCCGGCAGGTGCAGCGGCTGCTGCGGAACCACTTCACCGCGTTGACCGAGGAGCTGCAGGAGGGCATCGTCGAGTCGCTGCGCAGCGCCAAGCAGGCCGCCGAGACGGACGCCGCCGTCCGGGACCGGCGGCAGCGCGAGATCCGGGCGAAGATGACCGGGCTGGCGCGGCTCTACGAGCAGGCCCAGTCGTTGACCGTTGGCCGTCCCGGGCCGGTGGTGCTGGAGCAGTCGGCATGACCGGCGGACCGGGGCTCGAAGCCGCCGTCCGTAACCTGTTGCACGAGGCGCTCGACCGGTGCCGGGACGACCCCCGCGCCGCCGGTCCGCTGCGGCACCAGCTCGCCCGGTTGGATCAGCCGCTGCGGGTCGCCATCGCCGGCCCCTGGCGATCCGGGAAGTCGACGCTGCTGAACGCGCTGATGGGCGAGACGGTCGCGCCGGTCGGCGAGGTCGCGGGCAGCGAGGCCTTCGTCTGGTACGAGGACGGGCCCGTACCCCGCGCCACCGCCTGGTCCACCGGCCAGCCGCCGCAGGAGCTGGCGGTCGCCCGGTCGGCGGCCGGGATGCGGGTGGACCTGGGCGGACACGCCGCGGACGGGCTGACCGACATCGTCGTGCAGTGGCCCACCCGGTCCCTGCGGCAGCTGACGCTGATCGACACCCCGGCGCTCGGCGGCGCGGACGACCCGGGCCCGACCATCGGCCGGCTGCTGCACGAGGCGGACGCGGTGCTCCACCTGACCCGGGACGGGCGGGACAGCGACCTGCGGGTGCTGGAGGCCGGCCGGGAGAGCCTGGTCGGCCAGGCCGCCCCGGTGCCGGTGGTCCTGGTGCGGTCGCGGGCGGACGAGACCGGGGGCGGGCAGATCGGCGCGCTGCTCACCGCCCGGCAGCTCGCCCGTCGCCAACAGCGGGATCCCCGGGTGGCGGCCCTCTGCCTGCACGTGGTCGCGTGCAGCGGGGCGGTCGGCCTGGCCGGGCGGACCCTGGGCGAGGCGGAGTTCGCCGCGCTGGCGGAGCTGGCCCGGGTACCACGCCCGCAGCTGGAGGGCCATCTCCTCTCCGCCGACCGGTTCCTCCGCGGCGAACTGCCGGTGTACGTGGACACCGCGGACCGGGCCGCGTTGCTGGACCGGCTGGGCCTGTTCGGGGTCCGGCTGGCCACCACACTGGTCCGGACGGGCTGCGACACGCGGGCCACGCTCGCCGCCGAGCTGGTGCGCCGCAGCGGTCTGGCCGAGCTGCGGGAGTCGGTGCACCGGCTCTTCGTGGACCGGCAGGGCGTCCTCAAGGCCCGGTCGGCGTTGGCAGCGGTGGAAACCGTGGCGCGTACCCGGCCGGCACCCGACACCCGCGCCCTGCTCGACTCCGTGGAGCGGGTACTTGCCGGCGCGCACGAGTTCGCGGAGTTGCGGCTGTTCGCGGCGCTGCGCGGCGACCGGTCGGGGTTCGACGCCGCAGCGGTCGAGGAGGCGCGGCGGCTGATCGGCGGCGAGGGCGCCGGCCTGGCCGCCCGGCTCGGCGTGGACCACGACGTGCCGGTACACCGGCTGTGGGAGGCCGCCGGCGAGGCTCAGCGGCGGTGGCGGGAGCGTGCGGAGGATCCGAGGCTACGGCTGGGGCAGCGGCGCGGGGCGCAGGTCGTCGCCCGTAGCTGCGAGGGAATGCTCGCCGAGCTGGTCGACCGGAGCCGCCGGCCGGCGCCGGCGTAGCTGCCGCAACCGGTCGACCGGACGGACCTTCTCCAGCGGCAGGAAGCTGGCCATCGCCACCAGGTGCGGAGCGAACGAGATGGTGATCGTCGCGAAGGTGACCAGGTGGAAGGAGTAGAAGAAGCCGACGGTGGCGAGTCGCCAGCGCTCGCGGAGCAGGAACACCAGCGGGCTGAGGAGCTCGAAGGCGAGGATGCCGAACTGGGCCACGATCAACAGGTAGGGCACCTGGGCGATCAGGTCCGCCAGGTCGGTGCCGCGCCGGATGATGGCCCGGGCCAGCACCGATCCGGTGGCCCAGTCCAGCCCGCCGAAGCGCAGCTTGGCCCAGGCGGCCAGGAAGTAGGTGCAGATCACCGCGATCTGGGTGACCCGCAGCGCCCAGCCACCCGCCTCGCTGCGGGTCGGGTCGCCGTGCCGGGCGCGGCCGGCGGTGGGCAGTGCGGCCAGCGCGACGAGAAGGGCGAACCGGTCGTGGTCGACCTTCCCGTAGCTCATCGCGATGATCATCCACTCGAGGTAGAGCGCGAAGACCGACCAGCCGAGCAGCCGGGGCGCGCGGCCGGTCGCGGCCAGCAGAGCGAGCGGGAGCAGCGTCCAGAAGAGCACCGCGACCAGGGCGGGGGTCGGCGTGGGCAGCGGCAGCAGCCGGCCGATCAGCAGCGGCTGGTAGAGCTCACCGGGTACGTCGACCCGGGTACGCACCCAGGGCGTGAAGACGACGAGGTCGGCGGCGACGAAGAGGTAGACCAGGGTGCGGAAGGCGGCGACCCGGCCGCGGGGAACGGCCTCGGTGAGCCAGCGGGTCACCGGGTCGCCTCCCAGCGCACCGCGGTCTCGTCCGTCCACCTGCCGGTGGGCCGGCCCTGGTGGATGCCGTACCAGCGGATCACGATCCGTACCTCGACCAGTTCCGGGGCGTCCGGGTGCCGTTCGGCGTACGCCTCGGCGACCTGGCGCAGCCGGTCCGGGTCGGCGACGTACCGGTCCTGCTGGCCCTCGATCTCGGCCCGGCGGATGCCGGTGGCGTCCTGGCCCAGCGCGATCAGCGCTCCGGTGCGGTCGACGCCCTCGACGCGGGTGTCGGGGGCCGGCGCGTCCGCCGGCGGGGAGGTGGAGTACATCCGGAACGGCCCGAACGGGAAGTGGTCGTCGAGGCCCAGGACGGTCCCGGCGAGGAGCAGGCCGGCACCGAGGGCGGTGGCGACCAGGCGCCCCGTCCGGCCCTGGGTGGTCAGCGTCTCCATCGGGTCGTGACGATACGGGATCGGCACCCCGCGGTGGACCCCCGCGCCTGCGTGGCCCGGGTGCGCGGGGGGATCGGGCCGGGCCGGCGCACGACGGCCGGACCCCGGTGCGGGGCCCGGCCGTGGTGGGTCGGTGTCAGTGCTTGTGGTCGGAGAGTTGCTTGCGGACGTCGTCCATGTTCAGGGCCCGGACCTGCTCGATCAGGTTCTCCAGCGCCGACTCGGGCAGCGCGCCGGGCTGCGCGAAGACGATCACGCCCTCCCGGATAACCATGATCGTCGGGATGGAGCGGATGTCGAACTTGGCACCCAGTTCCTGCTGCGCCTCGGTGTCGACCTTGCCGAAGACGATGTCCGGGTGCTTCTCCGAGGAGCGCTCGTAGACCGGGGCGAACCGCTTGCACGGGCCGCACCACTCGGCCCAGAAGTCGACGAGCACGATGCTGTCGCTCTCGGTCACCTCGTCGAAGTTGGCCGTGGTCAGCTCAACCGTTGCCATTGCACTCTCCGATCAGCGGACTGCTTTTCCGTCCGGTAGAACCAGGGCGGTCCGGTTGGAATTCCCGGTGGTGCGGTGCCGAAACCGGCCTTGGTGGGTGTGGACGGGCCACCGGACATCGAGACAGATCTGTCGGTCCCGTGTGCGGAACGCAAATGCAACACGCACTTGCGTCACGTGTCGTAGTGGGAGCGTTTCCAGGGAGATCGCCGCGATTAACCGCTACGAATCGGTAACTTCGCAGTTGACGAGGGGCGATGCAAGGTGCGGAGATCGCTCACCACCGCACCTTCCACTACTCACTGTAATGTCACAAAATGGTAAATGTGACGCCCGTCTCTGTTGGTGTGTCCACGTGGTGGGGCAGAATCTTCGACATCAGAGCGTGGGCGGCGGGTGCCGGGGAGGGCCCCGCCGCTCATTGCGTCTCCTCCCGGGCGCGGCCGGTGTGACATTTCCACCCCGCCCCCGACCCAGCCGAATCCTTAACCAGCGGTAAGGCATGCTGTGGCGACTCCATCGCTGCCCGTCGGAGGGGACAAGGATGCAGTTCGGCCGCTACTACGAGGAGTTCGAGGTCGGCGCGGTGTACCGGCACTGGCCGGGCAAGACCGTCACCGAGTACGACGACCACCTCTTCTGCCTGCTCACCATGAACCACCACCCGTTGCACCTGGACGCCCACTACGCCGAGTCGGCGACCCACTTCCAGCGCAACGTGGTCGTCGGCAACTACGTCTACTCGCTGCTCCTGGGGATGTCGGTGCCGGACGTCAGCGGCAAGGCGATCGCCAACCTGGAGGTCGAGTCGCTGCGGCACGTCGCCCCGACTTTCCACGGCGACACCATCTACGGCGAGACCACGGTGCTCGACAAGCGGGAGTCCGGCTCGAAGCCGGACCGTGGCGTCGTCTCGGTGGAGACCCGCGGCTACAACCAGGACGGCACCCTCGTCTGCGTCTTCCGGCGCAAGGTCATGGTCCCCAAGAAGGAGTACGCCGCGGCGGCGGTGCCCGACGGCGTCGACCCCGAGCGGCCCAGCTTCCCCGAGCCCCGCTGAACGCGGTCCTCCGTCACCCACGGGCCCCGCTCCCGCCCTGTTCTGGCCGGGACGGGGCCCGTGCCCGCCCCGGGGGCATATGCTGACGCCGGAGGTCCTGATGAGCCACTCCCTCGCCGGAGAGCCGCCCTCTGCCGGACGCCGTGCCGCACCGCTGACCACCGCCGTCTACTCCGCCGCCGAGTGGGATCTGCTGACCACCCTGCCCGGCCGGGTGCTCGTGGCCGCCGCCGCTCCCGCCCCCGGGCGGCCACCCCGGGAGGTCGCCGCCGGGCTCGCCGGGCTCGACGCGGTCGCCGCCGGCCGGGCCTCCGACAGCGACCTCGTCCGCGCCGTCGTCGCCTCGATCTACGCCCGGCACGACGGTGGCTCGAACCCGGCCGACGGGCTCGACGATCTGATGGACCTGCTCGCCGCCTGTCGGGCGGTGGTCAAGGTGCTGCGCCGACGGGCCGACCCGGCCGACTCGGCCGCGTACCGGCAGTGGGTGGAGTCCGTCGGGGTCCGGGTCTGCCACGCCGGCGACGCCACCGGTCCGGCCGACCGACGCTTCCTCGACCGGCTGGGCGGCGCCCTGGGGCTGCGGCGGTGACCGGGGCGGCGTCCGGTGGCCGCCGGGCTGTCCGTACCCTCTGGTGACCGTGACCGAGGATCAGCTCGACGTGGGCGTGGGCCCCTGGCCCGGCGACCCGCCGGACGACCCACGGTACGACCCGGAGCTCCTCGCCCATGGCGACCGGCGCAACGTGGTGGACCGCTACCGCTACTGGCGGCGGGAGGCCGTCGTCGCCGACCTCGACGAGCGCCGGCACGACTTCCACGTGGCGATCGAGAACTGGCAGCACGACTTCAACATCGGCACGGTGGTGCGCAACGCCAACGCCTTCCTCGCCGCCGAGGTGCACATCGTCGGGCTGCGTCGGTGGAACCGACGCGGCGCCATGGTGACCGACCGCTACCAGCACGTCCGGCACCACCCGACGATCGAGGAGTTCGTCGCCTGGGCGGCCGGGGCGGGGCTGCCGGTGGTGGGCATCGACAACCTCCCCGGCTCCCGGCCGCTGGAGACCGTCACCCTGCCCCGGCGCTGCGTCCTCCTCTTCGGCCAGGAGGGGCCCGGGCTGTCCGAACCGGCGCGGGCCGCCTGCGACCAGCTCTTCTCGATCGCCCAGTACGGTTCGACCCGGTCGATCAACGCGGGGGTGGCCAGCGGCATCGCCATGCACGCCTGGATCCGCGCCCATGCCGGTCCGCCGCCGGCCTGACGCCTACCGTGCCGGCCGCGGTCCCGCCCGACACCGGCTGGCGGACCAAAGGATCAGCCACGGCAACCAGGCACCCGCATGCCGTCCGCGCCGCCGGCCTCCGGTGTCCGACGGTGGGAAGAGGGTTACCCTCCGTGACGATTCGGAGTGGCCCCCTGGCGTTTCCGACAGCCTCGTCGCATCGGTGAGCGGCGGAAACGGCCGCATCGCTTGACGACTGCCCGGCGCGGGGTAACTGTGGGTTGATGAGCGTCGTGGTGAGTTGTCCCAGGTGTGCGGGGTCGGTGCGGCCCCCCGACCTGATGCACGCCGAATCGCGGTGCACGCGCTGCGGGCCGGTTGCGCCGTTGCATGTGCCCGAGCACATCGACGGGGAGATCGTGGCCAGCGTGGTGGAGCGGGCCTTGGCCGGCGGGGCGGCGGGCCGGCCGAACGTGCCGCTGTGGTGTCCGTGGCCGCTGCCCGCCGGCTGGACGGTGACCGGGGTCGGCTGGGCCGGCGACGACGCCACCGGGGTGCGGGCCACCGCCCTCGCCTGCGCCGGTCCCGCGCCGCTCGGCGGCGGGCCGGCCGAACTCGTCCTGGTGGCCGAGGAGCCGGGGGTCGGGCTGGGCGCCCGGTTCGCCGGGGTGTCCGGGCCGGACCCCGGGCCCGGGCTGGCGGAGGTGCTGGCCGGACCGGGGCCTGGCCTCGGGCATCCGCAGCACGTCGAGCCGGCCCGGATCAGGGTCAGCGGGCATCCGACTCCACTGTGGCTGGTGAGATCGGAGACGGATCGAAGCGCGTACGCCGGCGAGGCTCGGGGAATGTGGCTTCATGCGATAGCCTGGCCGGCGAGCGCGGGTCACCTCCTCGCGGAGGATGTCGTCCTGCACGACCTCGCCGAGTGGACTCCGCCCGAGCTCGTGTACGGCGCGCCGTCCCCGTACCTGCACGGCAGGGCATAGTCGCCCTGGCGGCCTGTCGGGGAGCGGACGCAGATCTTCACCGTACGACACGGTACTGATACTCTGAGTCCTGCTGCGGTAATCGAACCCGGCGCCGCGCGAGAGGATGGCCCGCTATGGTCAAGAAGGTCCTCACCTGGGCCGGCATCGCATTCTTGATCTTCTTTGTCGCCTACCGGCCGAACTCCGCCGCGGACGTGTTCAAGTCTCTCGGCGGAGGCATCGTGGACATCGCCTACGGCTTCGGCGAGTTCTTCACCAACCTGGTCGCCTAACCGCCGATGGGCAGCCCCTCCGGACCACCCTACGATCCCGACGACCCCGACCGGGAGCGCCGGGAGCGGGACACCGAGCCGATCCCGAGATACCGGCCCGACGACGAGCCGGGTCGCGGCCCGGACATGACGGACGGTCCGTTTCTCTCCGACGACGTCGGCTACGGCGTCGGGCCGGGTGGCTACCCGGGGGAGGGGCGGGCCGGGCGGACCTGGGATCCGGAGCAGCCGCCGGTCATCTCCGAGGAGGAGTTGGCCGGCCTGCGGGCCGACGCCCAGGGCATGGCACCCCGACGGGTGCTGCCGCTGGAGGACGAACCGAGCTCACTGGTCGCCCGCTACCTCTTCCCCACCGAGCGCTACCGGGGTGAGTGGAAGCGGCACTGGATCCACCTCACCACCCCGATCCTCGTCGGCGTCGCCGCCACCTTCGTGCTCGGCTACCTCTCCGGCTTCCTCGCCGGGCAGGACGTCGGCGCCCTCACCACCGTCGCCGTGCTGCTCTGGTTCGCGGTGATGGGCTGGGTCGCCTGGCGGGTCGCCGACTGGTGGTACGACCGCTTCATCCTGACCAACAAACGCGTCATGGTGGTCAGCGGCATCATCACCCGACGGGTGGCCATGATGCCGCTGACCCGGGTCACCGACATGAAGTACGAGCAGAGCCCCACCGGTCGGGCGCTCAACTACGGCACCTTCGTGCTGGAGTCCGCCGGCCAGGAACAGGCTCTCCGCGAGATCAAGAATCTGCCCAACCCCAACGAGCTCTACCTGCGCGTCGTCGAGGAGATGTACGAGCCGCAGGCGGTCGAGGCGCGGCTGGGCAAGGAAGCCGACGAGGCGAAGGCCGACGACGGAGCCTGAGGCTGCTCGGCCGTCCGTCGGGCAACCCGGCACCATCCGCCCTCGACCCGACCGCCCCGTCGTGGCAGCCTGCCAGGAGACGCGGTGGGGGAGGTGAGCGGTGGGCGAGCGGGATCCGCTGGAGGAGGAGTTCCGCGAGTTCGTCGCGGCCCGCTCCGGAGCCCTGCTGCGTACCGCGTACCTGCTGGCCGGGGACTGGGCCACCGCCGAGGACCTGCTCCAGACCGCGCTCACCAAGACCTACCTGGCCTGGAAGCGGCTGGGCGGCATCGACGCGGTCGAGTCGTACGCCCGTCGGGTCATGGTCAACACGTCGACGAGCTGGTGGCGCCGACGCTGGCACGGTGAACGTCCCACCGAGGTGCTGCCCGAGCGCGCCGGGGTCGACGAGATCGAACAGCAGCTCGACCGGGACGTGCTCTGGCAGCACCTCAGCGCGCTGCCCGCCCGGCAGCGGGCGGTGCTGGTGCTCCGCTTCTACGAGGACATGTCGGAGGCGCAGACCGCCGCCCTGCTGGAGATCTCGCCGGGCACGGTGAAGAGCCAGACCTCGCGAGCCCTCGCCACCCTGCGCCGTCGGCTGGGTGAGGAGGCCGCCCTCGACCCACTCGACCAGGAGCGGGTGCCGGCGGCCACCGCGCGGCAGCGGGTCGCGCCGGCCGTACCCCCGACTCGCCGGGCGGAACGCCGACCCGCCACCGCCGGGCGGCCCCGGCCGGCCGCGGTCGCCGGGGAGACACGATGACACCTCCCTCCGTCCCGCCGGGCAACCGAGGCGATGGCCCGAAGCGTCCCACCGTCGTGCGGCGGGACGACTTGGAAGACGCGCTGTGGGAGACGTTCTCCCGCCGGGTCGCCGCGCCCGCGCCGCTGCCCGCCGACCCGGCCGGGTCGGCCCTGCGGCGGGCCCGCCGGATCCGACGTCGGCGGGCGTTGACCGGGCTCGGCCTGGCGGTGGTGGCCACGTCGGCGCTCACCGCCGGCATGGCGCACCTCGGGGAGTACTCCGGCCGGGGCGGCAAGCCCGTCGTCGTGCTCGGCGACCCGCGCGGCCCGGCCACCCCCGC
>NZ_SMKD01000146.1 GCF_004348595.1 Micromonospora sp. KC723
ACCCCGCGTCGCCCCATCCACTCATCCGCACTCCCCGGCGTCGGGCGACACGAGGGCGCCGACCGAGGCGACCAGCGCGCGCAGCGAGATACGAACCAGGTCGATGTCGACGATGGCCAGGGTGATGTCGCCGGTGATGACCACACCGACAGCCGCTGGTCCTGCGGGGCGTGCCGCCGTGCCTCGACGGCGTGCCCGGCGAGGGCGTCGTGCTCGGCGGCAGCCGCCTCGGCGGCGAGCCGCCGCCCCTCTTCCCGGGCGGTGAGCTGGGCGCGACGCCGCCGCAGGTACGCCGCACCGGCCCCACCACCGCCGGTCGGTTCCTGATCGCGGGGCACGGCGCCCGGCACCACCGGACCCGTCCGGCTCAGGGCGTCCACCACCGCGTGGCGTGCCCGCGCCGCCCGTTCCAGCCAGGCCAGGTCCGCCAGGTTCCGGCGCAGCGCCTCCTCGCCCCACCCGTCCATCGGACCCGAGGCGACCAGGAAGGACGCCAGACGCCGCCAGACCGGCGGGTAATTGTCAGAGCGCTGGCGGGGTGGCGTCGAGAGATATCTCGGCGCGTACCCGATCACCATCGACGAACAGTTTCGCGCCACATCTCCTGAGCACTTCGACGGCACCGACGTTGTCCCGGGTGGTGTCGGCGACGACCGCGTGCATGCCGGCCGCCGCGGCGGCGTCCATCAACTCCCGCAGGGCGGCCACCCCGATGCCCCGCCCCCGGGCGGAGCGTCCCAGCCACATCCCGGTCTCCACCACCCCGGGCTCGTCGCAGCGGCGCATCCGCACCATCCCGACGACCTCGCCGCCGGCCACGATGGCGAACATCCGGGTCCGGGTCGGGCCGTCCAGGCCGGCGAAGCTGGCCCGGTGGTAGCCACGGAAGGCGTCCCGGCGGGCCGCCGACCAGCCCGCCGGAGCGTCGACCGGGGGCATCACGTCCTCGGGTTCCGCCTCGGCCACCGCTACGGAGAGCAAGGGCTCCAGGTTTCGCTCGTCCACCGGCTCCAGTCGTACCGCACCCGTCACGTGCCGGAGTCTGCCGCTACGCCAGCCGCCCGTCCAGGGTTTCGGCCGTGGACCGCCCCTCCGTCATCCGGTTTCGCCCGGTCGGCGGGCACCAGTTGTGAACGACGCCGGCGACCGTGACCGATCCCGCGCTGTGCGCTCTGCCGAGCAGCGGAGGTCGGGCGAACGGGCGATCAGTCCCGGGACGGGAACTCGCACAGCAGCACCGAGGCGTCGTCGGCGCGCTTGTGCCGGCGCAGCCGATCCGGATGCTCACGCTCGGCGGCGCGTACCCGGTCGACCAGCGCACCCGGTCCCTCGGCGGTGACCAGGTCGAGCAGCCCGGTCCAGTCGAGGAGCCCGAACTGGTCGACCGCGCAGGAGGCACCGTCGCTGAGCAGCACGGCCCGCCGGACCGCGCCCGGACCGCGCAGCGGCAGTGTGCCGGTGAGCGCGTGGTACGCCGCGTCCGGATCGGTCGCCGCGACCCAGTAGCCGTGCGTACGGTTCATCCGTTCCCGCTGGGCTGTCACCGCCCGTCGGAACCGGGTCTCCGGAGGGGTTTCCTCCGGCAGGGTCGCCGCGATCCGGCGCAGGTCGGCCGTCGCCGAGTCGAGCCGGTCGTCCGAGACCACCGTCACCCGGCCGCCGGCCTCGAACACCAGCGGGCTGTCACAGAGCACCAGGTAGTCGACCTCGTCGACACCCTCGCGCAGTAGGCAGACCGTCGACGACGGGGTGCCCGGATGGTCGAGGTCGCAGGCGTCCCCGTGATCGGCGCGGACCCCGAGCAGCGCCGCCGCCAGGCTGCTCACCAGCGTGGCCGCCGGCCGGGCGGCGACCGCCAGCCCGATCCGGGCGGCCAGGTGGCGGACGAACCAGGCCGGCCCGTGTACGCATCCGGTGTCGAAGCCCTCCGGCACGGTCGCGCCGTCCAGCACCCCCACCAGCGGGCCGAACCGGAACACGACGTCCTCGTTCTCGAGCCGGCCCGGCGCGGGTACCGAGACGGAACTGACCCGCATCGTCGACAGCGCGCCGACCGTCCGGACGGTGTGCCCCGCCGGGTGTCGCGCCTCCGGTCCCGCCATCGGCTGCTCCTCTCCGCCCACCCGTCCGCCCTGCCGCCACCCGCACCCCGCGCGTCCAGGCCACGCCGTGCTCCCAGGGACCACCCGGCGCACAGGGACCGCCCGGCGCGCCCCCGATTGCGGCAAGTCGCGGTATCCGGCACGGCCGACGCCGCAGTATGTCGCAACCGCCCCGGTCGGGGTGACCACGCCCCGGGCTACCCGCCCTGAGGTGGCTCATGCTCCCGGGTTGGGGCAAGGTCGGGCGCGGCGAAGAGCGCCGCCTCCGGGCACCGCCACATGCCCCGGACCAGGAACCGGGCCACCCGGTCGGCCCCTGCCGGCCCGGCCGGACCCGCCCGATCGGCCCCCGGCCCGGTCCGGGCGGTGGGTGGGTGGCCGGGCGGAGAGTCAGCGGCGACGGGTGCGGGCGCGGGACGCGCGCAACCGGCGTAGCCGCCCGACCAGCACCGGCTCGGCGGCGAGCGCGGCCGGCCGGTCCAGCAGGGCGTTGAGCAGCTGGTAGTAGCGGGTGGCGGAGAGGCCGAAGGTGTCCCGAATGGCCTGTTCCTTGGCCCCGGCGTGCCGCCACCACTGTCGTTCGAAGGCGAGGATCCGCTGTTCCCGCTCGGTCAGAAGGCCGTCGGGCCCGGCCCCGGTACCCTGGCCGTCCCCGGCTGGCGCGGCCTCCGTCGGCGCGGCGGTCGGCACGGCCTCACCGGACGTGGTCTCCACCTCGGGTACGGGGCGCGGGGGCGGAACGGGTCGCCCGGCGGCGTACGTGCCGGCGCGCCCCGGCGACGGCTCGGGCCGGTCAACGTCGGCCGGGACGGCGTCGGCGGGGGGCATGGCGCTCCTCAGCAGGGCGGACGTCCGGTGGGGCGGGGCCGACCGGGGGGCATCCAGCCTAACCAGGGTGGCTGACGATCGCACCGGACGAGGCCCGCGCCGAGCCGGAGTCGGCGCGGGCCTCGGAACGGGTGTCCGCGCAGCGGGGTGGTGCGGGGTTCGCCGGAAGTCCGGCACCCGGCACCACCCGCCCCGGTGGCGCGCCGGTCAGGCCACGTCGCGCCGGCGCATGGTCCAGAACGCGGCGACCAGTGCCAACGCCGAACCGATCCCGAACAGCAGCCCGGACTGCTGCCAGGTGACGACCAGCTCCGCGGGCTCGCACGAGCCCTGCACGAGGTTGCACGCGTCGTAGTCGAACAGCTTGTGCTGCTTCTGGAACCAGGCCATGGCGTAGGTGGACAGCACGTACCGATCCCCGAACGCGACGCCGGCGACCTCCATGCCGATCCGCATACCGATCTCACTGACCACGGCGACCCCGATCGCGACGCCGAGCGCCATCGAGGTGTGCCGGCCGAGTGAGGCGAGCGCGAAGGCCACCGCGCCCGCGGCCAGGATCAGCGCCAGCGCCCGCAGCCCGCTGAGTCCGGTGGACTGCCACACCCCGGCGGTGACCTTCGCGGTGGAGCCTCGGGTGCTGGCGATCAGCCAGAAGACCGCCGTCCAGATCGCGCCGAGCAGTACGGTGACCCCGGCGAGCAGGCTCAGCAGCGCGGCCAGCTTGGCGCCGAGCACGGCCAGCCGTTTCGGCCGCCAGAGCAGCAGGTTCATCATCCCGCCGGTGTGCCACTCGGCACCGACGAAGGACGCCCCGACCACGAACCCGAACAGCGCGACCGCCCCGGCGAAGACCGCCACGAGGACGCTGAACTCGTCCCGGAAGTCGAACTCGTACGGCAGGCTCCACTCCGGATCGAACATCTCCGGTTGCGGCTGCCAGTCCCGGCCACAGTTCGGGCCGTACCTCTCCTCGGTCTGCTCGCCGCGCCCCTGGGCCGCCTCGCACTCGGCGATGCCCTTCTCCCAATCCTTCACGGCCTGCCGGTACTGGGCGTCCGCGTCGGCCCGGGCCTGCGCTATGACGGCCGGGGAGCGCTGCTGGCTCGAGAAGGCGAGGGCGGTGGCGACGCCGGCGAGCCCGAGCACCAGCAGGACGAGCATCACCCGGGTCAGCCGGCGCTTGACCAGCCGGCGAAGTTCGGTGACGTACAGACTCATGCTCCCCAACCCCCTCCGGCGCGACCGGACTGCTCCGCCCCGCCGATCCGCACGGACTCGTCGACCTGGCGGTGCTGGCCCGGCACCGGCGCGGTGTTGGTCAGCTCCAGGAAGACGCTCTCCAGGTCCACCGAGACCGGGGCCAGTTCGCTGACGTACAGGTGGTGCTCGGCGAGGAGCCGGCTCACCGAGGCCGGCTTCTCCACGCCGCTGAGCATCAGGTGGTCGGGGTGCCGGGTGACCGGCACCCCGCTGCGGCCGAGCACCTCGGCGGCGGCGGCCAGGTCCTCCGCGGCGTCCAGGCGGACCCGGACGGTGCCGAGCGAGTGCGCGGCGAGCACCTGGTCGACCGGGCCGAAGGCGACCCGCCGACCCAGCGAGATGATGGTGACCGAGTCGCAGATGAGCTGGATCTCGCCGAGGATGTGGCTGGAGAGCACCACGGTCATCCCGGACTCGGCGAGGTCGCGCATCAGGGTGCGCATCTCCCGGATACCGCCCGGGTCGAGGCCGTTGGCCGGCTCGTCGAGGATCAGCAGTTTCGGGTTCTTCAGCAGGGCTGAGGCGACGGCCAGCCGCTGCTTCATGCCGAGCGAGTACGTCTTGACCCGCTCGCCGGCCCGGTCGCGCAGCCCGACCAGTTCCAGCACCTCGTCGACCCGGGTGACCGGCACCTCGCCGGCCCCGGCGAGCAGGGACAACGTGTCCCGCGCGGTGAAGTGCGGGAAGAACTGCGGGCTCTCCACGATTGCCCCGACCTGGCCGGCCACCGTGGGCAGCGCGGCCGGCACCTCCTGGCCGAGGACGGCCATCCGGCCGCCGTCGGGCCGGATCAGGCCGAGCAGGGTACGTAGCGTGGTGGTCTTGCCCGACCCGTTCGGGCCGAGGAAGCCGTGCACCTGCCCCGCCTCGACCCGCATGTCGAAGCCGTCGAGCGCGTTGCGGACGCCGCGCCGGCGGCTCTTGTACGTCTTACGTAGACCTTCGATCTCCAGGACAGCGGACAAGCTGTGCCTCCCCCGTTGGATGGCGTGACAGCGGACACCATACTCGGTATGGCGGAGAGGACAATACCCGGTATGCATCGGCCGCCAGTCGACACCCGCAGCCGGGTGACGGAAGCCGGCTCAGGCGCAGATGACGTGCACCCCGGCGGCCCGGAACGCCTCGACGACCTCGACCGACGCACCCGAGTCGGTCACCAGCGTCTCGACCCGTTCCACCGGGCAGATCCGGGCGAAGGCGTGCCCGCCGAGCTTGGACGAGTCCGCGATGATGACCACCCGCTTGGCCCGCGCCACCATCAGGTTGTTCATCGCCGCCTCACCCTCGTGGTGGGCCGCCGCGCCGAGCTGTGGGTCGACCGCGTCCACACCGAGCAGGGCGACGTCCAGGGTGACCTCGCGCAGCAGCGCCCCGCCCAACGGGCCGACCAGCTCGAACGACTTCGGCCGCACCACCCCGCCGGCCACCACGACCTTCATCCGCGACCGGACCAGCAGCTCGTTGGCGATGTTGAGCGCGTTGGTGACCACGGTGAGCTGGGCGCCCTCGGCGCTGGTGTTGAGGTCGGGGCGGACCGCCAGGGCCCGGGCGACCTCGGTGCTGGTGGTGCCGCCGTTGAGGCCGACCACGGTGCCGGGGGAGACCAGCGCGGCGGCCGCCGCGCCGATCCGTTGCTTCTCCGCCGAGTGCTTCGCGGTCTTGTAGCGCAACGGCAGGTCGTAGCTGACTCCGTTGGCGACCGCGCCGCCCCGGGTCCGCGTGATCATCTGCTGCTGGGCGAGCTGGTCGAAGTCCCGCCGGATGGTGGCCTGGGAGACGTCCAGGCGCTCGGCCGCCTCCTCGACGCTGACCCGGCCGCTGTCGGTCAGCATCTCGAGCAGAGCGTTCCATCTGGCGTACCGGTCCACCGCGGGGCCTCCGTTGACTCTGCACGAACGGTGATTGATTGCGTGCACAGTAGTGCGCGAAACTAGCGGGGCGCAAAACCCTGTGTTGCGCGATGTTGGAGCCGGTTGCCACGGCCACCCTCGCGCGCGCAGAATAACGCGCGAAAGAAGGCAGTAACGAGCCGTATTGCGCACCGCCTCCCGGCACGAGGAGTTCTCATGGCGTACGTCGACGCGGAGATCGCGAGCCAACCCGACTGCTGGCGGGAGGCGGCCCAGCTCGCCGGCGCCGCCACCGCCGACCTGCCCCGCCCCGGCGAGCGGGTCGCCGTCGTCGGTTGCGGCACCTCGTGGTTCATGGCGATGGCGTACGCCGGGCTGCGCGAACGCGCCGGCCACGGCGAGACCGACGCCTTCCAGGCCAGCGAGTTCCCGACCGGCCGGCGATACGACCGGCTGATCGCGATCACCCGCTCCGGCACCACCACCGAGGTGCTCGACCTGCTCGCCGCGCTGCGTGGTCGGGTGCCCGGCACGGTCCTCGTCGGCGACCCCGCCTCCCCCGCCGTCGCGCTGGCCGACGCGGCCGTGACCATGCCCTTCGCCGACGAGCGCGCGGTCGTGCAGACCCGCTTCGCCACCACCGCGCTGGCGCTGCTCCGCGCCCACCTGGGCGACAACGTCGAGGCCCTCGCCGCGGACGCCGAGGTGGCCGTCCGGGCCCCGCTGCCGATCGACCCGGCCCGCATCGGGCAGGCCACCTTCCTCGGACGGGGCTGGACGGTCGGGCTGGCCCAGGAGGCCGCGCTCAAGTGCCGGGAGGCGGCCACCTTCTGGGCCGAGGCGTACCCGGCGATGGACTACCGGCACGGCCCCATCTCGATCGCCGGCCCGGGCCGGCTGGTCTGGGCGTTCGGCGAGCTGCCCGACGGGCTGCCCGAGGACGTCGCGGCCACCGGTGCCGCGTTCGTGCACAGCCGGCACCACGGCTGCCGGGCGGTGCTGGGCAACTGGGCGGCGGGGCGCACCCCGGTCGACCCGATGGCCGACCTGATCCTCGCGCAACGCTTCGCCGTCGCGCTCGCCACCAGCCGGGGCCTCGACCCGGACGCGCCCCGACACCTCAGCCGTTCCGTGGTCCTCGCGTGACCGACGCCCCCGCCGGGGACCGTGGGTTGGTCGTCGTCGCGCTGGACGTCGGCGGCACCGGGATGAAGTGCGCCCTGGTCCGCCAGGACGGCGCGGTGGTGCACGCCGAGCGGCATCCCACCGGGGCGGAACGCGGTCCGGCCGCCGTGGTCGACACCATCCTCGACGTCGCGGAGGGGCTGGCCGGCAAGGCCCGCGCCGACGGGCGCACCCCGGTGGCCTGCGGCATCGGCGTGCCCGGCCTGGTCGACGAGACCGCCGGGGTGGCGGTCTGGTCGGCCAACCTGGGCTTCCGGCACGTGCCGCTACGCGAGCTGGCCCGCGACCGGACCGGGCTGCCCACGGCGCTCGGCCACGACGTGCGCCTCGGGGGCCTGGCCGAGTCCAGGCTCGGCGCCGGCCGGGGCGTAGCACACGTCCTCTTCGTCGCCGTCGGCACCGGAATCGCCGCCGCCCACCTGGTCGGCGGGTCGGCCACGGCCGGGGCGCACGGCGCCGCCGGCGAGCTGGGCCACATCCTGGTACGCCCCGGCGGGCCGCGCTGCGGCTGCGGGCGGCCCGGCTGCCTGGAGGCGGTCGCCTCAGCCTCGGCCATCGGTCGCCGCTACACCGCGCTGGCCCGGTCGGCCGCCCTCTCCCCCGGCGGCGTCGGCGCGTCGGGCCGCCCCGGTTCCGTCGGGGCGACGACCCCGCGCACCGTCGACTTCCCGCCCGGTGGCGCGGCGTTCGGCGCCGCCGAGGTGGCCGACCGGGCGGCGGCCGGGGACGAGCTGGCCGGGCGGGTCTGGCGGGAGGCCGTCGAGGCGCTCGCCGACGGGCTCGCCACCGCGCAGGCGCTGTTCGACGTGGAATCCATGGTGATCGGCGGCGGACTGGCCCGGGCCGGCGCGCGGCTGTTCGACCCGCTGCGGTCGGCGCTGCGGGAGCGGATCACCTTTCACCGGGAGCCGCGCCTGGTCGCGGCGGCCCTCGGCGACGAGGCGGGCTGCCTCGGCGCTGCCCTGCTCGCCTTCGACAGTCTGGAGCAGCCATGGCCCTGCGGGTGACCGGCAAGGTGGTGACCCCGACCGGCGTGATCCGGCAGGGGTGCGTGGAGATCAACGGTGACCGGATCACCGCGGTGGCCGAGTACCCGGCCAAGCGGGACGGGCACTGGATCGTGCCGGGCTTCGTCGACATGCACACCCACGGCGGTGGAGGGCACACCTTCACCACCGGTGACGCCGACTCGGCCCGGCAGGCCGCCGCGTTCCACCTCGGGCACGGCACCACCACCCTGTTGGCCAGCCTGGTCAGCGGCCCGTTCGACCTGATGCGTTCGGCCACCGCCGCCTTCGCCCCGCTGGTACGCGAGGGTGTGCTGGCCGGCGTGCACTTCGAGGGGCCGTACCTGTCGGCGGCGCGCTGCGGCGCGCAGAACCCGGAGTTCCTGCGCGACCCGTCCACCGACGAGCTGGCCGAGCTGGTCGAGCTGGGCGCGGGTGCGGTCCGCATGGTGACCCTGGCCCCCGAGCGGGACGGCGCGCTGGACGCGGTCAGACTGCTCACCTCGCACGGGGTGGTGGCGGCGGTCGGCCACACCGACGCCACGTACGAGCAGACCCGGGCCGCCGTGTCGGCCGGCGCGAGCGTCGGCACCCACCTGTTCAACGGCATGCGGCCGGTGCACCACCGCGAACCGGGCCCGGTGGTGGCCCTGCTCCAGGCGCCGAACGTGGTCTGTGAGCTGGTCGCCGACGGGGTGCACCTGCACGACGGCATGCTCGCCTTCGCCGCCTCCACCGCCGGCCCGGAGCGGACCGCGCTGATCACCGACGCGATGGCCGCCGCCGGCATGCCCGACGGCGGCTACGAGTTGGGCGGCCAGGAGGTGCTGGTCTCCGGCGGGGTGGCCCGGCTCACCCGCGACGGCGCCATCGCGGGCAGCACCCTCACCATGGACGCCGCGCTGCGACACGCCGCCGGCAGTGGGATCCCGATGCCGGACGCCGTCCGCATGGTCGCCACCACCCCGGCCCGGGCGATCGGGCTCGGCGACCGGGTCGGTGCGCTCCAGGCCGGTCTCCGCGCCGACCTGGTGGTTCTCGACGACGACCTGTCCGTGGTCCGGGTGATGCGCGGCGGCGCGTGGGTGGAGTGACCGGCGCGGCGAGGTGGGGCGGACGCCGCCGTCAGCCTGTCGTCGGCACCTCGACGCCCAGGACGGCCTGCTCGTCCGGCCGGTGCACCAGCACCTCGGACAGGTACGACTGCACCGCCGGACCCATGCCGACGTCCCGGCCGGCACGCTCGGATAGCAGCCACTTGTGCTCGATGATCTGCGCGAAGATCTCCTGCGGCTCCAGCTTGCGGCGCAGGTGCGCCGGCACCGCCCGGACCACCGGCTCGAACACCTCGGTCAGCCAGCGGTGGGCGGCCTGCTGCTCGTCGGCCAGGTCGCTCTCCATCCGGTAGGCGTCCAGGTCGTTGAGCAGCCGGCGGGCCTGGTTCTCCTCGGCGTCCAGACCGGTCAGGCGCAGCAGCCGGCGGGTGTGGTAGCCGGCGTCGACCACCTTGGGTCGGACCAGGTAGCGGCCGTTGTCGACGGTCGACATGGCCACCTCGGCCACGTCGAAGCCCAGCTCGTTGAGGCGGCGGATCCGGCCCTCGATGTCGTGCCGGGCCTCCCGCTCGACCTGCTGCTCGTAGGTGATCTCGTGCCAGAGGCGCTCGTAGCGCTGCACGACCTCCTCGCAGACCATCTCGGGATCGATCGACTCGTGCAGCAGCCCGGCGGCCTGTAGGTCCAGCGCCTCGCCGAAGATGTTGACCCGGGCGATCTCCAGGTCCTCGCCACGCTGGCCGTTGGAGAGCGAGTGGTGCAGCGCCCCGGTCTCGGCGTCGACCAGGTACGCGGCGAAGGCACCGGCGTCCCGCCGGAACAGGGTGTTCGACAGCGAGCAGTCGCCCCAGAAGAAGCCCGTCAGGTGCATCCGCACCAGCAGCACCGCCAGGGCGTCCAGCAGCCGCCCCATGGTCTCCGGCCGCAGGGTACGGGAGAACAGCGCCCGGTAGGGCAGTGAGAACTGGAGGTGCCGGGTGATCAGCACCGGAGCGAGCGGCTCCCCGTCGTCGCTCTGCCGGTCGGCCACGATCGCGATCGCCTCCACCGACGGGAAGTCGATCCGCTCCAGCGCGCGGAGCAGGTCGTACTCCCGTTCGGCGACCCGCTCGCCGGTTTCCTTGACCGCGTACACGTAGTCGCCGAGCCGGACGAACCGGACGACGTGCCGGGAGATGCCCTGGGGCAGCGCCACCAGGTGGTGCGCAGGCCACTGCTCCAGCGGGGTCGACCAGGGGAGGTCCAGCAGCGCCGGGTCGACGAGAGCCGAGGTGATCCGCACGGGGTCAAGTGTGAAGGGTGCCCCCCGCCGAGCGCTTCCGATCGTGGCTCGGCACACATCGGACGCGCCCGTCCGCCCCGGCCCGCGCCAACCGGCCGCCGTCCGGGCCGGTAGCGTGACCGCGTGCGGGAAACCACGAGGGTACGCGGCGTGCCCCGGCCGGTGCGCCCCGCCGGCTGGTGGTGCGACGCCCTCCTGCTGGCCGGACTGGTCACCCTGACCGTGGCGCTCGCCGGCGGCAGGCTGCTCGGCCTCGACCTCGCGGTCAGCAGGTGGGCCTACGCGCACGACCCCGCGCCGCTGTACTGGACCGCCCGGGTGTTCAACCTGCTCGGACAGGGCGGCTGGCTGCTGATGCCGGTCGCCGGTGGGCTTGCCGCGGCAGTGGCCTGGCGGCGGCACTCGGTGCGACCGTTGCTCCTGGTCGCGACCACCTTCGTGCTGACCACCGCCACCATCGGGCCGCTCAAGCTCTGGACGGACCGGGCCGCGCCCAGCGCCACGGTCAAGGCGCCGTTCCTACCACCGGAAGAGGCGGTGGAGATCTTCAACCGACTGCCGGAGGGCGCCTACTCGATGTCCTACCCGTCAGGTCACGTGGCCAACGCGATCGTCTGGTACGGGGTGATCGCGCTGCTGCTGACCGCGCTGGCCGCCGGCCGGCTCCCCACGGCCGTCTACCGACTGGTCCGCTTCGCGCCGCCGGCGATCCTGCTGGTCACCACCACGTACCTGAACTTCCACTGGCTCACCGACGGGCTGGCCGCGCTGCTGCTCGGCCTGCTGCTGGATCGGCTGCTGCGAAGGGTCCCGTGGGACGACGTGCCGTTGCCGGGCCGGTTGCGGGCCTGGAGTGGTCCGTTCACCTCGGTCACCTAGCCTGCCGCCATGGATCGACTCCGACGGCGGTTGGGCGTGCCCGACGCGGTGGTCATCGGCCTCGGGTCGATGCTCGGCGCGGGCGTGTTCGTGGTCTTCGCCCCGGCCGCCGCGTCGGCCGGCGGCGCGGGCCTGCTGGTGGCCCTGGCCGTGGCCGGTTTCATCGCGTTCTGCAACGCGACCAGCTCGGCCCGGCTGGCCGCCCGCCACCCCGAGTCGGGCGGCACCTACGTGTACGGCCGGGAGCGGCTGAGCCCGTTCGCCGGGTTCCTGGCCGGGTGGGGGTTCGTGGTCGGTAAGACGGCGAGCTGCGCGGCGATGGCGTTGACCATCGGGGCGTACCTCTGGCCGGGGCACACCCGGCTGGCCGCGGTCGCCGCCGTGCTCGCGGTGACCGTGGTGAACCTGCGCGGCATCGCCAAGACGGCCGCCGCGACGGCCGTGCTGGTGGCCCTGGTGCTGGTCGTGCTAACCCTGGTCGTGGTGGCCGGGTTGACCGCCGGTGACGTCCAGGTCGGCCGGCTGGGCGCGGGTGGCGGCTCCGCCCGGGGGGTGCTCACCGCCGCCGGGTTGCTCTTCTTCGCCTTCGCCGGGTACGCCCGGATCGCCACCCTCGGTGAGGAGGTACGCGACCCGGAGCGGACCATCCCCCGGGCGGTCCCGCTGGCCCTCGGCGTGGTGCTGGTGATCTACCTGGTGATCGCCGTGGTGGCGGTCGGGGTGCTCGGTGCCGACCGGCTGGCCGTCTCCGCCGCGCCCCTCGTCGACGTGGTCACGGCGGCCGGGCTGCCCGGCCTGGCCTGGGTGGTCCGGGCCGGCGCGGCGATCGCGGTGACCGGGGTGCTGCTCTCCCTGCTCGCCGGGGTGGGCCGGACGCTGCTGGCGATGGCCCGCCGGCGCGACGTGCCCGGGGCGCTGGCCGTGGTGCACCCGGTGCACCAGGTGCCGCACCGGGCGGAACTGGCGGTCGCCGCCGTGGTGATCCTGGTGGTCCTGCTCGGCGACGTCCGACAGGCGATCGGTTTCTCCAGTTGCGCCGTGCTGGTCTACTACGCGATCACCAACGCCGCCGCGCTGCGGCTGGAGCACGACCCGGCGCGGAGGCTGCCGGTGCGGGCACTCGCGGTGGCGGGGCTGGTCGGCTGTGTGCTGCTCGTGGTCAACCTGCCGCTGGGCAGCGTCCTGGCCGGCTTCGCCGTGCTCGCGCTCGGCGCGGTCTGGTACGCCCTCCGCTCCCGCCGCTAGCCCACCCGGGACCCCCGACCTGCCGCAGGCGAGGTCGATGATCAGGCCGGCGCGGCGGGTCCGGTTGGGGGGTGTTCGGGCATGCGGGG
>NZ_SMKD01000147.1 GCF_004348595.1 Micromonospora sp. KC723
CCGCCCCGGCGCCCGCCCCACCGGCGATCGCCAGGTAGATCAGGGCCGGCGCGACCACCCCACCGGCGGCTGCGGCCACCGGCACCGCCGCCCGGCGAGGGTCCCGCAGGTCACCGGCGACGAACTCGCGCTTGAGCTCCAGCCCCGCGACGAAGAAGAAGATCGCCAGCAGGCCGTCGGCGGCCCAGGTGGCGAGGCTCAGGTCCAGGTGCAGCGAGGCGGGCCCGAGGCGGAGGTTCCGCAGCGACTCGTACGCCTCGGACCAGGGCGAGTTCGACCAGATCAGGGCCAGCAGCGCACCGACGAGCAGGAGCGCCCCACCCACGGTCTCCTTACGCAGGATGGCGGAGACGCGACGGGTCTCGCTCCAGGATCGGCGGGCGAACAGGCGGGGGCCGCGCCGGGTGGCGTCGGTCACGTGAACTCCTCGTCGGGCAGGGGACGTGTGTCATCCATCGCCGACCAGGCTTCCCGGCACACCTGGGTCAACCCTATCCGGTCACGCCGCGGCTCGCCCGGTGCGCCCGTCCCCGGGTCGGCGGGTGACCTGGCACCGCGGCCGCCCGCCGCGCCATCCACCGGGCATGGCCCCTCCGGTCAAAAGCGTTGACCGTGGGCAGTGCCAGCGGCGCGGGGCCTGCCGTTCAGCGCCGCGGCGATCACACCCGAACGCAGCCGCCGCGACGGTGCGCACCAGCGCCCGCCAGGCCGTCACCGGCGATGTCGTTCCCTGACCCGGCGGCGGACCTCGGTGTACCAGACGTGGAACACCCCGCGTCGTAGGAGCCTTCAGCGAGGGCGCTGAGCATGGCGCCGGCGAGAACGGTGGGAGGTCGCCGGTCCGACACGGTGTCAGACGCTGAGCTTCTGACCCGGGAAGATCAGACCCGGGTCGGCACCGACGACACTCCGGTTGCGCTCGTACAGCGCCTTCCAGCCGCCGGAGACCTCGCGGGCCTCGGCGATCTCGGACAGGGTGTCTCCCGGCCGCACCACGTAGCTGTCACCGCTGGTCGCCGGGGCGCTGCGCGGCTGGTTGCGGGTGCTGCGGTGGTCATCCCGCGACGACCGCTCGGTGGTGGACGTGGCCTGGCGTCGGGACTGCGAGCGCTGCTCCGACTGCGACGACTTCTCCTTCTTCGCGGCGTAGCTCTTGGTGGAGCCGCCCTTCTTGCCGCAGGTCGGCCAGGCGCCGATGCCCTGGCCCTTGAGCACCTTCTCGGCGATCGCGATCTGCTCGCCCCGGCTGGCCAGGTCGGCGCGGGCGGCGTACTTCTTGCCGCCGTAGCCGGACCAGGTGCTCTGGGAGAACTGCAGGCCACCGTAGTAGCCGTTGCCGGTGTTGATGTGCCAGTTGCCACCGGACTCGCACTGGGCGATCGCATCCCAGTTGACGCTGGCGGCGCTCGCCGGTGAGGCCGGTGCCAGCACGGCGGCGACCCCGGTGACCGCGCCGACGGCGAGAGTGCCGACGGCGAGGCGACGCGAGCTGACCCGTCGATGACGGGCGACGTATTCAGTTGCCATCTGTGATCCTCCACGCCGACGAGGTGAGCTGTCGGGTTCGGGCCGAGGAGCCCGGCCGCACGTGGCGGCTTCACCCCGAGGTGACGTGCACCGAGGAACGTGGGTCCCCCGCTCCATGCCAAGTGACTGGATCCGGGACCGGCGGCATGGATTAGGCGTAACCGGCCACGGTGCCCGCGGTCGCGGACCCCATCGACGTTAGGAACCGTTTCGGCGGACTGCCCACCTCTTGAGAGCTTCTTCACCCGGTCAGGCGAGCGGTCCAGGCCTCGGCTTGCGAAGTCCGGGCCGCCGTGCACAATGCCCCGTCGGCGGCCGTCCCACCTCGACCGGTCACCGCCCACACTGGCCGGGTGCGCAGGAGCCAGCCAGGCCCGGGACGGGGTCCGTCCCGGGCCGGCGTCCGGCGTCCGGCGTCAGAGGGTGCGGGTCAGCCGGTCGGCGAGCACCCGGGCGAAGCGGGCCGGGTCGGCCAGGTCGCCCCCCTCGGCGAGCAGTGCCATCCCGTACAGCAGCTCGGCGGTCTCGGCCAGGGCCGGATCGGCGGCGTCCCGCTGGTGGGCCGCGCGCAGCCCGGTGACCAGCGGATGCGTCGGGTTCAGCTCCAGGATCCGCCGGACCTTCGGCACCTCCTGGCCCATCGCGCGGTACATCTTCTCCAGGGTCGGGGTGAGGTCGTGCGCGTCGCCGACGAGGCAGGCCGGCGAGGTGGTCAGGCGGGCGGAGAGGCGGACCTCCCGGACCGTGTCGGAGAGCGTGTCGCGGAGGAAGGCGAGCAGGTCGGCGTACTCCTTGGCCTGCTGTTCGCGTTCGGTCTCGGCCTCCTTGCGCTCCTGCTCGGTGTCCAGGTCGACCTGCCCCTTGGCGACCGAGCGCAGCGACCGGCCGTCGAACTGGCCGACCCGGTCCACCCAGACCTCGTCGACCGGGTCGGTGAGCAGCAGCACCTCGTAGCCCTTGGCGCGGAACGCCTCCAGGTGCGGGGAGTTCTCCAGGGTCGCCCGGTTCTCGCCGGTGGCGTAGAAGATCTCGGTCTGGCCCTCCCGCATCCGCGTCACGTAGTCGTGCAGGGTGGTGGGCTCGGTGGCGTCGTGGGTGGACTCCACGCAGAGCAGGTCGAGGATCGCCTCGGTGTTGTCCGGATCCTCCAGCAGGCCCTCCTTGAGCACCCGACCGAACTGCGACCAGAAGGTCCGGTAACGCTCGGCGTCCGCGGTGCGCATCTCCTTGAGGGTGGCGAGCACCTTGCGGACCAGCCGACGGCGCACGATCTGGATCTGCCGGTCCTGCTGGAGGATCTCCCGGGAGATGTTGAGCGACAGGTCGTGCGCGTCGACGACACCCTTGACGAAACGCAGGTAGTCCGGGATGAGCGCGGCGCAGTCGTCCATCACGAAGACGCGCTTGACGTAGAGCTGGACGCCGCGGCGCCCGTCGGCCCGGTAGAGGTCGAACGGGGCGTGCGAGGGGATGAACAGCAACGCCTCGTACTCGAAGACGCCCTCGCCGCGCATGTGGATGGTCTCCAGCGGGTCGGTCCAGTCGTGACTGACGTGCCGGTAGAAGTCCCGGTACTCCTCCTCGGCGACCTCGTCGCGGGGGCGGGCCCACAGCGCCTTCATCGAGTTGAGGGTGACCGGTTCGGCGTCGGCGGTGACCAGCCGGATGGGCCAGGCGATGAAGTCGGAGTACCGCTTGACGATCTCCCGGATCCGGCCGTGGTCGGTGTAGTCGTGCAGGTTGTCCTCGCTGTCGACCGGCTTCAGGTGCACGGTCACCGAGGTGCCCTGCGGGGCGTCGTCGACGGTCTCGACCACGTACGTGCCCTCGCCGGTGGACTCCCAGCGGGTGCCCTCGGCCTGGCCGGCGCGGCGGGTGAGCAGGGTGACCTTCTCGGCGACCATGAAGGTGGCGTAGAAGCCGACCCCGAACTGCCCGATCAGGTCCTGGTTGCCGGCCTCCTTCGACTCCTTGAGCCTGCGCAGCAGCTCCGCGGTGCCGGAGCGGGCGATGGTGCCGATCAGCGACACGACGTCATCGCGGGACATGCCGATGCCGTTGTCCCGTACGGTCAACGTCCGGGCCTGCTCGTCGGTGGCGATCTCGATGCGCAGGTCCGAGGTGTCGACGTCGAGGTCCTTGTCGATCATCGACTCCAGCCGTAGCTTGTCCAGCGCGTCGGAGGCGTTGGAGACCAGCTCGCGCAGGAAGACGTCCTTGTGCGAGTAGATGGAGTGCACCATCAACTGCAACAGCTGACGCGTCTCGGCCTGAAACTCCAACGTCTCGGTCCGGCTGCTCACACCAACCTCCTCATCCGGTCGCGGTCCCGCCCCGGGATCCGCGCAAAGGATACGAGCCGGGTGGCCGTCCGGTGACGCCCGGTCGTCACCCCGTCCGTCGGGCCAACAGGACGGCCTGCGCGGTGGGCTCGACGCCGCCGGGCCACGGTTGCGGCTCGCGGTGCAGCCGGGCGTGCACGGTCAGCCCGGCCCGCGCCAGCAGCCGTGCCACGTCGTCCGGGCGGCGCCGGTGGAAGACCACGTCGACCGGGTCACCCCAGGCATCGGTACGGTGCACGTGCTCGTCGCCGACCTGGAAGCCGAGTAGCAGGTGCCCGCCGGGGGCGAGGACGCGGTGGAACTCGGTGAAGACGGCGGGCAGCAGATCGTCGGGCACGTGGATGATCGAGTACCAGGCGAGCAGCCCGCTGAGCGCGGCGTCGGACAGGTCCAGCGCGAGCATCGACCCGACGGTGAAGCGCAGGTCCGGGTGGAGCCGGCGGGCCTCGGCGATCATGCCGGGCGACAGGTCGACGCCCTCGACGTCGAGGCCGAGGTCACGCAGGTGCCGGGCGACGCGGCCGTTGCCGCAGCCGACGTCGAGGACCGGCCCGCCCCCACCTTCGCCGACCAGCTCCGCGAAGGCGGCGAGCATCGCTCGCTCCAGCGGCCGGGCGGCCAGTTCGTCGCGGGTGAACTCGGTGTACCGCACCGCCATGGTGTCGTACGAGGCGCGGGTGTGGGTGAGGAAATCGGGCTCGGTCACGGTCGCCGACCCTACCGGTGCCTGCCGTCCGGAAGGGCCGGCGGATAGGGTGCGTCGAGGCACCGTGGTCGGAGGCAGTTCGGGAGGTCGTTGTGGCCAGGGAGACCGGGCGGGCGCTCATCGCCTCCAACAAGAAGGCGCGGCACGACTACACCGTCCTCAAGACCTACGAGGCGGGGATCGTGCTGGCCGGCACCGAGGTGAAGTCGCTGCGCGAGGGCCGGGTGTCGCTGGTCGACGCGTTCGCCCAGGAACGCGACGGCGAGATCATGCTCTACGGCCTGCACATCGCCGAGTACGGCTTCGGCACCTGGACCAACCACCAGCCGCGGCGGACCCGCAAGCTGTTGCTGCACCGGGTGGAGATCGCCCGGATCCTGGAGCGGCTGCGCGACGGCGGGGTGACCCTGGTGCCGTTGTCGATGTACTTCAGCAACGGCTGGGCCAAGGTCGAGCTGGCCCTGGCGCGCGGCAACCGGTCGTACGACAAGCGGCAGGCGCTTGCCGAACGGGACGCCAACCGGGAGATCGCCCGCGAGTTGGGCCGCCGCCTCAAGGGCCGCCGCCCCGCCTGACGGCCGCGGCGACCGGCCGGGGGAATCCACAGGCAGGCCGGGCCGACAAACGGATCCGGCCGGATCGGCATAGACTGCGACCATGAGGCGGCCGGCGTGACCAGCGCAGCGCTGCTGCCGGGGCGTTCCGGTCACACCTGCTGGGCGTACGACGACCCGGCCCTCTTCGAGGCGCGGGCGCGGGAGTTCCTGCTCGCCGGTCTGGCCGCCGGTGACCGCGTCCGCTATGTCACCCCCGAGTCGGTGCCGGTGGTGGTCGAACGGTGGCGCGACGTCCCCCGACTGCGCGACGCCCTGCGCACCGGCGTGGCCGAGGTGTGCTCCGTCGACGACATGTACGGCTCGGACGGCCTGGACGTCGAGGCCCAACTGACCTCCTACACCGCCATGCTCGAGGCGGCGCTCGCCGACGGTCACACCGGCTGGCGGGTCGCCGCGGACGGCACCCCCCTGGTCATCGACCCCGTGCGGCGGGAGGGCTTCGCCCGCTACGAGCACCTGGTCGACCGGTACCTGCGTACCCGGCCGATGTCCGCCGTGTGCGGCTACGACCGTACCCGGCTCGACGAGGAGACGATCGAGGAGTTGGCGTGCCTGCACCCCACGTCCGACCCGGGAACCAGCCTGTTCCACCTCTACCCCGGTGACGGTGGCCTGGTCCTCGACGGCGAGCTCGACGCGTCCAACCACGGCGTGTTCGCCACCGCGCTGCGACGCGCCGACCACGACCCCGGCGACCTGGTGATCCACGCCGAGGGGCTGCGCTTCATCGACTACCGCAGCCTGCTGCACCTGCACCGGCACGCGGCGAGCCACCACCGCCAGGTGGTGCTGCGCACGTCACTGGCCCCCGCGTCCCGACTCGTCGCTCTGCTGGGGCTGTCACGGGTGCGGGTGGAGGTGACCGGATGAGGACCGGGGCCGCCGCGGGACATTCCGGCTACTTCCACGAGGCCGTCCTCTACGACTCATCGGATGAGCTGCTCGCCGTCGTGCTGCCCTTCCTGCTCGACGGGGTCGCGGCGGGCGAGCCGTCGATGGTGTCCTTCGGCGAACGCCACACCGCCCTGCTGCGTTCGGCCCTGCCGCCTCGTTGCGGTGTGACCTTCCTCGACGGCGGCGATGTCTACGCCCGGCCCTCCGCGGCGATCCGTTCCTACCGGCAGTTGCTGGCCGACCAGGTCGCCGCCGGGGCGACGCAGATCCGAATCGTCGGCGAGCTGCCTCCGGTCGCGTTCGGCCGATTCTGGGACTGGTGGGGGCGGTACGAGGCGGCGATCAACCACGCCTACGACGAGTTTCCGCTGTGGAGCATGTGCGTGTACAACACCCGCAGCACCCCGCCGGAGATCCTGGACGACGTGTCCCGTACGCATCCACGGACCGCGACGGCGGACGGCCGGCACGTGCCCAACGAGGTCTACACCGCGCCCGAGCTCTATCTGCGGGAGCCGCGCCCGGTCGCGCCCGACCCGCTGCAACATGGCACGCCGCTGGTCGAGCTGGTGGACCCGACTCCGGCGGGGGCGCGGGCGGCGGTGCACGCCGTGGCACCGGAGCAGCTGAGCGCCGACGAGGTGGACGACCTGTCCGTGGCGGTGAGCGAGACGGTGACCAACGCGCTGCGGCACGGTCGGCCGCCGGTGCGGTTCCGGCTCTGGGCCGGCGACGGGCGGGTGGTGGTGACCGTCGTCGACGGCGGCTCGGGACCAACCGACCCGTACGCCGGGTTGCTGCCGGCGCGGGGCGCCACCTCCGGCGGTCTGGGACTCTGGATCACCTACCAGTCCTGCGACCACGTGGCGATGCAGCGTGGCCCGGACGGTTTCACGGTGCGCCTCATCACCGGCGGCCGGAACGCCGCCGGCTGACGGCGGGTCAGCCGCGCGACAGGTCCCGGTGGGCGGCACGCAACCGGTCGACGGCGGCGTCGGTGCCGGGCGGGACACGACGGTCCAGTTCCGCCCACACCTCGGCGAGGGCGTCGAGGACCGCGCGCAGCTCTGCGGCGTGCCGGCGGGCGCCCTGCCGGTGGCTCTCCTCGAGGCGGCGGGCCCAGCCCGCGGTGACGGCGGCGAGCCGCTCGTCGTCGGCGCGGGCCTGGGCGGCGGAGCGCGCCGCCGCGGCCGGCACGACGGCGGCGAGCGGGCGGGGATCGCCGTCCCGGGTGACCAGGGTGACCGTGTCCGTCAGCTCGGCCATGGCGATCACCTGGGTCAGCCGGGTGCGCAGCTCGCGCAGCGGCATGGATCGGGGACGACCACTGTGGTGGGTCAGCGCGGGGGCAGCCATGACTCCATGTTGCGGCCCGGGTACGACATTTACCACCATCAGGGTCCGCGCGGTCGATGACGCAGGTCGAGGCGATGCCGGGGCGGGGTGGGCGGCGCCCATCCCGCCCCGGCCGGATCAGCTCGCCTGCAGGGTCACGTCGTCGATGACGAAGCTGGTCTGCAGGGACGCGTCCTCGGTGCCGGTGAACCTCAGGGTGACGGTCTGGCCGGCGTACGACGCCACGTCGAACGAGCGCAGCAGGTAGCCGCTGACGGCGTTGAGGTTGGAGTAGGTCGCCAGGGTCGTGGTGCCGAGCTGCACGGTCAACCTGTCGTACGCGGTGCTGGTGGTCGTCTCGGCCGTGTCGATGTGCAGGTGGAAGGCGAGGGTGTACGTCGCGCAGCCGACCGGGACGGTCAACGACTGCGACAGGGTCTCGGTGCGGGTGCTGCCGTCCCCGCCCAACCACGCCTTGTACGACCCGGTCCGCGCGGGCTGACGGGTCGAGTTGGTGATCACGGCGGAGGTGGCGGTCCACGGCGCGGTGCCGGACTCGAAGCTGCTGTTGCCGACCACCTGACCGCCGGTGCAGCTTCCGCCGGCGCCGGTGACGGTGAGGCCGTAGGTGGCCGTCCGGCTCACCGAGCCGGTGCCGGTGACCGTCACGGTGAAGGCGCCGATGGTGGCCGTCGACGAGGCGGTCACGGTCATCGTGGCGGAGCCGCCGGAGGTCACCGACGCGGGGCTGAACGACACGGTGACCCCGGCGGGTACGCCGGAGGCCGCCAGGGCCACGGTCTGGGCTGCGCCACCGGTGGTGGTGGTGCGGATGGTGGCGGTGGTGGACGCGCCGCGGGCGACGGTGCCGGAGGTCGGGCTCACCGTGACGGAGAAGTCGTCGGTCGGGGTGCCGGAGCCGACCGCGAGCTGCCAGATGGCGTACGCGACCCCGTCGGCGCTACGGTCGAGGTGGGTGGCGCTGATGTTGCTGGTCGTGTCGCAGGAGCGGTGGTAGCAGGGGTCGTAGGAGGCGTTGGCGGTGCCGCCCCACTTGGTGGCCTGGGCGCTGGTCTTGCGGGCGCTGGCACCGGTGGCGTACCCGGAGGTGGGGATGCCGGCCTGCTGGAAGGGATAGTCGTCCGAGCGGCCCTGCCCCTCGACGTTCTCCTCCGGTTGGAGCCCCAGCGAGTCCCAGTACGCCTTCAGCGGCGCAGCGGTGGTGGAGGTGACCCGGTTGATGAAGTAGCCCCCGTTGGTGGAGGCGACCATGTCGAAGTTGTAGTAGCCCTTGATGTGGCCGCGCTGGGTGGCGGTGAGCGAGTTGACGTAGAACTCGGAGCCGTTGAGGCCCTGCTCCTCGTCGGTCCACCAGGCGAACCGGACCCGCTTTGTCATGGTCGGCTTCTGCTGGGCCAGCACCAACGCGTTCTCCAGCAGCGCGGCCGAGCCGGAGCCGTTGTCGTTGACGCCGGGCCCGGCGGCGACGCTGTCGAGGTGGGCGCCGAACATGACGACCTGGTCGGCGGGGCCCTGCGGCCACTCGGCGATGAGGTTGTTCGAGCGGTACACGCAGGTCGTGCAGGTCTGTTCGGTGACGGTGTAGCCGGCCGCCTGCAACGCGGACTTGACGTGGGCGACCGAGGCGGTGTGGCCGGCGGAGCCCGCCCGCCGGTTGCCGCCGTTGCTGGTGGCGATGGTGTGGAACCGGGTCAGGTGGGCCTGGACGTTCGCCACCGAGATGTCCGGCGCCGCCAGCGCGGCCACCGGGGCGGCGGCGGTCGGCCGGATCGCCGTGGCCGGTGGCGCGGCCAGCGTCATCGTCACCGCGGCGAGCACGGCGACGGCGAGTCCGGTCGTCGGCGTTCTCAGTCTCATGCGGGCTCCTCATGGGCGGCAGGGCGTGACCGTCCCGGTCGGGGTGCCGGACGCCCGCAACCCGGGGGTGAGGTCGCGGCGGTCACGCCGGGGACTGAAACACTGGCATGTATCAATCGACCGGTCAATCGGTCGGACGGCGTCACACGTCCCGGCCGTTGAGGGAAGGGCGCCGCCGGCTCAACCCTTCACGCAGACCACCTGCTTGAGGTGCGCCACCACCTCGACCAGGTCGTCCTGCTGGGCCATCACCCGGGTGATGTCCTTGTACGCGCCGGGGATCTCGTCGACCACCCCGGCGTCCTTGCGGCACTCCACCCCCTCGGTCTGTCGCCGCAGGTCCTCGACGCCGTACGTCCGCTTCGCCTGCGCACGGGACATCCGCCGCCCCGCGCCGTGCGACGCGGAGCAGTACGCGTCCGGGTTGCCCCTGCCCCGCACGATGTACGAGCCGGTGCCCATCGATCCCGGGATGATGCCCAGGTCCCCTCGCCCGGCGCGGATCGCCCCCTTGCGGGTCACCAGCACGTCCACCCCGTCGTAGCTCTCCTCCGCCACGTAGTTGTGGTGGCACGAGATCGGCTCGCCGTAGCTGACCTGCGGGAGGTGCTCCCGCACCACCCCGCAGAGCAGGGCCAGCATGACCGCACGGTTGCGCCGGGCGTACTCCTGCGCCCACCACAGGTCCCGGCGGTACGCGGCCATCTCCGGCGTGCCGGCGAGGAAGACGGCCAGGTCGCGGTCGGGCAGGTCGGCGTTGTGCGGCAGCCGCCGGGCCACCCCGATGTGCCGCTCGGCCAGCTCCTTGCCGATGTTGCGGGAGCCGGAGTGCAGCATCAGCCAGACCTGCCCGACATCCGGGCCGCCCTGCTCGAGGCAGACCTCGATGAAGTGGTTGCCGCCGCCGAGGGTACCCATCTGCCGCCGGGCCCGGGTCTCCAGCTGGGCCACCCGGCGGTCCAGCTCGCCGAAACGCCGCCAGAACTCCGCCCAGCCGGCCTGCTCCAGGCCCGGCACCCGACGCGGGTCGACGGCGTCGTCGCGCTGCTGGAAACCGACCGGGATGGCCGCCTCGATCGCCGACCGCAGCGCGGAGAGGGTGTCGGGCAGGTCGGCGGCGGTGAGCGAGGTACGCACCGCGCTCATCCCGCAGCCGATGTCCACGCCCACGGCGGCCGGGGAGACGGCCTGGCGCATGGCGATGACCGAACCGACCGTGGCGCCCTTGCCGTAGTGCACGTCGGGCATGACGGCGACGCCCTGGACCCAGGGCAGCGCGCCGATGTTGCGCAGTTGCCGCGCGGCCTGCGGCTCGATGTCGTACGGGTCGGTCCAGACCCGTACCGGCGCCCTGGTGCCCGGCAGCGGGGTGAATGCCATCGTCGTCTCCCTGGTCGTCGTCGTGTCCCTGGTCGTCGTGTCCCTGGTCGTCGTGTCCGCCATGGCGGGTGCCGCGCGCCAGCGCGGGGTTGGTGCGTGACTCGTACGGGCGTTCGCACCCGTGCACATCGGAAGCCGCCGACGGGGCCGGTTACGAGAAGGCCGCCCGGTCCCCGGTGGGGTGGGCGGCCAGGTCGGGCAACGCGTGCTGCTATCCGCGTCGCCGCCCTGGTCGCCGGCCACCCCGGCCTCGGCCCCGTTCGTCGGCGGGCCGCGCGGCGCCACCGGACGGCAGGAGCCGCGTGGAGGTGCTGGTTCGCTGCTGCACGGTCGACTCCCGAGGTTATCGGCGTGACGTGCCGTTGACCGTAGGCGTCGCGCCCGGGGCACGCAACGAGGAATCGCCGTACCACCATGGCCGCCGGCCGGCCCGGGCCGGCACCTCGCGGCGGTCCCGCGCCGTGGGCCGGGGCGGTACGGTTACGGACCATGGCACTGGCCCGCTGCGACTTCTTCTCCGAGGCGCTCGGCCTCGACACCTCGATGCAGGTGATCCTGCCCCAGCCCACCACGTCCCCGGTCGGCCCGGCCGGCGGGGCGGCCGACGACGACCCGCCCGTGCTGTACCTGCTGCACGGCCTCACCGACGACGAGACCGGCTGGCTCCGCCGGACCTCGATCGAGCGGTACGTGGCACCCCTGGGGCTGGCCGTCGTGATGCCCCGCGCCGAGCGGAGCTTCTACGCCGACGAGGAACACGGCAACCGGTTCTGGACGTTCCTCGCCGACGAGCTGCCCCAGGTGTGCCAGTCGTTCTTCCGGCTCTCCGAGCGTCGCGAGGACACCTTCGTCGCCGGCCTGTCGATGGGCGGCTACGGGGCGGTCAAGTGGGCGCTGCGCCGGCCCGAACGGTTCGCCGCCGCCGCCAGTCTCTCCGGCGCCCTGAACGTCGCCCACCGGCGGAACCACCCGACCCGCCCGGTGAACGCCGAGGTGTGGCACACCGTGTGGGGCGACCGGCCGGTGGCCGGCCGCGACGACGACACGGTGGCACTGGTCCGCGCCGCCGGGCCGGACACGCCGCCGCTCTACGTGGCCTGCGGCACCGAGGACTTCCTCCACGAGGACAATCTGGCGTTCGTCGAGGCGGCCCGGGAGCAGGGTGTGCCGGTCACCGTCGACTTCTCCCCCGGCGACCACGACTGGGCGTACTGGGACACGAAGATCCAGGACGTGTTGGCCTGGCTGCCACTGCGTACCCGCCCCCGCGCCGAGGTCCACTGAGGTACGGCGGACCGGAGTCGGCCCGACGCGGGCGTCTATCGCGGCGGCAGCGACGACGCCGCCACCGGGAAGTCGAAGTAGGTGTCCGGGTACGGCTCGTCGGCGTAGCGGTAGTGCCACCACTCCCGGTCGTAGTTGACGAATCCCTGCTGCGTCATCAGCCGTTTCAGCAGCTGGCGATTCCGGCGGGCGACGCCGGTGATCCGTGGGTCGTCGGTGTGCGCGAGGGGGTCGAAGCAGTCGAACCCGGTGCCCATGTCGACGCTGCCGTCGGCGAACCGGCGGTCGGCGCGCTCGGTGCAGGCCACCAGTGGCTGCCCCGGCGCCTGGCTCGTTCCGGACGGCACGGGCAACGGTTGCAGGGTGAGGTCGACCGTACTGCCGCGGCTGTGCGCCGTGGGGGCCCCGAGGTATCCGTCGGCGAAGAGCCGATCCTTGGCCACCCGGGGGTAGAACTCGGCCTTCATCCGCTGGTCGGCGGGATCCTTCGCCCAGCGGACGAAGTCGTCCACGGCCCGCCGGGGCCGGTAGCAGTCGTACACCCGCAGGCCGTACCCGTAGCCGCGGGCGGCGGCCTGGGCCCGGCTCAGCGCCTCGGCGGCCGGGCGGGTGAGCAGGCAGACGGGTTCCTGGTAGCCGTCGACCGGCCGGCCGAGGAAGTTGTGCGCGGTGGCGTACCGGATGTCGGTGGTGATGCTCGGATCCACCTCGGACAGCAGCACGAAGTCGGCCGGGGCGGGCGAACCGCCGGTGGACGGGGTGACCGGGCCGGGCCCGGGGG
>NZ_SMKD01000148.1 GCF_004348595.1 Micromonospora sp. KC723
GGAGAGGTCCGCCGGTGACCGAGCCCGGCCCGCCCCCCGACGACCGCGCCCGGGCCGCCCGCTGGACCGGGCTGGCAGGCGCGGCGCTGGTCACCGTGGCCGGGTGGCTCGGCGGCGCGCTGCCGACCCTCCCACCGCACCAGCCGTGGCGGATGCCGTACGGGCCGGCGGCGCTCGGCTGCTGGTTGTTCGGCACCGCGCTGATGGTCGGCGCCTGGTGGGCGCTGCGCCGGGGAGCGCCGTCGAGCCGGTGGGCGTACCGTACGGCCGGGCTGTGGCTGGTGCCGCTGGTGGTCGCGCCGCCGCTGGGCAGCCGCGACGTCTACTCGTACGCCTGCCAGGGCTGGGCGTACGCCGCCGGGCACGACCCGTACGCGGTCGGGGTGGCGGCGGCCGGCTGCCCGTGGGTCGACTCGGTCGCCCCGCTGTGGCGGGACACCCCTGCCCCGTACGGGCCGTTGTTCCTGCTGCTCGCCGCGCTGGCCGTCACCCTCGGCGGGGGCCTGGCCGGCACGGTCGCCCTGTTCCGGTTGCTCGCCCTGGCCGGGGTGCTGCTGGCCGCGCTCTGCCTGCCGGGGCTGGCCCGGGCGTGCGGGGTGCCCACCCGCCGGGCGGTCTGGCTCGGGCTGGCCAGTCCGCTGGTCGGGGTGCACCTGGTCGCCGGCGCGCACAACGACGCGGTGATGCTCGGCCTGCTCCTGCTCGGCCTGCTGGTGCTGGTCCGCGCGTCCGGCGGGGCGCGGCCGCTGCTGGCCGCCGGGGTGCTGCTCGGCCTGGCGGTGGCGGTGAAGGCGACGGCGGTCGTGGTGCTGCCCTTCGCCGCGCTGGTCGCGGTGCGCGGCCGGTACACCGTCCGGGCGTTGCTGCGCGACGGTGGCTGGGTGGCCGGTGGGGTGCTGGCCGCGCTCGCGACCGCCTCCGCCGTGTCCGGCCTGGGTCTGGGCTGGGTCGGCGGGTTGGCCCACAGCGGCGACTCGCAGCAGTGGACCTCGCCGCCGACGGCGGTCGGCTTCGTCGTCGACTATCTCGGCGCGCTGGCCGGGCGGGAGCCGGGTGCGGTGCCGGCGGCGCGGGTGGTGGGACTGGTGCTGCTGGCGACGCTGCTGGCGGTGTTCTGGTGGCGGGCCTGGTCGGCGCTGCGCCGGCTCAACGACGCCCGCCAGCGGGTCCGGCGGTTCGCCGTGGCCCGCCCCCGGGCGGCGCTGCTCGGCGCGGGGGGCGCGCTGGCGGCCACGGTGGCCCTCGCCCCCGTCTTCCACCCCTGGTACGCGACCGGGCCGCTGCTGCTCCTCGCCGTCTCGGCGACCCGGACCGGCTGGTTCACGCTGCCCTGCGCCGTCGTGGTCTTCCTGACCCTGCCCGACGGCACCTCGCTGGCCCGGTACACCAAGGCGCCCGGCGCGATCGCGATGACGGCGCTGGTGGTGGCCCTGGTCGTGCTGGCGGTACGACGGCGGCGTTCCTGAACAAGCGGCCGGGCCGGCTCCACGTACGCGGAGCCGGCCCGGCCGGTGGAACGTGCCTCGACGACCGCTCAGCAGTCGAAGTACATCGCGAACTCGTGCGGGGTCGGGCGCAGACGCACCGGGTCGACCTCGTTGGCCCGCTTCCAGCTGACCCAGGTGGAGATCAGGTCCGGCGTGAAGACGCCGCCGTCGAGCAGGTAGTCGTGGTCGGCCTCGAGCGCGTCGAGCACCTCCGGCAGCGAGCCCGGCACCTGCTTGACGTCGCCCCACTCCTCCGGCGGCAGGTCGTACAGGTCCTTGTCGATCGGCGCCGGCGGCTCGATCTTGTTCTTGATGCCGTCCAGGCCGGCCATCATCATCGCCGAGAAGGCGAGGTACGGGTTGCTGGACGGGTCCGGCACCCGGAACTCGACCCGCTTGGCCTTCGGGTTGCTGCCGGTGACCGGGATGCGGGTGCAGGCGGAGCGGTTACGCTGCGAGTAGACCAGGTTGACCGGCGCCTCGAAGCCCGGCACCAGCCGACGGTACGAGTTGACCGTCGGGTTGGTGAAGGCCAGCAGCGACGGCGCGTGGTGCAGCAGGCCGCCGATGTACCAGCGGGCGGTGTCCGACAGGCCGGCGTAGCCGGTCTCGTCGTAGAACAGCGGCTCGCCGTTCAGCCACAGGCTCTGGTGGGTGTGCATGCCGGAGCCGTTGTCGCCGAAGAGCGGCTTCGGCATGAAGGTGGCGGTCTTGCCGTTGGCCCAGACCTCGTTCTTCACGATGTACTTGAAGAGCTGGAGCTGGTCGGCGGAGTGCAGCAGGGTGGAGAACTTGTAGTTGATCTCCGACTGGCCGGCGGTGCCGACCTCGTGGTGCGAGCGCTCCACCGTGAAACCGCCGTCGACCAGGCGACGCACGATCGAGTCGCGCAGGTCGGCGTAGTGGTCCACCGGCGGCACCGGGAAGTAGCCGCCCTTGTACGCGGTCTTGTAGCCGCGGTTGCCGCCGGCCTCCTCGCGGCCGGAGGTCCACGCGCCCTCGATCGAGTCGATGTAGTAGAACGACTGGTGGGCGGAGGTCTCGTGCCGGATCGAGTCGAAGATGTAGAACTCGGCCTCGGCGCCGAAGTAGGCGGTGTCGGCGATGCCGCTCGCCGCCAGGTACGCCTCGGCCTTCTTCGCCACGTTGCGCGGGTCCCGGGAGTACGCCTCGCGGGTGAACGGGTCGTGGATGAAGAAGTTCAGCGCGAGGGTCTTCTGCGCCCGGAACGGGTCGACGAACGCGGTGGCGACGTCCGGGAGCAGGAGCATGTCCGACTCGTGGATCGCCTGGAAACCGCGGATCGACGAGCCGTCGAACGCGAGGCCGTCGGTGAAGACGCTGTCGTCGAAGGACTCCACCGGCAGGTTGAAGTGCTGCATCACGCCGGGCAGGTCACAAAAACGTACGTCGACGAACTTTACGTCCTCGTTCTTGAGGTACCGCAGGAGTTCCTCGGGATTGGCAAACACACGTCCTCCTGGCACGTCCACTCCGGTGGCTGGGCTCTGGCGACGGTATGACCGCGCGGTTGCCCGGCCGTGTCTCCTCTGTTTCCGCCGTGTTACGTCGCTGGCGAGGCGTCATTTGAGCCGCTCAGTCGCCACCGGGCCACCGTTCGGACGATACCGGTTGGGGCAGTGTAACGCCTCTTGACGCAAATAGCCCGTTTCCGATCCGTGACGGTCCAGGCCCGGGACGGCTGACCGACGCCCCTCGGTGACCGCCGGTGACCGACAGCCGCTGGTTACCCTTGATCGCTGTGAGCAACCCCGCCGCCGTTCCGGCGCCACCCGCCACGGATCCGTCCTTCACCCCGCCCAGCCTCGGGCGCCGCTTCGGCGCGCTGGTGATCGACTGGGTGCTCTGCCTGATGGTGTCGAACTTCTTCGCCGACCCCCTTCGGGACGGCTGGGCCCCGGTGCTGGTGCTGGTTGCCGAGTACGGCTTCTTCCTCGGGCTCTTCGCCCAGACCCCCGGGATGTGGATCACCAGGATCCGCTGCCTGTCCTGGGTTGACGGGGGCCGCGTCGGCCTGGGCCGGGCCCTGCTGCGCGGCCTGCTGCTCGCCCTGGTCGTGCCCGCCCTGCTGATGGACGGGCACCGCCGTGGCCTGCACGACCGCCTCACCGGTTCGGTCATCGCCGACGCCCCCCGCGCCGCCTGATCGCCGACGCTCGCCGGGGCCGCCTGATCGCCGACACCCAGTCGGCTCGCCCGTGCCGGGCGGCCGGTCGACCCGTGCCGGGCGCGCAAACGCGACGAGCCGGGCCCGAACGGGCCCGGCTCGCCGGCGTACGGCGTCGAGGTCAGCGGCCTCGCGACTGGCGGAACGCGCCGCGCGGCGGCCGCATGTTCTTCGGGATCGCGCCCTTGGGCATCTGCGGCCGGGCGGTCAGCGCCTTGAGCCGCTTGTCGAGCGAGTTGACGTCCTTGCCGCTGAGGGCGCGCGGCAGCCGCATCAGCGTCATCCGCAGCTTGCGGATCGGCAGCTCGTCCTCGCCCTGGCCGATCACGTAGTCGTGCAGCGGGGCGTTGCCGATCACCTTGGCCAGCCGGCGCTTCTCCTGCCCGAGCAGGCCGCGTACCCGCTGCGGGTTGCCCTCGGCGAGCAGGATCACCCCCGGCCGGCCGATCACCAGGTGAACCATGTCCATCTGGGTGGTGGAGCTGACGGCGGGGGTGACCCGCCAGTCGCCGCGCATGTTCTCCATGATCTGGGCGGCGGCCCCGGGCTGCCCCTCGGCGGCGTTCATCATCGCCGCGTTGGACCGCAGGTTGAGCACGATCAGCACGGCGAGCAGGGTGACCAGGATGCCCAGCGGCAGCCAGAGCCAACCCCAGAGGAGCACCGCGACCACGGTGAGCGCGAGCGGGATCAGCACCGCCGCGGCGACCAGCGGCGCGAACCACCGGTCCTGCTTCGCGGTGAACCTGAACACCATCCCGATCTGCTTCAGCCGCTGGCCGAACGAGACCTTCTCCTGGGGCTTCGCCATGCCGCCGAGTCTAGTGGTCGCCGCATCCCCGGATGATCCGCAGGCCGGCTGAGTACCTTACGTCGCCTCAGCGGCTGTTTCCGTCGCCGGTAAGGAGGGGCGGGAAGGCGAAGATCAGGCGGCGCACCCATGCCAGGGGGGCACCTTCGGGCGAAGAGTCGACATCAGCAGACGAACGACGATCCGAAGGAGCCCGACATGTTCGGCAACGACGCAGAGTTCCTCCTCAGCCTCCACCGCTCCCAGGCCGCCGAGCTGTGGGCCGACGCCGAGGCGGCCCGCCGCGCCCGGTCCCTGCCGCGCCGGCACGGCCGCTGGCGTGAACGGTGGTCGCGCCCGGGCCGTACCGACACCGCCCGCCGGTGACGCCCGCACCGGCACCGGCCGTCCCCGGCCAGGCCGCCGCGACCGGCCTCGGACCCGGGGCCGCCGGCGGCCCCGGCCCGGCCGGGCCGGTGGGCGGGGACGGCCCCGGCGCGCGTGGCATCCTCGGAGCCGTGACCCTACGCGCTGCCAGCACCGTCCTCGTCGGCCGCCAGGACGAACTCGGGGCGCTGCGCGCCGCCTTCGCCCGCGCCCGGGCCGGCGAGCCCAGCACCATGCTGGTCGGCGGTGAGGCCGGGGTCGGCAAGACCCGCCTGCTGGACGAGTTCGGGGCCCTGGTCACCTCCGACGGGGGCCGGCTGCTCGTCGGCCAGTGCCTGGAACTGGGCGAGGCCGGCCTGCCCTTCGCGCCGTTCGCCGCGGCGCTGCGCGAGGTGCTGCGCCGCGACGGCCCGGCGGTCTTCGAGGGGTACGAGCCGGAGTTCGGCCGCCTGCTGCCGGAGCTGGCCCGGGCTTCCGCCGTGGTCGCCGCGCCGCCCGCTCCGCCGCTCTCCGACGCCCCCCGGGGCTACCTGTTCGACCTGGTGGGGGAGCTGTTCCACCGGCTGGCCACCAGTCAGCCGCTGGTGCTGGTGATCGAGGACCTGCACTGGGCCGACCGCTCCACCCGTGACCTGATCGGCTTCCTCGTCCGGGCCGCCCGCACCGCCCGGGTGCTGCTGGTCTGCACGTACCGCACCGACGAGCTGCACCGGGGCCACCCGCTGCGCCCGTTCCTCGCCGAGCTGGACCGGGCGCGCGGCGTCGAACGGATCGAGCTGGGCCGTCTCGACCGGGACGGCACCGCGGCGATCCTCGCCGACCTGCTCGGGACCGAACCGGCCGCCCGCGCGGTGGACGACGTGCAGGCCCGCACCCAGGGCAACCCGTTCTTCATCGAGGAGCTGGCCGCGGCCGGTGGCCCGGTCGGCTGCGCCACCCTGCCGGAGACCCTGCGCGACCTGCTGCTCGCCCGGGTCGACCGGCTACCCGACGCCACCCAGCGGGTGCTGCGCATTGCCGCCGCCGGGGGCACCCGCTTCGCCCACCAGCTCCTCGCCGAGGTCGCCGGCCTGCCCGAGCACGAGCTGGAGGACGCGCTGCGTGCTGCCGTCGCCGCCCAACTGGTGGTCGCCGACCAGGAAGGGGGCTACGAGTTCCGGCACGCCCTGGTCCGGGAGGCCGTCCACGACGAGCTGCTGCCCGGCGAGCACGCCCGGCTGCACGCCCGGTACGCCGCCACCATCGAGGCGAACCCGCACCTGGTCGCCGCCGGCCGCGCTCCCGCCGAGACCGCCCACCACTGGTACGCCGCCCACGACCACCCGCGCGCCCTGCTCGCCGCCCGGGCAGCCGCCCGCGCCGCCGCCGACCGGTACGCGTACGCGGAGCAGAGCCGGCTGCTGGAACGGGTGCTGGAGCTGTGGGAGCTGGTGCCCGACGCCGCCGACCGGCTCGGCATGGACCACCTGGCGGTGCTGGAGGCGACCCTCGACGCGGCCACCACGGCCGGTGACTACGGCCGCGCCGTCACCCTGACCCGGGCCGCGCTGGCCGAGGTGGACCGCGAGGCCGAGCCGTTGCGTGCCGCCCGGCTGCTCGACCGGCGGGGCCGGCTGCTGGCCCTGCTCGGCAAGAGCGACGGCGGCGCCGAGCTGCGCGAGGCGTACCGGCTGGCGGCCGGCGTGCCGGACGGCCCGGAACGGACTCGACTGCTCGCGTACATCGCCGCCCACCTCATCAAGGTCGACCCGGAGTTGGCCACCACGATCGCCGCCGAGGTACGCGCGCGCGCCGAGGCGCTCGGCACGGACCTCGCCCTGCTGCCCGCGCGGATCGCCCTGCTCTGCCGCGCCGACAAGGGACCCGACCTCGGGCTGGCCGAGCTCCGCCGGGCGGAGACCCTGGCCCGGGCCGCCGACGACGCCCCCGCGCTGGTCAGCGCGCTGGTCCACCTCTCCGACGTGCTCTTCGAGCTGGGCCGGTACGCCGAGTCGGCCGAGGCCGCCGCCGCCGGGGTGGCCGAGGCCCGCCGGGTCGGGATCAGCCGCTCCACCGGGGCGTACCTGCTGTCGAATCGCGCGGAGGCGCTGCTCGCGCTGGGCCGCTGGGACGAGGCCGACGTGGCCTGCGCGGATGCGGCCCGGATCGACCCGCCCGGCGTGTCCGGGCTGCACTGGCTCCAGCTGCGCGCCGGGCTGTGGCTGGCCCGCGCCCACCCCCGCGCCGACGAGCTGGTCGGCCGGGCGCTGGGGTTCCTGGCCCGGCCGTACCTGTGGGCGAACCACCGGCTGCCCCTGCACGAGCTGCGCGTGGAGGCGGCGCTCGCCGCGGACGACAAGGTCGAGGCCACCGCGGCGGCCCGCGCCGCGCTCGCCGACGACCGGTTGCCGCACCTGCCCCGCGAGGGCTGGCCGGTGCTCGGCGCCGCCGCCCGCACCGCGGCCCGCTTCGCCGACCGGGAACTGGCCGTCGCCGTGGCCGGGGTCGCCGCCGCGCTGCCCGCCCGCCATCCGGCCGAACGGGCACACTCCGCCCAGGTCACGGCGCTGCTGGCGGTCGGCGACCGGGCGTTGCCGGCCTGGCGGGAGGCAGTGCGGGCGTGGCGGGCCGACGGCCAGCCGTACGCCCTGGGCCGGGCGCTGCTGGGGCTGGCCGAGGCGGCCGCGTCGGCCGGGGAACGCGACGAGGTCGCCGCGGCGGTGGAGGAGGTCGTGGTGATCGCCGGGCGGCTCGGCGCGACCCCGCTGGGCGAGCAGGCCGCCATCCTGGCCCGGCGGGTGGGGCTACGGGGTGCCGGGGCCGGTACGCGGTTGCTCACCGCCCGGGAGCGGGAGGTGCTGCGGCTGGTGGCCGAGGGGCACAGCAACAGCCGGATCGCCGAGCGGTTGTTCATCTCGCCGAAGACGGCGAGCGTGCACGTCTCCCGGATCATCGCGAAGCTCGGCGTCGCCAACCGCGTCGAGGCCGCAGCCGTGGCTCACCGCCTCGGCCTGCTCGACCCCGGCAGCCCCGAGGTGACCGGCCGGCCTGCCTGACCGGCCGCCCCGAGGTGACCGGCTTCGTCAGCGCGGCGGCAGCCAGATCCGCCAACCGGCCACGGTGAGCGTTGCCGCGCCGGGCGGCGGCTGCCGGTCCAGGGTGGCCGCCAGCGGCGACCCGACCGGTGCCACGTACGCCACCCCGCCGGCCCGGGCGACCGCCCGCCGGTAGCCGGGCAGCCGGTCGAAACCGGGACGCAACCGGTCGTCGACGACCGCGCAGATGATCTCTTCTCGGGCGGCGAAGGTGAGCCGGTTGCAGGTCCAGTACTCACCGTGGACGTGCCGGACGCCGTGCGCGCGCAACGCGCTGATCATGGCGGCGTGCCGCCGCGCCTCGGTCCGGTTCTCCGGCACGGTGGTGAGGGTGCCGGCGGTCGCCACGGCGGCGCCGGTGAGCACGGCGACGAGGACGCCGAGCGCCGCCACCCGTGTCGCGGCGACCGTGCCGGTGCGCCACGTCCGGCGGTTCGGCGGCGGGGCGGGCCGGCGGACCGCCGCCCAGAGCGGCCAGAGCAGGGCCGGGACCGAGACCAGGAGGCAGGACAGGTAGCGGGAACTCTCCACCGGGGTGCGGCCGGCGGCGCTGCTGACCGTGTACGCCGCGAGCGTCCCCACCGCGCCCGCCACCAGCGCCAGGCGCACCGCCGCGCCGGCCCACCGCTCCGGCGCCGGCCGGCCGGACGCCCCGGCCGGGCCGGCAGCGGGAGGTACCCGGGTGACGGTGGCCGACGCGGAACCTCGCAACGCCCGCCAGGCGGACAGGGCGGCCAGGGTCAGCAGCACCGGCAACGCCACCGACCACCAGAGCTGCCAGGTCGCGCAGTGGCCCGGCGCGCAGAAGCCCAGGCCCAGCGCCGGACCGAGCACCAGCCCGCCGTGCAGCCGGTCGGCCCAGCCCGCCGCCGCGTCCGCACCGCTGGCGGCGAGGACCGCCGTGACCGGGTTGCGGCCGTGCGCGAGGCTGTGCCCGAGCAGTGGCGCGGCACCGAGCAGCGCCCCACCCACCAGCGCCATCCCGGCCGGTCCGCGCAGCTCGCCGCGGGCTGGGCCCCGCTCGCGCACGGCCGCGCCGAGCAGCGCCGCGCCGACCGCCAGCACGTACGGCAGCAGCAGCGGATCCACCCACACGGCCAGGCCGGCGAGGAACCCGAACCCGGCGTACCGCCACCGCCGCCCGTCCGGTCGCCCGGCGGCGAGGTCGAGGGTGAGCAGGGCCAACCCCACGCCGATCGGATTCAGCTCCGGGTAGCCGCCGCCGGCGATGAGCTGGTTCTTGACGATCCGGTCCGACCCGAACGCGAGCACCCCGACCACCAGCAGGGCGAACCGGCGGTCCCCGCCGAGACGGCGGGTCAGCGACCAGCTCAGGTACAGGAACAGGCCGTACAGGGCGAGCAGCGGCAGCCGAAGCGCCAGCCAGGACGGGCCGGCCAGCGCGACCAGCGGCGCGGCCAGGTACGCCTCCAGCGTCCCCATGTACGCCTGGCCGTAGAAGAAGACCGGGAAGTCCTCGCCCCGGGCGATGCGCAGCGCGGCGAGTCCCATGGTCGCCTCGTCGCTGTTGGTGCGCGGCGTGTCGGCCAGCAGCAGGGCGGCACGGTACGCCACCCCGGCCGCCCCGACCAGCAGGGCGAGGAGTGCCGGACGGGGCCAGCGGGGTGTACGCCGGCGGGCCGCGTCGCGCGGCTGCGGGCGTACCCCCGTGGTCATGTTGTGATCATCGCACCCCGCGCTGGCGGACGGCGGGTGACGAGGCCGGCCTCAGCCGGCGGGGACGACCTCCGCGCGGGCGTCGAGCGCCTGCTGGTAGAGCCGCCCGGCCCGGTACGACGAGCGCACCAGGGGACCGCTCATCACGCCCGCGAAGCCGATCTCCTCGGCCTCCTCGCGCAGCTCGACGAACTCCTCCGGCTTGACCCAGCGGGTCACCGGGTGGTGGCGGGGGGAGGGGCGCAGGTACTGGGTGATGGTGATCAGTTCGCAACCGGCGTCGTGCAGGTCGCGCAGCGCCTGGGAGACCTCGGCCCGCTCCTCGCCCATGCCGAGGATCAGGTTGCTCTTGGTGACCAGGCCGTCGGCGCGGGCCTGCCGGATCACGTCGAGGGAGCGCTCGTAGCGGAACGCCGGCCGGATCCGCTTGAAGATGCGCGGCACGGTCTCGACGTTGTGCGCCAGCACCTCGGGCCGGGAACCGAACACCTCGGCGAGCTGGGCGGGGACCGCGTTGAAGTCGGGGATCAGCAGCTCGACGCCGCAGCCGGAGCGCAGGGCGTGGATCTGCCGGACCGTCTCGGCGTACAGCCAGGCGCCGCCGTCGGGCAGGTCGTCGCGGGCGACGCCGGTGATGGTGGCGTACCGCAGGCCCATCGACGCGACCGACTCGGCGACCCGACGCGGCTCGTCGGCGTCGAACTCGGCCGGCTTGCCGGTGTCGATCTGGCAGAAGTCGCAGCGCCGGGTGCACTGGTCGCCGCCGATGAGGAAGGTGGCCTCGCGGTCCTCCCAGCACTCGTAGATGTTCGGGCAGCCGGCCTCCTGGCAGACGGTGTGCAGCCCCTCGCGCGAGACGAGCCCGCGCAGCTGGGTGTACTCCGGGCCCATCTTGGCCTTGACCTTGATCCACGGCGGCTTGCGCTCGATCGGCGTCTCGGCGTTGCGGGCCTCGATGCGCAGCAGGCGCCGTCCCTCGGGCGCCACCGTCGCGGTGCGGCTGGCCTGCTCGGTCGTCGGCGTGGAGTGCTCGATCGTCACGAAAACGAGCCTACGCCGGTCGGTGGCGGTCGATGAACCGCGGGCGACCGGCGTCACGCCACAGATGGGGTGACACGCGACACCGACCGCGGGAGACAACTCGGTCACGCGTCCGGCTGTCGGCTGCTAGCCTGCCCGGCAAGGCTGTGACGGAGCCGAGTAGCGCACCGGTCCGCCAGCGCAGAGAGCCGCCGGTCGCTGGAAGGCGGTCTGGCGTCGGCGCGCGAAGACCCTCCCGAGCCGCGGGAAGAACGGCGTCCGCGCCCAGTAGAGCCCGCCCGGCTGGCCCCGGTCAACAGGCGACGAACGAGGCTCCCGCCGCGTGCGGGGGCGAAGGTGTGGTGGCACCGCGAGGTTCCCGCTCGCCCACACCTCCCTGGGGATCGCGTTGCGATTGATCAAGGAGGTATCGCCGTGCAACGCATCCTTTCCACCCAACTCCCCGCCCGGGTCGGTGGCACCGTTCGGATCGCCGGCTGGGTACACCGCCGCCGGCTGCTCAAGTCGGTGGCGTTCCTGATCGTGCGGGACGCTGCCGGCCTGGCCCAGGTCGTGGTCACCGACGCCGCCGTGCGCGCGGCCGTCGCGGCGCTGCCGGAGGAGACCGTCGTCGAGGTGGTCGGCACGGTGGTCGCGAACCCCACCGCGCCCGCCGGGGTCGAGCTGACCGCCCCGACGGTACGACCGCTCGGCCCGCCCGCCGTGCCGCCCCCGTTCGACCTGTACCGGCCGGCGCTCACCGCGACCCTGCCCACCCAGCTCGACCACGCCCCGGTCGCGTTGCGGCACCCGACCCGGGCGGCGGCGCTGCGGGTGTCGGCGGCGGCGGTGGCCGGTTTCCGGGCCGCGCTCGACGCCCGCGACTTCGTGGAGATCCACACCCCGAAGGTGGTCGCCTCGTCCACCGAGAGCGGGGCGAACGTGTTCGCGCTGGACTGGTTCGGCCGGCCCGCGTACCTGGCCCAGTCGCCGCAGTTCTACAAGCAGCTCATGGTCGGCGTCTTCGAGCGGGTGTACGAGGTCGGCCCGGTGTTCCGGGCCGAGCCGCACGACACCGTCCGGCACTTGGCCCAGTACATCTCCCTCGACGTGGAACTGGGGTTCGTCGCCGACCACCGGGACGTGATGGTGGTGCTGCGCGACAGCCTGGCCGGCATGCTCGACGAGGTCCGGTCCCGGGCGGATACGGCGCTGGCCACCCTGGGGGTCGAGGTGCCCGAGCTACCGGCGGAGATCCCCGCCGTGCACTTTACCGAGGCGTTGAGGATCGCCGGGGCGCCCGCCGACGAGCCGGACCTGACCCCCGCCCACGAGCGGGCGTTGGGGCAGTGGGCCCGAGCCGAGCACGGCTCGGAGTTCCTCTTCGTCACCGGGTACCCGATGGCGAAGCGCCCTTTCTACACCCATCCGGATCCGGCCCGGCCGGCGTACTCGAACGGATTCGACCTGCTCTTCCGTGGTGTGGAGCTGGTCACCGGCGGGCAGCGCCTGCACCGGTACGACGACTACGTCGCGGCGCTGGCGGCGCGCGGCGAACCGCTGGAGCCGTACGCCGGCTACGTCGACGCGTTCCGCCACGGCATACCGCCGCACGGCGGCTTCGCCATCGGCCTGGAACGCTTCGTGGCTCGCCTCATCGGCGCGGCGAACGTCCGCGAGGTCACCGCCTTCCCCCGCGACCTGCACCGCCTCACCCCATGACCACCTCCCACCCCGATCCGAGTCAATCAGGAGGTTGTGGTGGCCGCGACAGGCCGACCCTCGCCTGCCCCTTTGACGATCAAGTCAACGGAGTCAACCCGGGAGGGGGGAGGGT
>NZ_SMKD01000149.1 GCF_004348595.1 Micromonospora sp. KC723
GGTCGGGCAGGGCCAGCTCGGCGGCGAGCCGATCGGGCTCGATCAGCGGCACCTCGGTTCCGGACATGGCGTCCAGTGAACACCATCGCGGCGGTCACCTGGCGATTCGACGTCCATGGTTGTCGGGCGGCCGGGGTAGCATCGTGGGCCGGAGGGCCGCTGACGTGAAGCACGATCTGGACACGACCGATTCTTCGGTCAACACCACCATCACCGTAAGGAGGTCGTGACGCTGTGAAATCCCACGACCTGGTGGACACGACCGAGATGTACCTTCGCACCATCCTCGAACTGGAGGAGGAGGGTGTGCCCCCGCTGCGCGCGCGGATCGCCGAGCGGCTGCGGCAGAGCGGGCCCACCGTCAGCCAGACCGTCGCCCGGATGGAGCGTGACGGCCTGCTCACCGTCGAGGGCGACCGCCACCTCACGCTGACCCCGTTGGGGCGCAGCACCGCCGTGTCCGTGATGCGCAAGCACCGCCTCGCCGAGCTGCTGCTGGTCAACGTGATCGGGATGCCCTACGAGGAGGCCCACGAGGAGGCCTGCCGGTGGGAGCACGTGATGAGCGACGCGGTGGAGAAGCGGGTGTACGACCTGCTCAACCGGCCGACCCGCTCGCCCTACGGCAACCCGATCCCGGGTCTGGAGGAGCTCGGCTCGGAGCCGAGCACCGACACCGTCGAGGCCGAACGCAACCTGGCCTTCCCCGGCCTCACCGGCCCGGTGGTGGTCCGGCGGATCTGCGAGAGCGTGCAGACCGACGCGGACGTGCTGCGCCAACTGCACGCCGCCGGGGTCGACCCGGGCGCCACCGTCACCGTGGCACAGGAACGCGACGGAGTGTTCATCGACCGCTCCGGCGAGCGGATCCGCCTGCCCCGCGAGGTCGCGTCCCGGGTCTTCGTCGCCGCGCACTGAGCCACGTCGGGCGGCCCACCGGCGGCCGGCGTCACAGCGAACGGGTGTCGATCGTCCGGGCCAGTTCGACCAGCCTGCCGGTCAGCTCCTCGGCCTCGGCTCGGGCGGTGTCCTTCTCGCAGGTCCAGTGCAGGGTGGCCAGTCGGCCCTCGACGGCCAGCCAGCCCACCTCGGCCACCGGGCCGTTCGCCACCGTACGGCGGTAGGCCACCTGCCCGAGCTTCGGCACCTTCACCGCCCCCTTCGGCAGCACGTCGGCGTTGAAGGTCGGCACGTCGATCGACGTGTCCGTCACGGTCAGGGTCAGCTCCGGCAGGGCGGCGCCGCCGGCGCGGACCACGCAGGTACGGGTGTCGGCCCGGTCGCTGGCCGCCGCCACGTCGAACCGGGTGCCGGTGTGCTCCTCGACGACGGCGAAGTCGAGCAGACGGCAGGCGCCCCCGGAGGACGCCGCGGCCACCTCGATCGTCAGCGGCTCCACCGGAGGCACCGGCACCGCCGTCGGCGCGTCCGCGCACCCGGTGACGGTCAGCAGGACGGCCGAGACGGCAAGACAGAGCCGGGTACGCACGGGGAGACCTCCGCGATCGACGGCGGGCGGGGGCGCCCGCCGGAACGTCCGACGGACACCGTACGGGCATCCCCCGGCGGTGCGGAAGTCCCTCTTCCGGGCTCCCGCGTCCGATGATCAGCCCGGCTGGGACGACGGCAGGTCGCGCATCGTGCGCAGGGGCGAGCCGACCACGAACAGGGCGGCGCTCCACGTGCCCAGCGCGGTCACCACCAGCGCCGGGCGCATCCCCCACCCGGCGCCGAGCGCGCCGCCGGGGAGCGCGCCGAGCGGCACCGCCTCGAAGCAGACCCGGAGGAAAGCGGCGGTCACCCGGCCGAGAGTTCCGGTGGGGTGACCCGCTGCCGATACGACACCGGGGCCACGGTGAACAACCCCGCGTTGGTGGAGTACGCGGCCAGCCCGGCGGCGTACAGCGGCAGCCCCCAGCCCGGCCGGGAGCAGGTAGGGCGGCCCCGGGACAGCCATCGCCACCCAGACCACCCGGGCCGAGCCGGGCGGCGATCCGGTCGGCCAGCGCCCCGGCGAGCAGGCCGCCGACCGCCCCGACGGAGACGACCACGCCCACCACGGCCGGGGCGGCGTGCAACTCCCCGGCCCGACCTAGGGCGGGCCACCGCGACCGGCACCCGGTTCTTCCGTCAGTCGTCGACGTACGGACAGTGCCGGCAGCCGCGCCCGCAGCAGGTGCCCCGACGGGCCAGGAAACCGGCGCTGAGCACGAACAGCCCGCTGGCCGGGTCGAGGTAACCGGCCTCCCCGGCGGCGAGCGCGGCGGCGTGCGCCGCGAGGATCCGTTCCCGGTCGGGACGCTCCGGCGACAGCCGCGACGGGTGCGGCTCGGTCAACGGCCGGTCCGCCAGGGGTCGTCGTTCACCACCCACCGCACCGAGTCTACGGACCCACCCCGATTTCCCGCTCCTGGAGTTGATCGAAGACGGCGCGCGGCCCGGGTGCGTACACCACCCGGGCCGCACGTGGCCGAACGTCAGCTGCAGCCGCTGGTGGAGCCGCAGCCCTCGCAGACGTAGCAGCTGCCGGCCGGGCGCATCTTCGTGCCGCAGGTGAAGCAGAGCGGAGCGTCGGCGGCCTTGCCGATCACGGCCTCCAGCAGCTCGGTGGAGGAACCCACCGCCGGCGCCGGCTTGACGGCGGCGACGTCGGCGACCTCCTGGGCCGGCTGGGCGACCGGGCCGGTCTTCGGCTCCGGCGCCTCGACCGGGGCGGAGGAGGCCATCGCGGTGAGGTCCGCGCCGCTCTCCGCCTCCGCCTCGGCCCGCAGCTGGGCGGCCCGCTCCTTGGCGGTGAAGATGCCCAGTTCGGCGCGGCGCTCGTACGGCAGGAAGTCCAGTGCCAGGCGACGGAAGATGTAGTCCATCACCGAGGCTGCCATCCGCACGTCCGGGTCGTCGGTCATACCGGCCGGCTCGAAGCGCATGTTGGTGAACTTGCTGACGTACGTCTCCAGCGGAACGCCGTACTGGAGACCGATGGAGATGGCCACCGAGAAGGCGTCCATCACGCCGGCCAGGGTCGAGCCCTGCTTCGACATCTTGAGGAAGACCTCGCCGAGGCCGTCGTCGGGGTACGACGATGCGGTGAGGTAGCCTTCCGCGCCGCCGACGGAGAAGCTGACCGTCTGCGAGGGGCGCTTCTTCGGCAGCCGCTTGCGCACCGGGCGGTACTCGACAACCCTCTCCACCACCGGCTCGACGGCGGCGGTCTCGGTGGGCGCCGGCGTGGTGGCCTTGTTCGGCTTGGCCGCCGAGAGCGGCTGGCCGACCTTGCAGTTGTCGCGGTAGATCGCCAGCGCCTTCAGGCCGAGCTTCCACCCCTCGAAGTAGATCTTCTCGACGTCCTCGACGGTGGCCGCCTCCGGCATGTTGACCGTCTTGCTGATGGCGCCGGAGATGAACGGCTGGACCGCCGCCATCATCCGTACGTGGCCCATCGGCGCGATGGACCGCTCGCCCATCGCGCAGTCGAAGACCGGGTAGTGCTCCGGCTTCAGGCCGGGGGCGTCCACCACGTGGCCGTGGTCGGCGATGTGCTCGACGATCGCCTCGACCTGCTCCTCGGGGTAACCGAGGCTGCGCAGGGCACGCGGCACCGTCTGGTTGACGATCTGCATCGAGCCGCCGCCGACCAGCTTCTTGAACTTGACCAGCGCCAGGTCCGGCTCCACGCCGGTGGTGTCGCAGTCCATCATCAGGCCGATGGTGCCGGTGGGGGCGAGCACGCTGGCCTGCGAGTTGCGCCAGCCGAACTTGTCACCGATCTTGTTGCCCTCGGTCCACTGCTTGGTGGCCTCCCGCTGGATGGCGGTGGCGACCGTGCCGGCCGGCTTGACGGCGTCGTTGGCGGCGGCGTGCTTGCGCATGACCCGCTTGTGCGGCTCGGCGTTGCGGGCGTAGCCCTCGTACGCGCCGACGATGCCGGCCAGCTCCGCCGAGCGGCGGTACGCGGTACCGGTCATCAGCGAGGTGATCGCCGCGGCGACCGAGCGGCCCTGCTCCGAGTCGTACGGCAGGCCGGAGGCCATCAGCAACGCGCCGAGGTTGGCGTACCCGATGCCGAGCTGCCGGTAGGCGCGGGTGGTCTCGCCGATCTTCTCGGTCGGGAAGTCGGCGAAGCAGATGGAGATGTCCATCGCGGTGATGACAAGCTCGACGCTCCTGACGAACTTCTCCACCTCGAAGCCGCCGTCGGCGCGGAGGAACTTCATCAGGTTCAGCGAGGCCAGGTTGCACGAGGAGTTGTCCAGGTGCAGGTACTCCGAGCACGGGTTCGACGCGGTGATCCGGCCGGTCTCCGGGCAGGTGTGCCAGTCGTTGATGGTGTCGTCGTACTGCAGGCCGGGGTCGGCGCACTCCCAGGCGGCCTGGGCGATGGTACGGAACAGCTTCTTCGCGTCGATCGTCTCGATGGTCTGCCCGTCGAGCCGGCCGCGCAGGTCGAAGCCGCCACCGTTCTCCACCGCGGTCATGAACTCGTCGGAGACCCGGACCGAGTTGTTGGCGTTCTGGTACTGCACGCTGACGATGTCGGCGCCGCCCAGGTCCATGTCGAAGCCGGCGTCCCGCAGCGCGCGGATCTTGTCCTCCTCGCGCGCCTTGGTGACCACGAACTCCTCGATGTCCGGGTGGTCCACGTCGAGGATGACCATCTTGGCGGCGCGGCGGGTGGCGCCGCCGGACTTGATGGTCCCGGCGGAGGCGTCCGCGCCGCGCATGAAGCTGACCGGGCCGGAGGCCGTGCCACCGGAGGAGAGCAGCTCCCGGGAGGAGCGGATCCGGGACAGGTTGACCCCGGAGCCGGAGCCGCCCTTGAAGATCAGCCCCTCCTCCTTGTACCAGTCGAGGATGGAGTCCATCGAGTCGTCGACGGCCAGGATGAAGCAGGCGCTGACCTGCTGCGGCGACGGCGTGCCGACGTTGAACCAGACCGGGGAGTTGAAGCTGAACACCTGGTGCAGCAGCATCCAGGTCAGCTCGTGGGCGAAGACCTCGGCGTCGGCCGGGGTGGCGAAGTAGTGGAACTCCTCACCGGCCTTGCGGTAGGTGCCGACCACCCGGTCGATCAGCTGCTTGAGCGACCACTCCCGCTCCGGGGTTCCCACCGCGCCCCGGAAGTACTTGGTGGTCACGATGTTGGCCGCGTTGACGCTCCAGGACTCGGGAAACTCCACCCCGCGCTGCTCGAAGTTGATCGAGCCGTCCCGCCAGTTCGTCATCACGACGTCGCGACGTTCCCACGTCACCTCGTCGTACGGGTGCACGCCCTCGGTCGTCCAGACCCGCTGCACCCTCAGCCCCGTCAGCGCGCCGTTCTTCGCCCGCGACCGGCTCGTTGTCACGCCGTCCCCCGCCATATCATCCGCCCCCTCGTCTGCGCGGTCACCCACCGCGCGTCGTCCACTGTCAGAAACTCCGAAACTCAACTGGTACGACCGGCCGCGCCGGCCTCGCGGGCCCGCGCGGCGGCCCGCAACGTCTCGATCTCGCGCTCGAAGTCGGCGAGCGAGTCGAAGGACCGGTAGACGCTGGCGAACCGCAGGTAGGCCACCTCGTCCAGGTCCCGCAGCGGGCCCAGGATCGCCAGTCCCACCTCGTGGCTCGGGATCTCGGCGGCCCCCTTGGCCCGTACGGTCTCCTCGACCTTCTGCGCGAGCAGCGCGATCGAGTCCTCGTCGACGGGCCGGCCCTGGCACGCCTTGCGCACCCCGCCGATGATCTTCGTCCGGCTGAACGGCTCGGTCACACCGCTGCGCTTGACCACCGCGAGCACGGCCTCCTCGACCGTGGTGAACCGCTTGCCGCACTCCGGGCAGGACCGACGGCGACGGATCAGCTGACCGTCGTCGGCCTCCCGGGAGTCGACCACCCGGGAGTCGGCGTGCCGGCAGTACGGACACCGCATCGCCTGACCTCCTTGATCGACTCTGGACCCGGCCGCCCGCCTCCGGGCACGCGCCGACCCGGCGGGGCCTCTGGTGGGGGCCGCCGCCGTTGACGACGGTACGGGAGTGCGGTCGGTAGTCGGACCCAACCTGTAGGCGACTTACGCCCATGTGACTACTACATCTAGGGGTCGACCGTATGCCGCCGACCGGACGTGGTCAAGTTGACGGCGTGTCCGGCGCGTCACCTCCGCCACCACCGCCGACAGGCCCAACGCGGCGGCCCGCCGGAGGTTACCGCCGGCCGGCGAGAGGACGCGGCAACGGGCCGGGCCGATCCCACGATCACCCACCGATCGAACATCCGTTCGATTCCGCGTACCATTTACCAGAACAGGCGTTCGAGATTCGAGGAATTCCGCCCCGACACGCCGAAACAGGTCGTACAGATGTTTGAAAATGGCCGATCTCACCTATACGGTCATGAACGCCGGGCTCGACGCGCGACGTCGGGCCGACGACAACCCGCACGCACCACGAGCCGCCAAGGCACCCAGCGCCGACCAGGGAGGACGGACGTGACCGAGGACCGGGCCAGCCGGCACAAGAACCCGCAGCCGATCGCCGAGGCGGGTCCGCCGGCCACGCGGCGCCCCCGCGCCGCCCGCAGCCGGGCCGCCCAGCCGGCGGTCCGTCCGGTCACCCCGGTGGTGAGCGGCTTCCCCGACCCGGCCGCCGGCGACCTCACCACACGGCAACGCCGGATCCTGGAGTTCATCCGCAGCTGGGTGGATCGCCAGGGCTATCCGCCGAGCGTCCGCGAGATCGGCGAGGCGGTCGGTCTGGTCTCCCCGTCGAGCGTCGCCTACCAGCTCAAGGAGCTGGAGAAGAAGGGCTTCCTGCGCCGTGACCCCAACCGGCCGCGTGCGGTGGACGTACGGACCCCCGGTGACGTCGACGACGAGCTCAGCCGCTCCCAACGCCCCGCGCCGGCGTACGTGCCGATGCTCGGCCGGATCGCCGCCGGTGGGCCGATCCTGGCCGAGCAGGCGGTCGAGGACATCTTCCCCCTCCCCCGCGAACTGGTCGGCGAGGGCGAGGTCTTCATGCTCCAGGTCAAGGGTGACTCGATGCTCGACGCGGCGATCTGCGACGGCGACTGGGTGGTCGTCCGTCAGCAGCCGACCGCCGACTCCGGTGAGATCGTCGCGGCGATGCTCGACGGTGAGGCGACGGTCAAGACCTACCGGCGACGCGACGGCCACGTCTGGCTGATGCCGCAGAACCCGGCGTTCGACCCCATCCCGGGCGACGACGCCACGATCATGGGTCGGGTCGTCGCGGTACTCCGCCGGATCTGATCCCACCCGGCAGGGGGCCGCTGCACGGGGACGTCACCCCCGTCGCCGTCTCCCGAGTCAGTACCGCTCGCCCCGATGTTCCCGGCCGGGCGGCTGACCGTACCGGCCGTCGAGTGGCTCGTCCTGCCCGGCGTCGCGACGCGGGCCGGTACGTGGCTCCCGCGGCCCCGGCTCGCGGCGTGGGGGTTGGGCCCGGCCGCCGTAGACCCCGCCACCGGCCGGCGCACCACCACGCGGACCGGCCGGCCCTCCCGCCGGAGGCACACCACCACGCGGCGCACCGGCACGCGGCACTCCACCGGGCGGACCGGCGGGCGCGCCACCACGCGGCACACCTGCCGGCGGACCGGCGGGCCCTCCCGCCGGAGGCACACCACCACGCGGCGCACCGGCACGCCGCACTCCACCCGGCGGACCGGCGGGCGCACCACCACGCGGCACACCTGCCGGCGGACCGGCCGGCGCGCCACCACGCCGCGTGCCGCCCTCAGGGTGAGGCCCCCCGGGTGCCCCGCCGTAGACGGCACCGCCCGCCGGACGACCGCCGCTGTAGGCGCCGCCCCCGGGACGGCCCCCGACGGCGGGCGGTCGGGCGGCGGGCGCTCCGGTCTCCGCCGGACGGGCCGAAGCCGCGTCGGCCGGGCGGGCAGCGCCGCCGTAGACCGCGCCACCCTTGACCGGACGGGCGGCAGCCCCGGCCGCTGCGGCACCGTACACGCCGCCGCCCGCGGGCGCACCGCCGTAGACACCGCCGGACGCGGCCCGGCCGCCCCCCTCGGCCCGAGGGCTCCGGTCGATCGCCGCCGACGACAGCGGATCGTCGCGCTTCGCACCGCCGTCCCGCTCCGCCCCGTCGTCAGCCGGCGCGGGCCGCCGCCGCGACCGCAGGATGCCGAAGATCCCCGCGCCGACCAGCAGGACGCCGAGCACGCCCGCCACACCCCCGAACAGGTAGGTCATCTGGTCCAGGGTGAGCGAATCGAACCAGGACTTCTCCGCCGCCGACTCCTTCGTGTCCGCCGGGCCGGTCAGCGCCTCCGCGCCCGTGGTCGACGGCGTGTACGCCAGAATGTCGATCGGGTCGTCGGCGGCCAGTTCGCCGGCGTCGGAGACGGTGAGGAAGGTCTTGCCGTCCGGGCTGTAGGAGATCGCCTCGCCGAACGGGTCGGCCAGGGCGGTCACCTTCGGTTTGCCGGTGGTCAGCGCGCCGACGATGTCGCCGCCGGTCACGTCGTACTCGAAGGCGTCGGCGTAGGTGCGCAGCACCACCTTCGTGCCGTCGGGCGAGCGGGCCGCCCCGGTGATCGCCACCCGGCCGAAGATGTTCAGCGGGTTGTCGGTGTTGGTCTGCGGCAGCGCGATCTCGCCGACCTTCTTCATCGGCGCCGGTGCCGTGTCGCCGGACTTCAGCGGGCCGGTCGGGGTGTAGATCTCCGCCTTGCCGCTGGGCACCTTGGTGATCACCAGGGGCAGGTTGTCGGCCCCGACGAGCAGCGCCTCGGCGTCGTGCGGCTTCTGCTCCGGGTACGACAGCCGGTGCAGCACCGGTTGCTTGCCGCCGCCGATCGGCATCGTCCAGACCGCGATCCGGCTGCGTCGCTCCTTGCCCGGGTTGTCGCCGATGTCGCCGATCCACAGCGTCCTGCCGTCCGGCGAGACGGCGAGATCCTCGGTGTCGAACGGGCCGGCGCCGGAGTAGCGGACGGGTTCCTTGGCGATCTTGCACTTGGTGTCCAGGTAGAAGACCCGCTTGCGGTTCTCCTCCAGCGAGCCGTCGTTGATCACGATGTAGCCGGTCCTGGTGGCCACCAGCCCGGAGAGCTCGTCCAGCCGGGGATCCTCGACGGTGCACCGCTTCTTGGGGGCGGGGGCGGAGGCGGCCGGTGCCGCGGCGGCGACCGGGCACCACGTCACGGTTGCCCCCAGCAGGCCGAGGGCAACCGTGACCGAGGAAACAGCGCGGCGCATTCCGCCAGTGTCGCATGCCGTCGCGGACCGGCGGGTGACGCCGGGGAGCGCTATCGCGCCCCGGCGCCCGCGTGCTCCTGCGCCACCTGGAACGGGGCCAGTTCGGCGGCGAGCGCCGCACCGACCCGGACGTGCAGCAGCGTGCCCTCGGGCAGGTGGGCCGTGCTGAGCACCTCGCCCTGCCGGTGCACCCGGGCCACCAGGTCGCCCCGGTCGTACGGCAGCACCGCGCGGACCTCCACCGCCGGGCGGGGCAGCCGCCCCTCGACGGCCTCGCGCAGCCCGTCGATCCCGCGCCCGCTGTGCGCGGAGACGAAGACCGCCTCCGGCCAGAGTCGCTTGAGCCGCAGCAGCGTCTCCTCGTCGGTGGCGTCGGTCTTGTTGACCACCAGCAACTCCGGCAGCCGGTCGGCGCCCACCTCGGAGAGCACCTCGCGGACCGCGCGGACCTGCTCCTCCGGATCCGGGTGGGTGCCGTCGACGACGTGCACCACCAGGTCGGCCTCGGCCACCTCCTCCAGGGTCGAGCGGAACGCCTCGACGATCTGGTGGGGCAGGTGCCGGACGAACCCGACCGTGTCGGAGAGCGTGTAGAGCCGGCCGTCGGCGGTGGTGGCCTTGCGGGTGGTCGGGTCCAGGGTGGCGAAGAGCGCGTCCTCCACCAGCACACCCGCCCCGGTCAGCCGGTTGAGCAGGCTGGACTTACCGGCGTTGGTGTAGCCGGCGATGGCCACCGCCGGTACCGCGTTGCGGGAACGGCGGGCGCGCTTGGTCTGGCGTACCGTCCTCATGCCCTTGATCTCCCGGCGCAGCCGGGAGATGCGGGTACGGATCCGGCGCCGGTCGGTCTCCAGCTTGGTCTCACCGGGGCCGCGCAGGCCCACGCCGCCGCCGGCGCCGCCGCCACGACCGGAACCACCGGTCTGCCGGGACAGCGTCTCACCCCAACCGCGCAGGCGCGGGAGCAGGTACTCGAGCTGGGCCAGCTCGACCTGCGCCTTACCTTCCTTGCTCTTGGCGTGCTGGGCGAAGATGTCCAGGATCAGCGCCGTCCGGTCGACCACCTTGACCTTGGTGCGCTGCTCCAGGTTCCGCAGTTGGGACGGGGACAGCTCACCGTCGCAGATCACCGTGTCGGCGCCGGTGGACAGCACCACCGCGCCCAGGTCGTCGACCTTGCCCCGGCCGATGTAGGTGGCCGGGTCGGGGCGGTTGCGCCGCTGGATCAGCCCTTCGAGCACCTGGGAGCCGGCCGTCTCGGCCAGCGCCGCCAGCTCGGTGAGGGAGTTCTCGGCGTCGCCCTGGGTACCCTCGGTCCAGACCCCGACCAGCACGACCCGTTCCAGCCGCAGCTGGCGGTACTCGACCTCGGTGATGTCGGTGAGCTCGGTGGAGAGGCCGGGGACCCGCCGCAGCGCCTGCCGCTCCGACAGCTCGAACTCGCCGGTGGTGGCGTCGAGCTCGTCGTCCTCGTAGGGAACGTAGGTCTCCTGCTCTCGCAAACTGGTCTCCTGTCCGTTTGGTGACGTAGGAAGCAATCCTGACATGTGCGAACGCCGGACGCACCCGCTATATGCCCCGGGTGTTATGGCGCTACCCACTGGTAGCGGGGGCGAGTGTCGGCCCAGGTGGGCGGGCGGGTAGAAAGGCGAGTCGAGCCGCTCAGCGATGACGGAGGTTTCCCGTGGCCATCACCCGACTGCCGAGTGCCGGATTCTCGATCACGATGCGAATCGCGGTACCCGCGGACGCCTCCTCCATCGGCCGGCTGACCACCGCCGTCGGTGAGGCTGGCGCGATCGTCACGGCGCTCGACGTGGTCGACTCCGACCCGACCAGCGTGATCGTCGACCTGACCTGCGACACCGCCGACGCCAGCCACGCCGACCAGGTGGTCGACGCGCTGAGCGCGCTCGACGGCGTGGACGTCCGCAAGGTCTCCGACCGGACCTTCCTGCTGCATCTCGGCGGCAAGATCGAGGTCAGCCCGAAGGTGTCCCTGCGCACCCGCGACGAGCTGTCCCGGGCGTACACCCCGGGGGTGGCGCGGGTCTGCATGGCGATCGCGGAGAACCCGGCGGACGCCCGGCGGCTGACCATCAAGCGCAACACCGTCGCGGTGGTCAGCGACGGTTCGGCGGTGCTCGGCCTGGGCAACCTCGGGCCGGCCGCCTCGCTGCCGGTGATGGAGGGCAAGGCGGCGCTGTTCAAGCGCTTCGGCGGCGTCGACGCCTGGCCGGTGGTGCTCGACACCCAGGACACCGACGAGATCGTGGCGATCGTCAAGGCGATCGCGCCCGCCTACGGCGGGATCAACCTGGAGGACATCGCCGCGCCACGCTGCTTCGAGATCGAGGCCCGGCTGCGCGAGGCGCTGGACATCCCGGTCTTCCACGACGACCAGCACGGCACCGCGATCTGCGTGCTGGCCGCGCTGACCAACGCGCTGCGTGTGGTGGGCAAGCGGCTGGAGGACGTCCGGGTGGTCGTCTCCGGGGCCGGCGCGGCCGGCACCGCGATCATGAAGCTGCTGCTGCGCCAGGGCGTCGGCGACATCGTCGCGTGCGACCGGCAGGGCGCCCTGCACCGTGGCCTGACCGGGCTCAACCCGGCCTGGCAGTGGTTGGCGGAGAACACCAACAAGGACGACTACTCCGGTGACCTGCCGGGGGCGCTGCGCGGCGCGGACGTCTTCATCGGGGTGAGCGCGCCGAACCTGCTCACCGGCGACGACATCGCCGCGATGGCGAAGGACGCGATCGTGTTCGCGCTGGCCAACCCCGACCCTGAGGTCGATCCCCGGGAGGCCCGCAAGCACGCCGCGATCGTCGCCACCGGCCGCTCCGACCAGCCGAACCAGATCAACAACGTGCTCGCGTTCCCGGGCGTGTTCCGCGGCATGCTCGACGCGCACGCCGAGGAGTTCACCGAGGAGATGGCGATCGCCGCCGCCCGTGCCATCGCGGACGTGGTCGGCGAGGACAAGATCAACCCCACGGTCATCGTGCCGAGCGTCTTCGACTCCCGCGTCGCCCCCGCCGTGGCGGCGGCGGTGCGGGCCGCCGCCCAGAACCCGGCGGCGACGCCGGCTCCGGCCGCCGACTCGGGCCCGGCCGACCTGCCGGAACTCGCCGCGAACGCCAGCGCCACCCCCTGACCACCGGCCCCGCCACCCAGCGGGTTGATCACGAAGTTGACGGCACCGAAC
>NZ_SMKD01000014.1 GCF_004348595.1 Micromonospora sp. KC723
GGGAGCAGGTGCTCACCACAGGTGGCGTGACCCGGCTTGTGGACCGGATGGAGATGGCCGGGTTGGTGGAGCGTGTCGCGGATCCCGGCGACCGACGGGGCCGGCTGGTGCGGCTGACCCCGCTGGGCGAGGAGACGGTGGTCCGCGCCTCCCGGGTGCACGTGGAGAACATCAAGCAGTACTTCCTGCAACCGCTGCCGGCCTCCCACCGCGAGCGCTTCACGGAGGATCTGCGGATCCTCAGCCACTCGGCGCGAGACGTGCTGCCGCGCCTGCGCTGACCATGCTGTGACCCGCATCACCTTTCAGGCCCCCCGCTGGATGGAAATACCTGACGCGTCAGATTCTGTTGAATCAGGTGAACCGCTCGCGCCGGGCGAGCGCCGCACAAGCTGGGAAAGCCATGAAGCTCGTTTACGTTTTCGACGCGTACTGCGGCTGGTCACACGGGTTCTCCCGCACCATGTCGCAGGTCGCGGCCAGGCACCCCGAGCTGCCCGTCGAGGTGGTGTCCGGCGGTCTCTTCATCGGGGAACGCCGGCAGCCCATCGGAAACTTCGGGTACGTACCGGCCGCAAACGCCAAGATCAGCGAACTGACCGGAGCCGATTTCGGGGACGGCTACCACCGCCTGATCGCCGACGGCTCATTCGTGATGGACTCCGAAGCTGCTGCCCGCGGCGTGGCCGCCCTGCGTCAGGCCGCCCCCGACCGAGCGGTCGAGCTGGCCGGGGCGCTCCAGCGTGCCTTCTACATCGATGGGCACAGCCTCTCCGCACCGGAGACCTACCGCACGGTCGCCGAAGCGGCCGGGCTCGACGCCGATGCGGTCGTCGCCGCCTTCCAGGAGCCCGCCGCGCAGGCCGCCGCCGAGGCCGACTTCCGCCGCGCCGTCGACCTGGGCATCGACGCGTACCCGACCCTGCTGGCCGCCGCAGGTCAACGAGTCGTCCCGCTCGCCTTCGGACACGCCACCGCCGACCAGATCGACCAACGCCTGGCCACCATCACAGCGACCACCACATCCTGACCACAAGTCCGCACATCCCGAGGAGCACCCAGTGCACACGCTCGACTTCACCATCTTCGACCTGGACTTCCCCGCCGGCAGCAAGAACAAGACCGCCGCCCTCGTCACCGGCCACAACGACGCGCTGCTGGTCGACGCCGGGTTCACCCGCGCCGACGGCCACCGACTGGTCGCCCACATTCTGGACTCCGGCAAGCGGCTGACCACCGTGTTCATCAGCCACGGTGACCCGGACTTCTACTTCGGGGCCGAGGCCGTCGCCGACGCCTTCCCCGACGCGGCCTTCGTCGCCACCCCGCAGACCATCGCGCACATCCACCACTCGTACGAGAGCAAGCTCAAGGCCTGGGCCGCGCTCGGCGCGAACCTTCCCACCCGGCTGGTCGACCTCACCCCGCTCACCGGCGACCTGACGCTGGAAGACCACCTGTTCCAGCTCCGCGGCGGACCGGCCGTGCTGCCCGACCGGCACTACCTGTGGCAGGGGCAGCACCGCGCCATCCTCGGCGGCGTTCTGCTCTTCCAGCGCGAGCACGTGTGGGTCGCCGACACCCCCAACCTGGAGCAGCGCGCAGCGTGGATCGCCCTGCTGGACGAGATGGCCGCCCTCGAACCGCAGTTGGTCGTGCCCGGCCACCGGCTACCCGACACGCCCGCCGACGCCAGCGCCATCACCGGCACCCGCGACTACCTGAACGCCTTCGAGGAAGAGCTGGGCAAGGCCGACGACGGCGCCGCGCTCACCCACGCCCTCACCACCCGGTACCCCGACCACGGCATGCTGATCGCCGCCCAGATCGGTGCCAAGGTGGCCAAGGGCGAGATGAGCTGGGGCTGAGCGATGACCGACTTCGCCACCTCCAGCGCCCCCGCCGACGTGGTACGCCGGCAGTACCTCGCCTCCGCCGCCGGTGACCTGGAAGCCCTACGCGCCACCCTCGCCCCCGACGTGGAATGGACCGAGATGGCCGGCTTCCCGCTCGCCGGCACCTACCGCACCCCGGAAGGGGTCACATCCAACGTGATGGAGCGGCTCGCCGCCGACTGGGACGACTGGACCGCCCACGACGACTCCTACATCGTCGACGGTGAGAACGTCGTCGTCCTCGCCCGGTACACCGCCACCAACAAGGCCACCGGCGAACCCATCCACGTCCGCGTCGCCCACCACTTCGTGGTGCGTGGCGGGCTCATCGTCCGCTTCGAACAATTCGTCGACACCGCCAAGGTACGCGAAGCCATGGCATCGTCGGCCGCCTGACGACCGCCAGAGCCGCCGCGCCCCGGATCCTGCGAACCCCAGTCATGATCACGCACCTCAAGCCATGGGCGGTCCACTCTTCGACGGCGCGTCCAGCTGTCTGGAGCAGGGGTTCATTGGCTCCGGCTTCTTGAGCGACGCGGATGACGGGGCGTCGAGGATATGCCACAGCTGATTGAGGGAAGGGGGCTGACCTCCTGCTGGCACCAGGTGGGCGCCGTGCTGCCTACCCGTATGCAGGGTGAGCCGTATCATGACTGCAAGACGAACTCCGAGCCCTCCGGCGGGCATGACGACACGACGGCGCAGCTCGCCTCGGTCGGCATCGCGGTGACTGAGGAAGGCAAGGAGCGGCGCGCCTGGTTCTGGACACCTCGGCGATCGTTGCTTTCACGGATGGCTCGGTTCCGGTGGGCAAGCTGATCGCCGAGGTGGATGACGAGGAGGGGCTCACCGGCCTGCCTGTGCTGTGTCTGGCTGAGCCGACTGGCCCGTGATGAGGCCCGCCTTACTCTGCTGGCGATGTGTTGACGGCCGCCGCTACCTGTCGACCGAGATGGCGAGCGGGTTCATCGGCCGGGTGATCGGCCTGCAAGCGCTGGGCGGCACGATCACCCTGCACGAGGTGCGCTACACCACGCGGTGAACCCCGTCATCCACCACCTGTCGCCGGGCCGGATCCGGGGGCGGGTGTCAGCGGTCCACAGCGGGCGCTCGACCTCCTCAGGATCTAGCAACTGGGCCGGAGCCTCGGCCGCGCCCCTTGATTCCTGACCGCCGTCCTGCGTGACGCAGGTAGGCTGCGGCGGCCGCTGCGGTGGTCGTGCCGATACCACCCACCGCGGTGTATGCGGCTGCTGGTGCGCCGAGCACCGCAAGCACCACGGTGACGGCCAGGCCGCAGCCGGCCAGCGACGCGCACAGGATGGCGATTCGATCGGCGGTCATAGTGTCCTCCAGAAGCGGTGTAGTGGCTTCAGGAGAACCCGTTCGGCGGTGTTCACCGCCGAACGGTGCACAGCGAGTGCGTCTGGGCGGTCACGACCTGGACTGACGACCGCGTCCCCGAACGCGGGCGGTGGACGCGGTGAACGGCGCAGGATCGATATTCTCGCCGAGTGAACACGCCAGCACTGTCCGGCTTCCACCGGGAGCTCGTTGACCTCCTTCTGCTGCTGCGTGCTGGGGCCGGTAACCCGTCCTACCGCGACCTCGCCAGACGGTCCAACGTCGCGGTTTCGACGGTCAGTAACGTGCTGAACGGTACGAAGCTGCCGACCCCGGAGGTCGCCAGGGCGCTGGCGGCGGCCCTCGACGCGAAGCCGGACAGGCAGGAGAAGGCTGGACGGTACGCCGAACTGGCCAAGAGGGACCGCCCGGCCCGCCGGGCCGGATTGCGTCCGTTTCCGTACCTCGAACAGGTCGAGAGGATTGTCCCGCCCAAGCTGCTGGACCGCGCCGAGGAACTGCGCGAGCTGGCCGAGTTCTGCCAGGGCGCCGGCGTCGCCGACTACACCTGGTGGCAGGCGCCGGCCTGGTCCGGCAAGACGTCGCTCATGGCCTGGTTCGTGCTGCATCCACCAGCGGGCGTGCGGATCCTGTCGTTCTTCGTCACCGCCCGCCTCGCAGGCCAGAACACCCGTGCCGCATTCGTCGAGGTGGTGACTGAGCAACTGGCCGTGATCCTCAACGAGCCAGCGCTCCGCGACCTGCCCGAGGCGACCCGCGAGCCACACCTGCTGCGCATGCTGGACGAGGCGGCCCGCCGCTGCAAGGACCGACTCGTCCTCCTCGTCGACGGACTCGACGAGGAACGCCGCGACGACGGCCACTCGATCGCCGCGCTTCTGCCTATCCGCCCCAAGTCCGGGCTGCGAGTCGTGGTCGCCGGACGCGGGCACCCGCCCATACCCGGCGACGTGCCGGCGCACCACCCACTCCGCGACCCCACCATCATCCGGCCCCTTCCGGCGGTGACCGCCGCCACGGCTGTCAAGGAGGAGGCGGAACGTGATCTCATGCGCATCCTGCGGGGCCCCGACGCAGGCCGGCGGATCCTTGGCCTGGTCACCGCCGCCGGCGGCGGCCTCACCACCGAGGATCTTGTCGACCTCACCCGCCTCGACCCGTGGGTGGTTGACGACCACCTGACGTCCGGTCGTGTCTACCAACGCTCATACCGCGGCGCCTACCAGCTCGCGCACGAGGAGTTGGTCACCCAGGCGACGCGGTTCCTGGGCGTTCGGAACCTCGACGAGCACCGTGGATGCCTGTTCGAGTGGGCAAGCCGCTACCGCGACGCCGGCTGGCCCGCCGACACCCCCGAATATCTGCTACATGAGTACGTGCCGATGCTCGACGCCATCCGCGACCTCGACACGATGGTGGCGCTCACCACCGACAGCACCCGCTACGACCGTATGCTCAAGGCCACTGGGGGCGATGCGACCGCCCTACGCGACGTCGCGTCCGCGCTCCGGCTTGCCGTCGAGCGGTCCGATCCTGGCGCCGCCTGCCTGCTGCGCCTGCATCAGCAGCGGCTCATCGGCCGCAATGTCCACGTGCCGGTCGGGCTGCCTGCGTTGTGGGCCGCCGTGGGGCAGCTGGACCGGGCCGTGGCGCTCGCCGACAGTCTCCGCGACGATGTCCGTCGTACGGCACGGGTCGAGATCGGGGCAGCCCTTGTCCGTGCCGGCGACCTGGCCGGGGCCGAGGCTTGGGCGGCGACGCACGATGATGACCGCCGTGAGCTGCTGCGGCGGATGGCCGAGACGGCGTGGACCGCCGAGGCACGCTCGTTGGTCGTACGGCTGGTCGAGGCGCTGCCTGCCCCTTCGACCGTGCTGCAGAGGGTCACGCGGACGGCCGTCGAGGCCGGCGACCTCGCGGGCGCCGAGGCCCTCCTCAACCTGCACCCCGGTGATGCGGTGGAGGCGCTCGCGCCGGCGCTCGCGGCCGCTGGCCGGATCGACGACGCAGAGGCGATGGCTCGTGCCGTCGTCAGCCCACGGGTCCGAGCCCGTGCTCTACACGGCGTGGCTCGCGCCGTCGCCGGAACTGGGAACGTCGACCGTGCCGCCGCCATCGCGGAATTGGTGCCATCTTCCTACGGCCACCGCAACGCGCTGATCTCGGTGGCTCGGCGGCTGGCCGGGATCGGGTACTTGGAGGCTGCGATCGCGTACGGACGCCGCCTGGATGAGGCGCTCTGGCCGATGCTCGCGATCCACATCGCCGGTGGCCGGCTCGTCCATGCCGTCACCACCGCTCCGGAACGCGTCGCCGACTTGGCCGAGCGGGTCGCCGCCGAACACCCGCGGCCGGCGATTGTGGAGGAGACAGCCGAGTTGCTCGCACCGGGCGGACGGATTGTCGAAGACGCCGCCCAACTGCTCAGCGAGGATGCGGACAGCGCATGGCTCAACTCGAACCTCATGCGACTCGCCAACGAGATCGCCCGGACCGGCCGGTACGCCGACGCGATGCGAATCGCCCGGCTCGTCGTCAACGACAAGGAACGCGCCGAGGCTGTGGACGTCGTCGCCCGCATCGCGCCGCGGGCCGCCGCTGCGGATGCCGTCAGCCACACGCCGGAGACCTTGGTCGCCGTCGGGCGGCGGCTGGCAGCTGCGGGCCGCGACGAGGATGCGACGGAGCTGGCCGTACGCGTCGAAAGGGCTGCTCGCCAGCGTCATGACGCGGCCACCGACCACCGCATCATCTCATCTCCGCCCAGGCGGGACCGTCGACCGTCGTCCGGAACCGGATGCCCGGCTGCCCTCGTCGGCGATCCTGACGGAATGGTCGAGCACATTCGATCCCTCGATGGCTCCCACGCCCAGGTCGATACCATCTTGGCGGCTATCGAGGCGATGTGTGAGGCCGGTGACGCCGACATCCTCGAACGCTTCGCCCGGCAGGTGGCAGGACGATCCGACGAGCTCACATCAGAGCTGGCCACAGTGGAAGCGCTCGCCTCGCTGGACGCGTTCGAGCCGGCTGAGGAATTCGCCAGGCGACTGTCGCCGCGGTACGCTCTCGCCGCCGTTGCCGAGGCACAGGCAGCACGCGGCAGTCTGGAACGCGCCGAGGCGCTCGCGGACGAGGTTGGCTCCGCACACCTCTACGGCACCATCGCCGCGAGCGCGGCGACCCGCGACGATGTTCCACGTGCTCGCCGTCTCCTTGCCCGCGCGGTTGCCGAGTCGGACTGGCAGCAATGGGTTCCGGTCATCGAACGGCTTGATCCGTCGGCCGTGCGGCGGGTCCGCACGCACGCGAAACGGCTGAGCCCAGGCAGTCTGAGCTGATCGGTGCCCGCCTGACAGGGCCCTCGACGACAATGCTCGGATGAGCGGTACCACGATCAGCGTCGGCCCCGTCCTGTTCGTGAGCCTGGCCGCGTTGACCCTGCTGGCGGCAGCCGTGTTCCGCTTGGCCGGGCTCGGCTCCGGCAAGGCCGTGCTACGCGCGGCGGCACGGGCGGTCCTGCAGCTCGGTGCGGTCTCCGCGGCGACCCAGCTGCTCATCCTTGTGGCGCTGCTCGCGGTCGAGGCGGTCGCCATCGGCACGACGGTCGCCCGAGGGATGCTGCGCCGATAGCGCCCTCGGGTTAGCGGGTAACGCCCGGACGGCGACGCCGGGCACGCAACAGCTCGATCGCGATCGGCAGCACGGAGACGACGACGATCGCTACGAGGATCAGTTCGATGTTGTCCCGGACGAACGCGATCTGGCCGAGGAGGAAGCCGAGTACGGTGACACCGCTGCCCCAGAGGACGCCACCGACGATGTTGTAGGTCAGGAAGGTCCGGTAGTGCATGTGGCCGGTGCCGGCGACGATCGGTGTGAACGTCCGTACCACCGGCACGAACCGGGCCAGCACGATCGAGCGGGCGCCGTACGCCTGGAAGAATTCCCGGGCCCTGGTCAGGTTGCTCTGTGTGAACAGCCTGGCGTCGGGCCGGCGGAACAGTGTCGCGCCCACCCGCTTGCCGAACAGGTAACCGACCTGGTCACCGAGGACCGCCGCCACCGACACCAGCAGGCACACCGGCCACAACGGGAGATGGAGATACCTGTCGCCGGCGATCAGCAGCCCGGTGGTGAACAGCAGCGAGTCGCCCGGCAGGAAGAAGCCGACCAGCAGGCCGGACTCGGCGAAGACGACGGTCAGGATGCCGAGCAGTCCGAACGTGGAGATCAGGTGCTCGGGATCCAGGAAACTGGGGCCCAGCGCCAGCGGGGTCTCTGTCACCACAGGTCGCCTTCCGGTGCGGTCGAGTTGCTGTGCGGTCGAGGGCGGGGACGGTCAGCGGTCATGGACTGGCCGGCCGCCGCGACTCCCGTGCCCGGCGCATGAGTCGTTCACCGGCGACAACCAGCGTGACGGCCGCCGCGCCGATCAACGCACCGGCGGCGATGTCGCCCGGGTAGTGCACGCCGACCCAGACCCGGGCGAACCCGATCACCGTAGCCAGCACCGTGAGCGCGATTCCCCAGGGCCGGGAGAGGAACACCCAGATCGCGAACGCCAGCGCGAAGGCCACGGTGGCGTGATCGCTGGGCAGGGAGGCGTCCGCCGCGTGCGGGATGAGCTGGTGCACCACGTGGGTCTGGAACGGCCGTGGCTCGTGGGCGAGCCGGCCCACCACCTGCCCGATCCCGAGGGCGAGGGCGAGCGACGCCCCGACCCGGAGCGGGACGGTCCAGGCACCGGACCGGACCAGCGCGCGCCCGGGCACCACCGTGAGCGCCGCCATCACGAAGATCAGCCAGGTCGCGGCCCACTCGAACACGTCGTCGACCAGGCCATGACTGCCCGCCCATCCGTTGACCACCGCGAACAGGTGGTAGTTCAACCCCGTCACCCCCATCGTCGCGACTCGTCCCGCCATCCCCTGACGGGATGCGCTCGTCATAGCTTTCCCCGACTCGGCTGAGAGGACGCTGAGTGAAACAGGGGTCAGGGCTGCCCGCCCCGGTCATGCGTGGCCAGCGGCAGGCGGATCCGTACGGTCAGCCCGCCTCCGCCGGGTCCGGCGGGGAGTGCGGTTACGGTTCCGCCGTGCGCGGCGACGATCTCCCGCGTGATGGCCAGCCCGAGGCCGCTGCCGCCGTCGGCCCGCGACCTGCTGTCGTCGAGTCGGACAAACCGCTCGAAGATCCGGTGACGCTCGTCGGCTGGTACGCCGGGGCCGTCGTCCCCGACATCGAGGTAGCCGTCGGGGCCTTCGGCCCAGACCCGCAGGACCACCTCGGCGCGCGCGTGGCGGGCGGCGTTGTCGGTGAGATTGCGCAGTGCCCGTCCGAGGTCGTGCGCGTCGCCGGTGACGCGGGCCGGGCTGATCTGCGTACGTACCAGCAGGTCGGGGTGGCGTACGGCGAGACCGTTCCGCTCGGTGTACGCCAGGTCGTCCAGGTCGACATCCTCCCGGCGCGGCGACAGGCCGTGCTCGTCGACCCGGGCCAGCAGCAACAGGTCCGAGACCAACCGACCGAGCCGTTCGGTCTCCCGCCGCATGAGTTGTACGTGGTGGCCGGTCGAACCGGGCAACTCGGTCAGGGCGAGGCGCTCCAGACCGGCCTGGATGGTGGCGAGCGGACTGCGCAGCTCGTGACTGGCGTCGGCGACGAACCGCCGCTGGCTGCGGGCGGCGACCTCCAAGCGGTCGAGCATGCCGTTCATCGTCTCGGCAAGCGCTGCCACCTCGTCGTGGGTGCCCGGCACCGGCACCCGGGCGTGCAGGTCACGCGCGGTGATGCCGGCGACCCGGCTACGAATGGCCTCGACCGGGCGCAGGGACCGCCCGACGAACCAGAACGTCGCCACGCCGACGACCACCAGCAGGATCGGCATTCCGGTGACGAGGACGGCGGTGACCACCTCCACGCTCTCGTTGACCGGTCGCAGGGACTGGCCGACGAGCACCGTACGGGGGCCGGCGGCGGTCGCCACTGCCGTGGCGACGATCCGGAACGGGTCTTCGCCGGCCACCGGAAGCACCCGCTGCTCCCGCAGACTCCGCCCGGTGGCCGGGCGCAGCGGTGACAGCGGGGCCTCGCCGGTCAGCACCGGCGAGGCGGCCTCCACCCGGCCGGCCGGGTCGAGGACCTGCACCACGGTCTGATCACCCGGGCCCGACCGGAGCAACTGCGTGACCTGCTGCTGGTCGCCGCCAGCGACGGCCGCCGCCACATCAGCGGCCCGCTGGCTCGCCGCGTCGTCGACGTTGCCGATCAGGGCCAGGCGGGCGACGAAGATGAAGATCGCGGCGCTGACCGCCAACGCGACGGCCACCACCACGGCGGCGGCCAGCGCCAGGCGCAGGCGTACGCCCATCCACCGCCGGACCCACCCGGCAGCGGCCAGGGCCGTTCGGCGCCAGCGGCGGTCAGCCACCGTCGGCCGCCAGGCGGTATCCCACGCCGCGCTCGGTCTGGATCGCGGTACGACCGAACGGCTGGTCGATCTTCTTCCGTAGGTAGCCGACGTACACCTCGACGATGTTCGGGTCGCCGTCGAAGTTCGCGTCCCAGACGTTGTTGATGATCGCCCGCTTCGAGACCACGTCCCCCCGGTGCCGCATCAGGAACTCGAGCAGCGCGAACTCCCGGGCGGTGACCTTGATCTGCGTCGAGCCCCTGGCCACCTGGCGCCGGGCGGGATCGACGCTCAGGTCCCCGGCGACCAGCACGACCGGACGTACCGGGGCGCCCCGCCGGACCAGTGCCCGTAGCCGGGCCACCAGCACCAGGAAGGAGAACGGTTTGGTGAGGTAGTCGTCCGCACCGAGATCGAGGGCGTCGACCTGGTCGTACTCTCCGTCCTTCGCGGTGAGCATCAGGACGGGAGTCCAGACGTCGCGTTCGCGCAGCTGCCGGCAGACCTCGTAACCGCTCATACCGGGCAGCATGACGTCCAGGATGATCACGTCGTACGGGTTCTCGGTGGCCGCCCAGAGCCCGTCCACTCCGCTGTGCTCGACGTCGACGGCGAATCCCTCGTCGACCAGGCCGCTCCGGACGATCTCGGCGAGGCTCGTCTCGTCCTCGACCACCAGCACGCGCACTCCGTACCTCCTCCGGCCGCCCGGCCGTCACCGGCCCGCACCGGTCGACACGTCTCCTACCAGGGTTATCCAGGACCGCTGAGTTTTCGCTGAGACTTCCGGAGAAGTGCGACTTCATCCAACGGACGGAAACGGTCACGGAGCATCAGCACGCCCCGCCGGCTCCGCGTCGCACGCCGAGTCGAACATCAGCTCGGCGGTCAGGGCGTCGTCATCGGCCGGCGGCCACGGCTCCACCACGGTCACCTCCGTTCGTGCGGGTCGCCGCCGCTCCGAGGAACGGGGCCAGCGCCGGGCACTCGCGCAGCCGGCGCAGGCAGCGGGCCTGGGTGGCCCGATGCTGCCGACCGGCATGCCCAGCCGTTCGGCGATCTCCCGGTAGCTCGGCGGCGGGTCGGCCGTCAGCTCCCGCGCCCCGGACGCGGCGGGCCCGGACGAGGAACTGCTGCGCGCGGAGCGGCGGCAGGCGCTGCGGGAGGGCTTCGCGCAGCTACCGCCGCGCTGTCAGGAGCTGCTGTCGCTGGGCGGCTGTAACGCAACCGCCGGCCCGGCCGATATAAGCGGCAGACAGACTTTCGTCGGTCTTCCCTCCAAAGAAAGGGGAACCCGCGTGTCCATCAAGACACGAGGCGCCCTCGTCACGGCCGGTGTCGTGACACTCGCCCTGATCGTCGCCACCCCACCGGGCACCGCCGGCGCGGTGACCTCGGCAACGGTGACGGTCGCCACCGTCGGCGGCAATCCCGTGAAGAACGGCAGGGTGTCGGCACCGTTGTCGGGTACGGTCGCGGTCGCCGGGAGGGCCAACCCCTCCGCCACGATCCCCGCCCCCTCGCCGACGCCGCTGGTCGCCGACGCCGGTGACAGCGCGTTCGTCGCCGCCGGCGAGCGTGCCGTCCTGCTCGGCTCGGCGTACGGCGGCACCGCCCCCTACCAGTTCACCTGGTCCAGCCCGAACGGCAAACTCGTCAGCCCCGACGCGTCCAGCACCGAGCTGGACACCGCCGGCCTGGCCGCGGGCAGCTACCCGGTGACCCTGACCGTGCGCGACGCAGCCGGGAAGTCCAGTTCGGACAGCGTACGCGTGGTGGTCTTCCGGTCCGGCCAGACCACGCTGCTGGACCGGACCGACAGCGACCTCACCCCGGGAACCGTCGCGACCGGGGAGCGGCTGGAGTTCGGCTTCACGGTGCCGACCGGGACCCGGCGGATCACCGTCAAGCTCTCCTTCACCAACGCCGCCAACGACTACGACCTGGAGGTGTACGACCCGACAGGCGTCCGGGTGGCGTCGTCCGGCGCGTCTGCCGGACAGCCGGAGGAGGCGGTGGTTTCCTCGCCCTCGCCCGGTGCCTGGCGGGCGGTCGCGGTCAAGTTCGCCACCGTGCCGCCGGAGCAGGTACGGGTCGTGGTGACCGGCGAGACCGGTGCCACCGACCCGCGGCCCGAGGTGGTGTCCGGCGGGCCCTACGCGTTCGCGACCGGTGCCGAGCAGGCGCTGCGCGGCACGGTCCGCGGCGGAGCAGCGCCGGTCGTCGCGGGCTGGGACCTCGACGGCGACGGGGTGTTCGAGAGCGCTGGCGGCTCGGTTACCGCACACCTGCCCGAGGGGCGGCACCTCGTGACGCTGAAGGCCACCGACGCGGCGGGACTCGAACGGCGCGAGACCACCAGCGTCCTGGTGGCCGACCCGGCGGTGATCGCTTCGAAGACCACACCGCTGACCGTGATCGGCATCGCCGACACCGGCATCAACCCGTACCACCTCGAATTCTCCGCGCAGACCTACCCGGACCCGGACGTTCTCGCGCTGACCAAGAACTTCACCCGGCACCCCAGCGACTACATCCCCGGCTATCCGAAGGACGCCAAGGCGCTGGACATCACGCTCGGCCGAGGCTACTTCCCGCCGGAGGACACGAAGCTCTGGTCGGGCAACACCACGATCCAGCCGGGCTCGATGTACTGGATCCCCGGCACGAAGATCATCGGAGCGGTGGACTCCGGCGGCTCGACCGGGGTCACCTCATCCGACGACCCGCATCCGATCCTGGACGACAACGGGCACGGCTCCGGGTCGGCCTCGGTCTCCGCGGGCAACCGGTACGGCTACTGTCCGACCTGCCTGCTGGTCGTGGTCGAGGCACTGGACGAATCCGTCGTGGCCCAACTGCCCTGGGTCGACATCTCCAGCAACTCGTTCGGCTACGTCGGCGGCGCGCCCGTCGGTCCGGTCTCCAACGGCCAGGAGGTGACCAAGCGGGCGGCGGAACGCGGCCAGACCACCCTGTTCGCCGCCGGCAACGGGGTCGGCAACGCGTTCGACGTTCCGGTGAGCACCTGGCACTCCGACCAGACCGGCCCGGACTGGAACATCACCGTGGGCGCGATCCGACGCGACAACCAGCGGGCGATCGTCGGTGACGGCATCCCGGTACACCTGTCGTCCTGGGGTGACGGCAACCTGCCCTCAGCCTGCCGGTCCGGCACCGTCGGTCAGTGCGCCTTCGGCGGCACCTCCGCCGCCACGCCGTACACCGCAGGGGTTTTCGGCGCGGTGCTCGGCCAGGTTCGCGCCGCTCTCGGCGACGGCGCCGCGGGGCAGCGCCCCGGACAGGCGGTGGCGGTGGGCGTGCCCCGCACGGAGAGCGTCTACCTCGCCGACGGCAAGCTGACCCGCGACGAGCTGCGGCAAGCCGTACTCAAGAGCGCGCTGCCGCTCGGGCGGGACAACACCGGGGCGCCGTACGCGTACCCGCTGACCGCGCCGTACACGGGCGAGCCGAACGTGCTCTTCGAGGGGTACGGTGCCGCCACCCCGGCAGCCGCCCAGCGGGCGATCGCCGTCCTGCTCGGCGAGACGCAACTGCCCGAGCGGCCGTTCGAGGACCAGTTCTTCGCGTACGACCGGGCCGTGCGGGACACGCTGTGGGGTGGCTTCGACCGCGACGGCGACGGCAAGGCCGACTCCTCGGCGCTCGCCAGCGGGCTCGGCGTGGACCTCGCCGACGTGGCCACGTCCGCCGGCGCGCTGTCCGTACTGCAGAAGGTCGCGGCGGCCACGTCGCCCGCGGCACAATCCAGGCTCCAGCCGCTCGGTGACAACACCCTGTCGTACTGGCTGCACCGCCGTGTCGCGTCGACACCCGGCGTGACGGGCTGCGCGGCGACGAACAACGAGCAGTACATGGACCGCGCCAACCGCCCGGGCGACCTGGAACCCTGCTTCGAGTCCCGGGTCACGTCGGTGGTCGCGGCGTTCCGGCCGGTGGGCATCTTCGCCGGTACGGACACCCTCGACGCACCGCTGCCCGCCGGGTCGACGGTCAACGTGGAGCTGTACATCGCCGGTGAGACACCCACCGTGATCCGGCCGGTCGGCGTACTCATGGCCACCGACCGCGAGATCGGCACCGGCGAAGGGCTGGCCCAGCCGGTGCTCGGCAGCGGGCCGGGCGGCGCGGCCTGCGCCACCCTCGGCGAGACCTGCTGGACCCGGTACGCCTTCTCGTACCGCACCACCCGGCCGGCGTTCACCGGGGAGCAGCTCACGTTCCAGGTGCAACTGCTCGGAGCGCGGTCGTGGGCATTCGGGTTCGAAGGCCAGCACGCTTCCCGCGTACAGATCACGCCCGCGCCGCTGCCCCCGGCCGGGCTGGATTTCGGGGTGACGGTCGACTCGCCGGCGGGCGGGAGTGCGGTGTCCGAGGACGAGACGGTGTTGGCCGGCGGGAGGTACGCGGTCCCTGACCTGGGCGAGGACCCGACCGGCGCGGGCGACCACCCGAGCCAGCGCCGGGTCGAGGTATCCGTCGACGACGCGTCGTTCGGCAACCCGGTGAAGGCGGTGCTCGACCCGGCGACCGGCACCTGGTCGCTGTCGCTCGGCAGGCTGCCGGTTGGTGAGCACACCATCTACGCCCGGGCGCGTGTGGACAGCACCACGTCGGCGGTTACGGCGAGCACGTTCAGGGTGGCACCGAACGCGGTGGTGCAGTGGCAGGTGGTGGACCGCAACGGCGCGGCCGACCACACCGGGTGGCGGGCAGTCGAGGGTCTGACGGACTGGACCTTCAACGTCGACACCCACAGGTACGACTCCGGCCCGAAGATGATCCTGGTCCGCTTGGTCGAGCGGGACATCGAGACGGCACGCGACGCCGTGCAGGTCAGGTTCCGTTAGCCGTACGCCGGTCGCCGGCCGGGTTGGTCAGCTTCTTGGCCCGGCGAGTGTCGTCCCACGTGCCTGATCAGAGCGTCCCCCACGTAGCTCCTGCTAGGTGGGGGACGCTTCGCTCTGTCACTCCGCTCCTGGGAGCGGGCTGTCAACTGGCACCATTGGCGAACCGAACCCCCAACACCGCCGTACCGGCCGCCGACGGGGCGAAGCCGGCCGGCAGGTTGACCCCGACGCTGTTGACGTGCAACGCGGTGTCGGTGAGCTGGCTGCCGTTGAACAGCCGCCGCACCGGTGGGGTGACCAGAACCGGCACGCCGCCCCTGTCCCGCACCTGACCGACCGTGGAGGTGAGGTTGCTGCGGAAGGCCGACGCGGTCCGCACCGGCCGACACGTGCCGGGGCAGGACCTGTCCCCACCCGGTGTACGGGGCGGTCGGCTGGTCGAAGAACCGTAAAGTCGCCGGCCAGGCAGACGCCGAGCGGATTGCTGGCCGCCTGGACGGTCAGACCGGACAGTGTCGGCGCGGCCCCGGCGAAAGGTGATGCTCGACCCCGGGTAACCGGCGCCCACCAATCGGCAGATTGGAATGGCTTGGGCCGGGGTGCCGGAACCGGCCCGGCCGGGGGGTGCGCAGCCCGGCTCAGCCCGGCAGGTCGCCGGCGGACGGCGGCAGCCCGGGCAGCACCGGCAGCAGCGTCGGTGCGCCCGACGGCGGCAGCAGGGTGGGCAGGGGCAGCGAGCCGCCGTCTGGGAGAGGGGTGCGACCACCCGGCGTCGGCGAGGGCGCCGGCGAGGTGAGCTTGGGGGTCGTGCCGCCGGGGGCAGGTTCCCGGGTCAGGGTGGGGCCGGGCGTCGGGATGCCCGCGGAGGGCACGCCGGGCGATCGCGTCGACAGCGCCTCGAGCAGGTCACGGTGCACCGCGTCGAGTTCGGCGCCCAGGCGGGCGGTGGTGGCGGGATCGTCGATCGCCGGGAGGTCGCCGCGCGCCCGGTCCACCAGCTGCCGCGCATTGTCGAGCTGACCCGAGTCGACGGCGGCGCGGGCGCGGACGAGGCTGTCCTCGACGCTGCGTACCTCGGCCTGCCCCGGATACAACACGCGGGTCAGCGACCACAGCGGGCTGCCCGGCCCGGCCGTACGGCTGGCCACGCCCAGCCCGACGGCGAGGGCGGCGAGGGCGACCACGGCTGCGGCGACCCGCAGGAACCGGCCCCCGAGCCGCGCCGGCGTGGCCGCAGGCGTGGCGGCCCACGGATCGACGGCGGGCGGGGCCTCCTGCGGATCAGCGCCGAGATCGGCGTGCCAGGCAGCCAGCATCGAGGCGAGGTCGTCGCCGGCCGGGACCGGCTCGCCGCGGCCGAGCGCGTCGAGCAGCCGGTCGTCCCGGGCGATCGTCGCCAGGTCCAGCTCCTCGCCGCCGTCGGGCCTGTGCTCCCTCATGCCGCCACCTCGCCGAGTGTGTCGCCTGCCAGCGTACGGAGGCGGGCGAGCGCCCGGGACTGGGCCACCCGGACCGCGGCCGCGGTCATGCCCACGATCGTGCCCACCTCCTCGGCGGACAGGCCGACCGCCACCCGCAGGACGACGATCTCCCGCTGCGCCTCCGGCAGGCGGTTGAGCAGCACCGTCAGTCGGCGGGCGAGGTCGGTGGCGACGGCTCGCTGCTCCGGCCCCGGCTGCGTGTCCGGTGTCTCCAGCGGCGGTTCGGCGGCGGAGACGGTGGCGGCACGTACCGCCGCCCGCTGCGCGTCGGCCACCTTGTGCCCGGCGATTGCGTAGACGAACGCCGAGAACGGCGTGCCCTGGTCGCGGTATCGCGGCAGGGCGCGAAGCACCGCGAGGCAGATCTCCTGGGCGACGTCGTCCGCGGTGGTGTACCCGCCGCCGATGCGACCCAGCCGCGCCCGGCAGTAGCGCACGAGCCCGGGCCGGACCTCGGCGAGCAGGGCCGCGAGGGCCGTCTGGTCGCCGCGGGCGGCCCGGTGCACGAGCTCGGGCTCGGTCGTGGTGGTCATCGCGTCGGGGGCACCTTCGTTACCAGCGGGTTACGGGGCACGGTATCGAGCCCTGCCCTTCTTGCATAGCTCACGGTCGGTGCGCGGCCATCACCCAAAGTAGTTGTTACGCCCGAGCGGGCCGCCGCGATGTCCCAGTAGCGAGAGGGGAGGGGCGCGTGGGCGTCGAGGTGGCGGTGCGCGGGCTGACCAAGTCCTTCGGTGGCCAGCCGGTCTGGTCCGACATCAGCCTGACCCTGCCGGCTGGTGAGATCTCGGTGCTGCTCGGCCCCTCCGGCACCGGCAAGTCGGTGTTCCTCAAGACCCTGGTCGGGCTGCTGCGGCCGGACCGGGGTGAGATCTGGATCGAGGACAAGAATCTTCCCGCGCTCTCCGAGCGTGGCCTCTACGAGGTCCGCAAGCTGTTCGGCGTGCTGTTTCAGGACGGCGCGCTGTTCGGTTCGATGACCATCTACGACAACGTCGCCTTCCCGTTGCGCGAGCACACCCGCAAGACCGAGGCCGAGATCCGGGCGGTGGTCGACGAGAAGCTGGACATGGTCGGGCTGACCGGCGCCGAGCGGAAACTGCCGGGTGAGATATCGGGCGGCATGCGGAAACGTGCCGGGCTCGCCCGGGCGCTCGTCCTCGACCCGCGGATCATCCTGTTCGACGAGCCGGACTCCGGACTCGACCCGGTGCGCACCGCGTACCTCAACCAGCTCATCATCGACCTCAACCAGCGCACCGAGGCGACGTTCCTGATCGTCACGCACGACATCAACACCGCCCGGACCGTGCCGGACAACATCGGGCTGATCTACCACGGGCACCTGGCCATGTTCGGGCCCAGGGAGATGCTGTTGTCCAGCACCGAACCGGTCGTGCGGCAGTTCCTCAACGCCCAGCGGATCGGACCGATCGGGATGGCCGAGGAGAAGGACGCCGAGGAGTTGCAGGCCGAGGCGCAGGCCGGAGCGGAGCTGCCGCCGCTGCCGCCCATCCCGCCGCAGTTGCGGCCCACCGACGGTCTGCCCCGTCGCGCCGAGCGACCCGCCGGGCAGTGGTGCCGGGAACACGGCATCACGCCACCGCCCGGTTCCTTCACGGGCACACCGGCCGCCGAACGTCCCACCGGGGGGGAGATCCCGGTGCAGCCTCGCCGAGAGGGTTCCGGATGAGCGACACCCGAGCCCCCGTCCGCGAGGTGGGCCAGTTCCTCGCGTTCTGCCTGGACACCCTGCGCGGGCTCGGGCGGCGGCCGGTGCAGGTCCGTGAGTTCGTCCAGCAGGCGTGGTTCATCAGCTCGGTCTCGATCCTGCCGGCCGCGCTGGTGGCGATCCCGTTCGGCGCGGTCATCGCGTTGCAGCTCGGCTCGCTGGTGCGGCAGCTCGGCGCGCAGTCGTTCACCGGGGCGGCCTCGGTGCTCGCCGTTGTCCGCGAGGCCGGGCCGATCGTGACCGCCCTGATCATCGCCGGCGCGGGCGGCTCGGCGATCTGCGCGGACCTCGGCTCCCGGAAAATCCGCGAGGAGCTGGACGCGATGCGGGTGCTGGGCATCGATCCCGTCCAGCGACTCGTGGTGCCCCGGGTGCTCGCCTCGATGCTGGTGGCGGTCCTGCTCAACGGTCTGGTCAGCGTCGTCGGCGTCACCGGCGGATACCTGTTCAACGTGGTCATGCAGGGCGGCACCCCCGGCGCGTACCTGGCCAGCTTCCAGGCCCTCGGGCAACTGCCCGACCTGGTGGTCGGTGAGATCAAGGCGCTGTTGTTCGGTGCCACCGCCGGGCTCGTCGCCTCGTACAAGGGGATGACCGCCCGGGGCGGCCCGAAGGGCGTCGGCGACGCGGTCAACCAGAGCGTGGTGATCACGTTCATGCTGCTGTTCGCGCTGAACTTCGTCGTCACCGCCGTGTACTTCCAGGTCGTACCGCAGAAGGGGACGTGACGTGCCGGTGCTGCGACAACTCGACGACCTCGGCGGCCAGCTCGCGTTCTACCTGCGGGCGTTCGCCTGGGCGCCGCGCACGGTCCGCCGCTACCGGCGGGAGGTGGTGCGGCTGCTGGCCGAGGTCAGCTTCGGCACGGGCGCCCTCGCGGTGCTCGGCGGCACCGTCGGCGTCATCTGCTTCCTGACCTTCTTCACCGGCACCGAGGTCGGCCTACAGGGCTACCAGGCGCTCAACCAGATCGGCAGCAGCGCGTTCACCGGCTTCATCTCGGCGTACTTCAACACCCGGGAGATCTCGCCGCTGGTGGCCGCGTTGGCGCTGTCGGCCACCGTCGGCTGTGGGTTCACCGCGCAGCTCGGTGCGATGCGCATCTCCGAGGAGGTGGACGCCCTGGAGGTGATGGCCGTGCCATCGCTACCGTTCCTGGTCACCACCCGGATGATCGCCGGGTTCATCGCGGTGATCCCGCTGTACGTGATCGGCCTGCTCTCCAGCTACCTGGCCACCCGCACCATCGCCGTCGGCTACTTCGGGCAGTCGGCCGGCACCTACGACTACTACTTCCACCTCTTCCTACCGCCCGGCGACGTTCTCTGGTCCTTCGGCAAGGTGCTGGTCTTCAGTCTGATCGTGGTGCTCGTCCACTGCTACTACGGCTACACCGCCAGCGGCGGGCCCGCGGGCGTCGGCGTCGCGGTCGGGCGGGCCGTCCGGCTGGCCATCGTGGCCGTCAACATCGTCGACTTCTTCCTGTCGCTGGCCATCTGGGGAGCGACCACCACCGTCCGGATCGCGGGGTGACATGAAAAATCGGGTCCTCGGTGTCGTCTTCATCGTCGTGCTGACCGCGGCGCTGACCGCCTCCGTGCTGCAGTACCAACGGGCGTTCACCCCGGTCGCCTGGGTCACCCTGCACGCCGACCGCGCCGGGCTGCAGCTCAGCGACGGCGCCGACGTCAAGGTACGCGGCGTGCGCGTCGGCGACGTCCGTTCGGTGCGCAGCGACGGTGCCGGGGTTGTCCTCCGGCTCGCCATCGACCCGGCGTCGACCGCCCGGATCCCCGCCGACACGACCGCCCAGCTGCTACCCAAGACGCTCTTCGGCGAACGCTACGTCGAGCTCGTCCCGCCGCCGGCCAGCACCGCCGGGCCGATCCGCGACGGCGCCGTGATCACCCAGGACCGCAGCCGCACCGCCGTCGAGCTGGAACGGGTACTCGACGAGGCGCTGCCCCTGCTGCAGGCCATCCGCCCCGATCAGCTGGCCACCACGCTGGCCGCCCTGGCGACCGCCCTGGAAGGGCGGGGCGACCAGCTCGGCGCGAACCTGGCCGCACTCGACGCGTACCTCAAGCAACTCAACCCGGCGATGCCGGCGATCGCCGAGGACATCCGCACGCTGGCGATAGTGCTGGACAGCTACGACGCGGCGCTGCCCGACCTGCTGGCGTTGCTGCGCGACGTCACGGTCACCGCCCGCACCGTCGCCGACCAGCGCACCCAACTGGCGGCGTTCCTCGCCACGACCACCGGAGCGGCCGACGTCACCCGGGGTTTCCTCGACCGGCACGGCGACCAGCTCATCCGGCTGGGCGCGGTGAGCCGGCCGGTGCTCGAACTGCTCGCCGTCTACGCCCCCGAGTACCCGTGCCTGATGAGCGGCCTGGTCGCCCTGCAACCCCGGGTGGAGGAGGTGTTCGCCGGCGGCCGGATGCACATCACCCTGGAGGTCACCCGCGACGGTGGCAGGTACGAGCGGGGCCGCGACGAGCCGGTCTACGGCGCCGACGACGGGCCGAACTGCCGTGGCCTCCCCCGGCCCGCCGGAACGGCCCCGGAGGTTCCGGTCGACGACGGCTACGACTACTCCGGCGAGCGTCACCGCCCGAGGCTGCCCGTCGGCGTGCCGGCCGCGCCCGTCGGCGCCTCCCCGGAGATGGGCCGGGCCGCCACCAGCGAGGAACGGGCCCTGGTCAAGCCCCTCGTGGGTGCCCTCACCGGCACCCCGCCGGCGGAGGTGCCCGACATCGCGGTGCTGCTGTGGGGGCCGCTGCTGCGCGGCGCGGTGGTGCACGCGCGATGAGCCAGAAGACGATCGCGCCGCTGGTCAAGCTGGCCATCTTCGCCGCCGTGACGCTGCTGCTGACCGGGCTGCTCGCGCAGACCCTCGGCGCCTTTCCTGCCGGCGGTGTCACCTACCGGGCCCGGTTCACCGACGTCACCGGGCTGCTGCCCGGCGACGACGTGCGCATCGCCGGGGTGCGGGTCGGCCAGGTCAGCGACATCCGGGTGGTCGACAACACGGTCGCCGAGGTGGCCTTCACCGTCCGCGACGAGGTGCCCCTGGTCACCAGCGTCCGCGCCAAGATCCGCTACCGGAACCTCGTCGGCCAGCGCTACCTGGCGCTGAGCGAGGGACCGGGAGACCGGCGCCCGCTGCGGCCGGACGGGCTCATTCCGGTCGGCCAGACCACCCCGGCGCTGGACCTGACCGCGCTGTTCAACGGATTCCGGCCACTGTTCGCCGCGCTCGACCCGGACGACGTCAACAAGCTCGCCTACGAGATCATCCAGGTGCTCCAGGGCGAGGGCGGCACGGTCAGCAGCCTGCTGAGCCGCACGGCGTCGCTGACCAACACCCTCGCCGACCGGGACGCCGTCATCGGCCGGGTGATCACCAACCTCAACGACGTCCTGGCGACCCTGGCCACGCGCGACCGTGACCTCGACCGGACGATCCGGCAGTTGCAGGAGTTCGTCTCCGGGCTGGCCGCCGACCGGAAGGCCATCGGCCAGGCGCTGGTCAACATCGGCGACCTCACCGCCGCGACCTCGTCACTGCTGGCGGAGGTGCGGCCGCCACTGGCCGCGGACGTGCGGGCCCTGGACCAGCTCGCCGGCACCCTCGACCGCAACTCGGCGGTCATCGAGGGCACCCTCGGCCGGCTACCGCAGCGGTACGAGGCGCTGACCCGGGTCGCCTCCTACGGATCCTGGTTCAACTTCTACCTCTGCGACTTCGACGGCCAGGTGACGGCCGCCGGCCAGACGCTCAACCCCGTGACGTTCAGCGCACCGGCCGCCCGCTGCGCCGGCGGAGGCAGCCGATGAAACCGTTCAGCGAACGCAATCCCGTGGTCACCGGCGCCGTCGGGCTGACCGTGATCGTCGCCGTGCTGCTCGGCGCCTTTCAGCTCGACCGGCTCGCGGGGCTGACCGGTCGCGCGTACCAGGCTGCCTTCCACGACGCCAGCGGTTTGGCCGTCGGCAACGAGGTGCGGGTCGCCGGCGTACGGGTCGGCAAGGTGACCACCGTGGAACTCGCCCGCGACGGCGGCACGTTCGTGCGGGTCCGCTTCCGGGTCGACGACGACGGCGTACGCCTCGGCGACCAGACCGGTGCGACCATCCGGATCAAAACCGTGCTCGGCCAGAAGTACCTCGCCCTGTCTCCCTCCGGCGGGGGACGGCTGCCCGAGGGCGCGCTGATCCCGCTGGAGCGCACCGCCGCCCCGTTCGACGTGTTGCAGGCCGTCACCGGGCTCGCCGACACCCTCGACCGGGTCGACACCGAGCAGCTCGCCGCCGCGTTCGCCACCCTGTCCGAGACGTTCGCCGACACCCCGGCCAGCGTCGGCTCCGCGCTGGGCGGGCTGTCCCGGCTGTCCCGGACCGTCGCCGAGCGCGACGCCGAACTGCGGTCCCTGCTGGCCCGGGCCCGGAAGGTCACCGGGGTGCTCGCCACCCGCGACGAGGAGTTCCGCAGGCTGGTCACCGACGGCGAGGCGCTGCTGGCCGAGGTGAGCCGCCGCCGGGACGCCATCCACAAGCTGCTCGTCGGCACCAGCGACCTCGCCACCCAGCTGTCCGGCCTGGTCGCTGACAACCGCGCCACGCTCACCCCTGCCCTGAACAAGCTGCGTGAGGTGATCGCCGTGTTGCAACGCAACCGGGACGACCTGGAGCTGACCATCGAACGGATGGCGCCGTTCGTGACCGCGTTCGCCAACGTGGTCGGCAACGGCCGGTGGTTCGACTCGTACGTGCACGGGATGGTGCAGCCGTTCCAGCCAACGACGGGAGGACGATGATGCCCGGCCGGATCCTGCGGTGGCGGCGTCCGGTCGCCGCCGCGACCGTCCTGTTGACCGCCGTCGCCGCCACGGTGGTGGTCCTCCGCCCCGAGACCCCGCAACGGCAGCTGGTCGCCCACTTCACCCGCGCCGTCGGCGTGTACCCCGGATCCGACGTGCGGGTGCTCGGCGTCCGCGTCGGGGAGGTGACCGCCGTGACGCCGCAGGGCGCCACCGTGCGGGTCACCATGCGCTACGACCCGGAGGTGGGCGTGCCCGCCGACGCGCAGGCGCTGATCGTTCCGCCCAGCGTGGTCAGCGACCGTTACGTGCAGCTGACCCCCGCGTACTCCGGCGGGCCGGCGCTGGCCGACGGAGCGGAGATTCCGGTCTCCCGGACCGCCGTTCCGATGGAGATCGACGACATCTACCGGGCGTTGGACGAGTTCAACCGGGCGCTCGGGCCGAAGGGGGCCAACGCCGACGGCGCCCTGTCCGACCTGGTCGCCACGGGACGAGCCAACCTGGAGGGCAACGGCGACAATCTTCGCGACGCCCTCGACGGGCTGTCCCGGGCGCTCGCCACCGTCGCCGACGGCCGGCAGGACCTGTTCGGTTCGGTCGCCAACCTGCAACGGTTCACCACCACCCTGGCCCGCAGTGACCAGCAGGTCCGCGCGTTCAACCAGCAACTGGCCGACGTGGCGCAGCAGCTCGCCGGCGAGGGCGACGAACTGACCGCCGCGTTGCGCAACCTCTCGGTCGCCCTGGCCGACGTCACCGCGTTCGTGCGCCAGAACCGCGAGGTGCTCACCGCCGACGTCGCGGCGCTCGCCGACATCACCGGGGTGCTGGTCCGCCAGCAGCGGGCGGTCATCGAGATCCTCGACGTCGCGCCGCTGACCGTGAGCAACCTCGCCCTGGCCTACAACCCCCGCTCCGGCACGCTCGACACCCGAAACAACGCGACCGGCCCGTACGACCCGGCCGGGTTCGTCTGCTCTCTGATGGTGGACCAGCTGCCGGCGACACGGGTGCCCGAGACGTGCCGCGCGCTCGCGCAGACCCTGCACGCACGCGGCCTGCCCATGACCGATCAGCTGCGGAGGCTGCTCAAGCTGCCGCCCGGCGCCCCGGCGACCGGTCCGGTCCCACCGGGAGCCCCCTCTCCCGGAGGGCCGGCCGCCGATGCGGCGTCGGGCGGCCCCGACATCGCCCCCGACCTCACCCTCGGCGGCATCCTGCGGGGGCCGGCATGATCGCCCGGATGCGCCAGCTGGCGGCCGGCGTCCTGGTCGCGGCGCTACTGCCCGCCGGGTGCGGCCTGCCGGAGGTGACCGACCTGCCACTGCCCGGTGGCGAGCCGGCCGGCGCCGGATACCGGGTCACCGTCGAGTTCAGCGACGTACTCGACCTGGTGCCGCAGGCCGCCGTCAAGGTCGACGACGTGACCGTGGGCAGCGTCGAGAGGATCTCGCTGGCCGGCTGGACGGCGCGGGTGACCCTGCGCATCGACCGCGAGGTCCGTCTGCCGGCCAACGCCACCGCCGCCGTCCGGCAGAGCAGCCTGCTCGGCGAGAAGTACGTGACGGTGGCCGCGCCGCCCACCGAACCGGCGCGCGGCCGGCTCGCCGACGGTGACGTCATCCCGCTGGTCCGTACCAGTCGCGGGGCGGAGGTCGAGGAGGTGCTCGCCGCCCTCGGGCTGCTGCTCAACGGCGGTGGACTGGCGCAGCTGCGCACCATCAACCAGGAACTGGCGGCGGCACTGGACGGCCGCGAGCCCGCGGTCCGCGACGCGCTGCGCCAGCTCGACACCTTCATCGGCGGGCTGGAGCGGCAGAAGAGCGACATCGTCCGGGCCGTCGAGGCGCTCGACCGGCTCACCGGCCGGCTGGCCCGGCAACGGCAGGTGGTCGGCGACGCGGTCGACTCCCTCGCCCCCGGGATGACCGTGCTGGCCAGCCAGCGCGCCCAGCTGACCAGCGCGCTGACCGCGCTCGGTGAGCTCGGCCGGGTCGGCACCCGCGTCGTGGAGCGCAGCCGCGACGACACCCTGGCCAGCGTACGGGCGCTGCAACCGATCCTGGAGCAGCTCGTCCGCGCCGGCGACGACCTGCCGAAGTCCCTGGACTTCATGCTGTCCTTCCCGTTCCCGCCGAACGTGACCGGGGCGATCGTCGGCGACTTCGTCAACCTCTCCGTCACCGCCGACCTCGACGCCGCCGGCATCCTGGCCAACCTGGTCGCTGCGGCGCCCGCACCGCCCGCCACGGCACGCCCGCCCAAGTCCGGCGCGTCCCGGCCGGGTGGCCCGGGCGGGCCCCGGCCGGACGCCGGCCCGCTGCCCCTGCCCGACCTGCCACTGACCGGGTGCCTGCCCGATCCGAAGAATTTCCCGGCGACCTGGACGCCACCGAAGGACTGCCGGCTGCCCGAGGGATGCGTGCTGCTCAAGCCCGGCTCGCCGGTGCCGGTGGACGGCCTGATCCTGCCGAAGGGGCTGGTGCCCCCCGGCACCGCGTTCCCCGCCGGAACCGAGCTGCCGTCCGGCACGGTGCTGTCGGGGCAGTGCGTGCTGCCGGTGACCGGGGCGATCACCGGCCAGACCGGTGACCTGACCGACGTCCTGAAAGGGGGCTTGCTGCCGTGATCGGGCGTGGCACGAAACTCAAGGTTTTCGTCTTCGTCGTGGTGAGCCTGCTCGGCGTCACCTACGTGGGGGTGCGATACGTCGGTCTCGGCGACCGGCTGCTCGGCGGCGGGTACGTCGTCCACCTCGACCTGGCCCGCGCCGGCGGCATCTTCCCGCACGCCCCGGTCACCTACCGCGGCGTGCCCGTCGGCCGGGTCACCGCGGTCACCCTGCGCGGCGACGGCGTCCGCGCCGACCTGCGGATCCAGCGGGGCGTACGGGTGCCGGCGCAGTTGCGCGCCGTGATCGCCCAGCGTTCCGCCGTCGGGGAGCAGTACGTGGATCTGCGCCCGGACCGCGACGTCGGGCCGTACCTGCGCGCCGGTGCGGTGATCCCGGCCGACCGCACGGGCGTCCCGCTCGCCCCCGAGGTGCTGCTGTCCAACCTGGACGCGCTGGTCCGGTCGGTCGGGCCGGACGATCTGGCGGTGCTGGTCACCGAGCTGGGCACCGCCTTCGCCGGCAACGAGCAGGCGCTGGCGCGGATCCTCGATGCCGGTGACGCGCTGCTCGCCGACGCGACCGAGGCTCTGCCCGAGACCCTCACACTGATCGAGGACGCCCGGACCGTCCTCGCCACCCAGGCCGAGTCGGCGGAGGCGCTGCGGCGGTGGGCGGCCGGGCTGGCCCAGCTCGCCGCCGCCGTCCGGGCCGCCGACCCCGACCTGCGCCGCCTGCTCGCCGCCGGTCCGCCAGCCGGGCAGGAACTGGTGGCGCTGCTGCGCGGGCTGGAACCGACCGTGGGCACCCTGCTCGGCAACCTGATCACCGTCAACGGCATCGCCGCCCGGCGGCTGCCCGGCATCGAACAGTTGCTGGTGGTCTACCCGATCACCGTCGCCGGCGGGTTCACGGTCACCCCGGGCGACGGTACGGCACACCTGGGCCTGGTCCTGAACGCCAACGACCCGCCGGCGTGCGTGTACCGGAGCCCCGAACGGGGGTGCAGCGCGGCGGACCGCGCGGCCGGCGCCGGCGTACGCGGCGCCGCGAACGCGCCGCGGCCCTCGGGGGCCGAGCCGGCCTTCACGGGCGGCGCGTCCCGGGCGGGGGCCGGCACGGCCGGCTACGACCCGGTGACCGGGCTGGTGCTCGGCAGCGACGGCCGGCCCCTGCAGTTCGGCGGGACGGGCGGCCAGTACCGGACCGCCGGGGACCAGTCGTGGAAGCAGTTGCTGCTGGCCGGGGTGACCCCGTGACCGGTGGTGGGGAGGAGGATGTCGTGCAGACACCCAGGGACGGCAGGCTGAAGGTGATCAGGGGTGCGAAGCTCGCGGTGCCCGGCAGGCCGGCCCGCCGGCGGCTCGTCAGCCGGCCGGTGAACCGGGCGACGGCCATCGAGGACGTGCTGCGGCGCCTCGACCGGGAACCGGTCGAGGCGCCCATCGAGGTCGAGGACCGGGAACCGGTTGAGGATCTGCCGTGTGATGGCGGCCGTGTCGAGGACCGGGAACCGGTCGATGGCCTGCCGCGTGACGGCCGCCGTCCCGGTGTCGTCAAGCCTGCCGCCGATCCGGACACCGCCACCGGCGACGGGCGTCGAGCCGGGTCGCCGGCCGGCCGGGCGCTGGTGGGCATGCTGGCGGTCGCGCTCGCCGCCACCCTGGCCGCCGCTGTCGTGTACGGCCACCGCTGGTACGCCGACCGGGCGGTGGAGGAGGCGCGCCAGGGGGCGCTCGCCGCGGCCAAGCAGGTCGCCGTCAACTTCGTCTCGGTCAGCGCGGCGAGCGTCGACCGGGACCTGCAACGGATCTCCGCCGGGGCGACGGGCGACTTCAAGGAGGAGTTCGCCCGGGGCCAGTCGCAGGTCCGGGCGGCCGTGGTGGAGAACAAGGTGGAGTCACAGGGGTCGGTACTGCGGGCGGGAATGGTCTCCGGAGACCGCCGCCGGGCTGTGGTCCTGGTCGCCGTGGACGCGACGGTGAGAAACGTCAAGGCCCCGGAGGGGCGGCCGTCGCACTACCGGATCCAGATGGACCTGGTCCATGAACCGGAGTCGGGTCAGTGGCTGGTGTCCCGCCTGCAGTTCGTCGGTTGACGCCCACCTTCGATCAAGGAGAATCGATGCGTACTCTCGACCCGGCCCGCTGGCGGCCCGACCTCCGCCGCGTCCGGCCGATCCCGGCGTTGGTCACGGCGATCCTGCTGGCGGCGGCCGTCGCCGGCCTGGGCTGGCACGGCGACCGCGGCGCCGAGCGGCGGGACGCCGCCGTCCGGCAGGTGCTGGCTACCGCCCCCGCCGCCGCCAAGGCGATCTTCTCCTACGACCACCGCACCTTCGACGACAGCGTCGCGAACGGCCGCAGCTTCGTCACCGGGCCCTTCGCCCGGGAGTACGCCCAGACCACGGCGACGCTCAAGCAGACCGCCGTCAAGCAGCAGGCGGTGGTGCTGGCGGAGGTCTCCGCGACGGGGGTGGTGAGCGCCACGGCGGACCGGGTGGAGCTGCTGGTCTACATGAACCAGTACCGGCGCAACGTCAACACCGCCGGCGAGAAGGTGGACCAGAACCGGGTGCTGCTCACGCTGGTGCCCGACGGGGGCGCCTGGAAGGTCAGTGCGGCGTCCGCCATCTGAGGGCCCGTCGGCGGCGGGGTGGTGGTCGCCGGCCTGCCGGCCGAGTCAGGGCGTCTCCGGCTGTTTCCTGGTCACGCCGGAGCCGCCCTGACCGGGGTGGGTCGACACGTGGTCGGTCCGCGGTTACGGGGTGACCACCCGGCCGCCGAGGGTCACCACGAGGCGACCGTCGAAGGCGAAGGACCAGCCCAGAGGGCATGGACGAGAAGGGCTGCCCGGGTGCGGGTGCGGCTGGAGGAGTTCGCGGGGTTGCCGCGGTCGGATCAGCGGGTGACTGGTCCGCGGTATCTGCGCGGGTTGATGCTGGATGGCCGGCGTAAGTCGATGCAGCCGATGGCGCAGCGTCTCGGGGTGGATCACCAGCAGTTGCAGCGGTTCCTGACTTCGTCGACCTGAAATGTGGCCGGTGTGCGGCGACGGGTGGCGGTAGCTGCTGTTGGGGCAGTGGGTCCGCAGGTGTGGGTGGTCGACGACACCGGGTTCCCCAAGGACGGCAAGGCCTCGGCGTGTGTGGCCCGGCAGTACTCCGGCACCCTCGGCAAGGTCGCCAACTGCCAGATCGGCGTCAGTGTCCACGCCGCGACTGACACAGCGTCAGCGGTGCTGAACTGGCGGCTGTTCGTGCCCGAGTCCTGGGACGAGACGTGCGTCCCGGACGCCGACGGCAAGATCGCCAACCCGCACTCCCGCAGGCTGCGACAACAGCCCGTCACCCGCGACCAGGCCGGAGCGAAGAAGCCCCACACACGCCCACGGCTGCACCCGCCGAGCAGATCGACCAGATTCGACGACGACGGGCGGCATCAGGGGGCAGGTGACAAGCCGTCAACACTGGCTGCTCGCCGGCGCAGCATCACCACCAAAGAGATCGCCTACCACATCTGCTACGGACCCCGCCGCACCCGTCTGGTCGACCTGGTCCGCAGCGCCAGCACCCGGTGGGCGATCGAGGAATGCTTCCAACAAGCCAGGAACGAAGCCGGCCTCGTAGATGCCGCAGCTTGAGAGCTCCCATGACGTGCGACGGCAACGACGCCTGCTGGCCGGGTTCGGGGTGAGACGTATGCAGACTAACGGGCGTCGATGGCCGAGCCGTTACACACCCATATCGGATCGCCGACAGTGGCCCCGAGACTCGCCCCGTAGTTTGCCCAGGCGGGGGCCGCATCAGGCGGCCAACACACCGGGAGGCACCATGCGCAGAGCCAGCACGTGGAAACCAGCCACCGCCGCCGCCGCGATGCTCCTCGCCACCGCAGGCACCGTCGCCGCGACAGCGTCGCCAGCCGCAGCTGCCACCACGATCAGCGGCCGGATCACCTGCGGCGCGAACTCGCAGGGCAGGGTGGTCGGCATGTGGGTGTCCACCAACGCGGGCGGTAACGGCTGGGCGTCGTGGACGGCGACCTCCGACCCGATGATCGCCAACTATTCGAAGGCGATCCCGTCAGGCGCGACCAGCGTGAGTGTGGCGGTCGGCTGTGGTGGCAGCCCGGCGAGTTGGGCGCGCACCTACTACGGGTCGACGAGGGTGCCGTCGGGCGGCGGTGCCGCATACAAGGATTGGATTTGCTACACGTACGGCACGGACGTCTGCATCTGACCTACCTGAATAGCAGGGCCCCGGCCCGCCCGTGTTAGGGGTCGGGGCCTCGCCACGTCCCGAACTGCCCGAGGAACGCCCGCAACCGCCCGATGGACCGGTCGGGGTGGGGTGCTGTGTGGTCGGCGTCGGTCACGGGGTGCTCCCGTCAGTGACTGGCTCGTGCGCGTCGCGCCGGGCACAGCGAACGTCGAACCCGGAGTGGGGCGAACTATCACTCCGTTGGCCCAGGCCCGCGCTTCGTTGTCGGCTTCGGCCAGAGAGCCGTCGGAGCGCGAGAGCGCCTGCGTCAGGCGCCAGCCATCGGGGTAGCGGCGCACGAAGTACAGGTTGGCTGAGATCGCGTTCATGGGAGTCCGACTTCATTGTGGCGTCGCCAGCGATTGACCCACTTGCTGGCGCAGGCCCGCGAGATCCCCATCTCGGCGGCGACATGAGCGATTGGGCGGTTCGGCAGCGCTCGATGAGTCGCCGCCGTCCCTCGACACAAAACGGAGCGTTCGCGTGGCTCATCGAATCGCCTGACCGACGCGGGGTGCGATGAATCGCCGGAGCGGCAGGGCGATGAGCAGTGCGACCGTGACCAGGAGGCCGCTGACCCACACCGGGCCAAGGTCGCCGGCATCGGCCCCGAGGGCCGCTGCTGCAACGACGGGGCCGCCAGCGGCACCGATGTTGAGCGCCGCGGTCGCATACGACCCTCCCATGGTGGGGGCGCCTGCTGCCTCGTAGAGCACCCTGGCGATCAGGGTGCCGCCCAACGCGAAGGAAAGCGTGCCCTGCACGAATACGAGGAGCAGAAGCGCCACCGGCTGGGCAGCGAGGGTCGCCAACGCGACCCAGCCGAGCAACAACAACGGGCCACCGACTGCGATCACGATGCCGGGACGCTGATCGGAGAGCCGTCCCGCGAGGGTGACGCCGAGGAAGGACCCAATACCAAAGAGCACCAGCACGACCGAGACCCACAGCTCGCCCAGGCCGGCGGTGTCAGTCACGATCGGTGCTAGGAAGGTGAATGTGGCGAAGGTGGCAGCGTTGACGAGGGCACCGAGCAGCATGACCAGGACCAGCCTGGGCATCGTGAGCTGGGCAATCTCGTGGCGAAGAGACGAGCCAACCGGAGTGTCCCGAGGGGTCTTTCCGGCACGGGCCGGGATGCCCTTCATGACGCCGAAGGCAGCGGGAAGACAGAGCAGTGCGATCGCCCAGAAGGTTGCCCGCCAGCTGAGCACCGTGCCGAGGACTGCGCCGCCGGGAACTCCAGCGATGGTGGCCACCGTCGTACCCGAGAGCAGCACCGCCAGCGCGCGCCCTTTCTGGTCAGATGCGACGAGCGTGGCCGCCGTGCTCAGTGCCACAGCAAGGAAGCCCGCGTTGGCCAGGGCGGCGATCACCCGGGTAATAAGCAGAACCGCGAAACTCATCGTGAGAGCGCCTACGACGTGGGCTACGGCGAAAACCAGCACGAAGCACAGCAGGCTGGCCCGGACAGGCCACCAGCGCGCAAGCGCCGCCATCAGCGGCGCGCCGAAGATCATCCCGACAGCGAACGCCGAGGTCAGAAGCCCGGCGGCCCCGACCGACACGTCGAGGCTAGTGGCGATGTCCGGCACCAAGCCGGCAAGCATGAACTCCGAAGTGCCCATGGCGAAGACCGCCACGGCAAGCAGGTACAGCGGCAGAGGCATCAAGAACTCCGAGGTGAGAGAGAACGAGGAGACGTCTCGTCACCGCGGCCAGCGCCCAAGGATGCGCGCAATGCCCATGCAGCGAAGGCTGCTGGGAAGCGGGCTATGAACTCAGTGGTTCAGGGGGCTGACGGCGTGACCGAAAGCCCCCACCTTGGATGCCTCAGGGCTCGACATGGCGCAAACACTACTCAAACCCGCCGGTCACCACGCAACCGGGTTCCGCCTGGGCGCGTGTCGTCAACCTTGTGCCCCACAACAGCTAACGAGTCCCTCCTCCCATGCCTTGCTCATTGGTCGGATGCTCCGAACAAGTGAGTGAGGCACGAGTACGACGACGACACGCACGTATCCCTGGTGATACGCAACGCCGTGCGGGCGGTCTACTTCTTCGGCGTGAAGCCGTAGACCCTCGGTTGATTGTTTTCCGAGAAGCGCCTGGTCAACCCCCGGACTGACACCGACGCTGCGCGGCGGCGGCTGGATCTGCCCCATTCGTGGGCCCGGATCCACCTCGCTGGGGGCGGGTCTGTGCTGATCTGTCCGTACTGTGGCCGGGTTGCCGGCCAGGTTCGCCTGGGCGCGGCGTGAGCTGCTTGAGCCGTCGGCTCGGGCGGGCGGCGGGCCGCGTCGGACGGGTGCCCGACGCGGCCCGGAGATTGGTGCCGGCCGACTCTGGGCGTCAGCACGCCAGGGTGGAGATCGGTACGCCCGTCAGGCCGTCACCCCGGACGAAGCCGGTGACGCCGGTGCTGTTGTTCCTGACGTAGTACCAGCCCCACCCGTCGTCACCCACCGCGCCGCACCGCAGGGTCGCGCTTTGGCCCGCGTAGCCTAGGCCCAGCACGGTGCAGGTCGTCGACGGGCCGCTGCGCAGGCGGATGCCGGCGCCCGAGAAGCCGACGTTGTACGGCTCGTAGGCGCCGGGCAGCCAGCCGCAGCGCGGTGCCATCGCGGGGCCGGTGTCGGCTCGGTCGCCAGCGGAGATCCGTGGTGCCGGGGCGGTACCATCCGTGTTGCCGCCCGGGCCTGGGGCGGTCGCGATCTGCGGGGCGGACTGCGCGGTCGCCGGGCTGGCGGCCAGGACCGGCCCGGCCAGCAGCGGTAGGCTGAGGGCCACGGTGAACGCCGCCCGGCGTGCGACTGCGGTGAGTTTCATCTGCTACTCCTTGTCTCGTGGTCGTCCCCGCCCATGTGGCACTGCCCGTAGCAGCGGGAACGGCGGCGAAATATCGAACTACTTGATCCTATGGGCGCGCCCGGTCCAGTCGGTTGTCGTGGCGTGCTGTTCACCGAGGGTTGGTCTGCTGGCTGGGAACCCAGATGTACAGCCACGGCGGACCAGCACCGGCGACCGGTTCCAGCTCGTACGCGCCGTCAACGTCGGCGTCCAGCAGTTCACCGCCGTACTCGACCCATAACCAAGACTGGTTGATCACCGGGGGTGGTACACCCTCGTCGTCGAGGGGCACCAGTAGGTTCCGGCCGTCGACCGGGCCGCCGACGGCAGGCACGTCGACCCGCTCCCACACGCTCTGATCATCAGCCGGGCGTCGCCGGGATCACGGGTGTTTCATGAACAGCGATCAGATGCGTGGCCCCGACCTGGACGCGTGATGACACGGAATCAGAGCGCGTCGACGTCGGGGAGCTGGGCGAGGACTTCTGCCGGTGCCGGCTCGACAGGCAGGGATTTGGGTTCTGTCTGCTTGTCTGGGCTGCACCGGCTGAAGGGCCCGTACTCGCGGCGAGCGCGGCGAGGTGGGGGTCGAGGTGGTCGCGCCACCAGATGCTCATGCCGGTCTGCGGGTCGGACACCCGCAGTGTTTCCCAGGGCCCGCCATAGTGCGTACAGGCGGGAGATCGCCTCAGGGGCCCACCAGCGTGGGCACCCCCGGAGGTAGGTCCGGTGGCGAGGCGCCGACCCCGCCCAGGTCCAAGCCCTGTTTGGCCATGCCTCTCTCGACACGACCGCCCGCTACTTCCGCGCCGGCCCGCCGAACAGGCCGCCGTCGTTGCGCGGATCTTTGATTAGCGGACGGTGACCCGAGGACCGATAGGTAGACGTAGCTGCCAGGCGGAGCGTCGGCCCATGAGATGCGACCAGTCGTTCGGTGGTTGGACTCCCAGAACATTCGTTGGATCAGGGGAGCGGCCCGATGAGCTGCACGAACGCAGGTTGGAACAGCTGTATCTCTCCTGACCCTCCAGCTCGCCCAGATCGCTGTGCCTCGCCGCCTCGGTGATGGGACTTTCGGCGTGAACTCGAAGTGGGCTAAGTGGCGATACATGGGTGAGAGCCGGCAGGTATCGAAGGACTGACATGGGACGAGCGGGTGCAGCCTGCTGAACTCCACCCGGCCGTGCACGCCAACCCCGGCCTATCTGAAAAATCTGCCGACCGACGCCACCAGCATGCTCAACTATCTGCGGCGGATGAATGGCCGCACCACGGCGAGCGACGAAGAGACCTTCGCCAACGTGGGAGAGCTGATCCGCGGATACCCGCCCGCACAGTCACGGGCCGCCCTGTACGAGGCGGCGACGAAGATCCCCGGAGTAGTGGCCTCTCGGTCCATGACGGACGCTGCAGGCCGCTCCGGCACCGCAGTGTCCCTCGTGGGAAACACCGACCGGTACGACCTCATCTTCGAGCCACAGACGTACCGGTTTCTCGGCTGGCAGGTCGTACCAAAGGACGAGAGTCGTGGGCCAGTCCGCTCACAGGTGATCTTGAGCGTTACCATCGTCGACCGTGCCGGCCAGGTCTCGTAGCACCCAGAACAGACGTCGACAACGAGCAGGGGGGCGGCCGCCGAGGCGATGGCCGCCCCCCCCTGCTCACGGTCAGACGATCACCGGAGGTACTGGACGGGCTGCTGCCGCCCCCGATCGACGAGCCGTTCTGGTTGAAGGTGTCGACAAGGGTGTAGCCGATCCGTCGCCACGCCGTCACGAGGTCTGCGGTCGTGACTGGTCGGGTCAGCCACCGGTAGTAGGGCTGACGAGCGATGTTCCACACCCGGCACGTCACCGCCACGGGGATCCCGTCAGCGGCCAGCTCGCTCACGAGCGGGTAGAGCCTCTTCCCGGCAGATGCGCCTGCGACAAGTAGGCAGCCGCCCGGCGCAGGACCTCGTTCTCCTGCTCCAACAACCTGATGCGCTTACGCGCCTCGCGTAGCTCGGCCGACTCGCTGCTGGCCGTCTCGGGCGTGGCACCGGCGTCGACGTCGGCCTGGCGCAGCCACTTGAACAATGTCATCGGGTGTACCTCGAAGTCCTTCGCGATCTGCTCGATGGTCACTCCCGCCTCGCGGTCACGAGCGACACGCACCACGTCATCACGAAACTCACGGGGTAGGGCTTGGGCACGGCGACATCCTTCCAGCCCGCCCACAGGGCAAGCCGTCGCAGATGTCACCTATCGGTGCGGCAGGCCCGAGATGCTAACCATCGGATGGCAACCTTGAGCGGCACATGCTAGCTTCTATTGGCATGTGCAGGGTTCGGTTATGAGCGCGGATGCTCCGACCGGAGACGAGCTGGTGCGGGTCATGGCCACGTTGGCTAACCCGCACCGGGTGCGGGTCGTCGCGGCGTTGGTGCGTGAGCGCAACTACGTAAGCCAGCTCGCCCGGGAGCTGGGTATCAGCCGTGCGCTGCTGCAGGTCCACCTGCGCAAGTTGGAGGCGGCTGGCCTGGTGTCGGCGCACCTGGAACTGTCCGAGGACGGGAAAGCGATGAAGTTCTACGAGGTCAACCAGTTCATGTTCACAGTCACCCCAGAAGCGCTCGCAGCTGCCGCGGAGACGCTCACCGCTTCTGACGGTGCCGGCGAAGGACCGCAGTCGTGAGCGGCCAGGACTGGACGGAGGTCGTCGGAGCGATCGGCCTGTTCGCACTGGTGATCACGGTGATTGTTGTGGCGGTCACGCAGTTGACGGCCGTCTGGCGGGCGAAGGCGGCCCTCTCACGGGAGGCGGAGTACCGCAAGATCGCTGAGGCCGCGGTGCGGACACAGGAGACCAACGAGCGCCTGCTCGCCGACCTCGTCCAGCGTTCCGAGCAGACGCAGGCCCGGCTGGGCTCGATCGAACAGATTCTCAAGCAGGTCGAGTAGCTCGAAGAAGGCCCTGGGCCGTCGAGCGCCAACTCGACGGCCCAGGTGGAAGCAGCATCACCTCGCCCGCAGGCGAGCTTCTCGCGCAATGCCCCTTCGTGGAAAGGACAGCATCTCATGCTGCGCATGAACAGGTCCTCGGGTGACCCGCCCGGGCGTCCGCTGACCGAACGGGTCGCCGGTTGGTCGGTGCGGCACAGGAAGATGGCGATTGGCAGCTGGTTCCTCCTGGTCGTCTTGGCCGTCTTGGCCGGCGCGTTGATACCGGGCGATGAGGCACGCTCCACCGATCCCGGCGAATCCGGCCAGGCGCAGCGCGTGCTGAGGCAACAGCAGGGCCAGCCGCCGATCGTCGAGAACGTTCTGGTGCAGGCGGACGACGACGCCCTGCTCCGTCCGGCGGTCGAGGACCTCGTCACGTCGTTGCGGACTGTCATCGACGACGTCCGCTCACCCTTTGAGCCGGGTGGCGATCGACTGGTTTCTGCCGACGGACGCTCCGCTCTGGTCTCTTTCCAGTTCGACGGTGTTGCCGGCGAGGTGCGGACTCGCTACGACGCCGCCGTGCGGACGGTCAACGAGGTGGCCGGACGCCATTCGCGGGTGCTGGTGGCGCAGGCGGGCGACCGGAGCCTCGCGGTGGCTGTGGATCAGGGAATCCAGGACGACTTCAAGCGCTCCGAGGCCATCTCGCTGCCTCTGACCGTGGTCATCTTGCTGGTGGTGTTCGGCTCGTTGGTCGCCGCCGGCATCCCGTTACTGCTCGCGGCGACCACCGTGGCCGGCACCTTCGGTCTGTTGCAGGTCGTCGGTCACTGGGTGCCGATCAACAGCGCGACCTCCTCGATGGTGCTGCTCATCGGCGTCGCGGTAGGCATCGACTATTCGCTGTTCTACCTGCGCCGGTTTCGGGAGGAACTGGCCGCCGGACGCGACACCGTCGAGGCGCTGCGCATCACCGCGCGCACGTCCGGGCACGCTGTCGTGGTCTCCGGCCTGACCGTGATGCTGTGCCTTGCTGGCCTGCTGTTCACCGGCCTCGACAACTTCCGTGGGCTGACCATCGGCGCGGTGCTCGTGGTCGGCTTGGCCATGGCCGGGTCGGTGACGGTGCTGCCAGCGCAACTAGCCGCGCTCGGTAAGCGGGTGGACACCGGCCGCCTGCCCTGGCTCGGCCGCCGTCGCACCACAGCGACCAGGTCGCGGCTGTGGTCGGGGGTCGCGCGGGCGGTCGTCCGCCGGCCTGTGCTCTGGGGCGCAACGGCGATGCTGGCCCTCGTCGTCGTGGCGCTACCCGCGCTCAGCATGAGGTTGCAGGACGCCTCCGTCACCGACAGCCTGCCGCGAAGCGTCCCCACCGTCGACGCCGCGGCCCGGATGCAGGAATTGTTCCCGGGCGTGGCCAGCCCAGCGCGGGTCGTCATCTGGAACGTCGACGGTGAAGCCGTCGACAACGCTGACGTGCAGACCGCACTCGACAACCTGCAGCGCCACATCGCCGGTCCGGTCACGTGGACCAAAGTGGACCACGCGATGGTGGTACGCGTACCGCTGGCCGGCTCGGGCACCGACCCCACATCGAACCGGGCGTTGAAAGAGCTACGCGGCGACGTGCTGCCCGCCACTCTCGGTGGAGTCGACGGCATCGACTACGCCGTCGCCGGTCGCACCGCCGTCGCCCACGACTTCACGTCTGTCGTGACCGCCCGGACTCCTTTCGTCTTCGCGTTCGTGCTCGTGCTGGCGTTCGCGCTGCTGGTAGCAGCCTTCCGTTCGCTGGCCATTGCCACCGCGTCGATCGTCCTCAACCTGCTGTCGATCGGCGCCGCCTACGGCGTACTGACCTGGGTATTTCAGCAGGGGCACTTCTCGTCAGTGCTCGCGTTCACCCCATACGGCGGTGTGGTCGGCTGGCTACCGCTGTTCATGTTCGTCATGCTGTTCGGCCTCAGCATGGACTACCACATCTTCATCCTCAGCCGGATCCGCGAACGCAGGACAACCACCGCCGACCCCCGCGACGCCATCGTCGACGGCATCGCCGCCAGCGCCGGCGTCGTCACCAGCGCCGCCGTCATCATGACCGCCGTATTCACGGTGTTCGTCACACTCAGCGCTATCGAGTACAAGATGCTGGGAGTCGGCATGGCAGTTGCCGTCGTCATCGACGCAACGATCGTGCGCGGTGTTCTGCTCCCGGCGGCGCTAGCCATATTGGAACGTCGCACCCAGCCCATGTCACCCTCCGTGGCGCCCCCGTCGGCGGCGCTCGAGCCCGTCTGAGCACGGACACGTGCACGGAGGCCGCGCCACTTCGAACGGCGCGATCTCCGTGCACGCTCTTCTACAGGCCAGCACGCCGCAGTTGAGCGATTCATAGTTCGTGACCACCCGACCGCGGCGACCGACACCATGATCGCGGCTCCTGTGATCTCGACCATCACTATTTCAAGTGTTCAGATAGGGCAGGAACGGCCGGTCGCGACGGTGGGTGCCGCCGATGTCGGGTGTTTCCTCGTCATCGGCGGCTACCGGGTGCGCATGCGTGTAGGCATAGCCAGCTCGTGTCGTACCCGATCGCGGCCAGGTCGGTTTCCCGACATCGAACCCGCGCCGGGTTCTCTCTGGCTCGCAATGCCCGTGCGGCTCGTGAGATGTCGTGGCGGCGCGAGACTCCGCCGGATCGTTGCTGTTGCATTGGCGGATCGGTGGGCATGTGGAGCCATGTCAGTGGCTCTGGTCAGATCGCTTGGGCGAGTTTAGTGAACGCGGCGGCCACCCCGGGTGGCTGCCCCGCGCCTGGCGCGGGGTGTCGCTCTACCGGGGCCCGATCGCTGGCGGCGCGACCGCCTCGACCCGCACCTCGCCGCCGAGTACGGACCGTCCAGCGGGCTACGACGACGGAGCCAGCGGCGGGTGATAGGTAGGTGGCCACCCCGCAGCTTCCAGCGAAACAACGCCAAGGCCCATTGGCGTTCGCGTTCGTGGCGCGCTCACGCTCGCCGTGGTCGATGCGGGGGCGGCGGCATGGTCTCCAAGCCCGGTGGCGGTTCGGGCCAGAGCAGCAGCACCCGGCAGGGCGCGTGGTCGATCACGAACCGGGTGTGTGGGCCAATGCTGCGGGGCCCGAGCCGGCCGCGGTCGCCGTCGCGGGCCAGCACGAGCAGGTCCGCGGTGGTGCAGGCGGCGACGACCTCCCGTTCGGGACGCCCGTGGCGGGCCTCGCGCTGTGTGGGGCGGCCGAGGCGGGCTTCGGCGGCGTCGAGCAGCCGGGCCTGCGCCGCTGTCAGCGTGCCGGTGGTGGCCGTGTTGTCGGCGAGGCCGCGCCCGAGCAGCCCGGCCCGCGCTCCCTCGGCCGCCTCGATGCTGTCCGCGTCGATGACGTGCAGCAGCACGGTGTGGTCGGCGGGCAGGTCGCGGGCGGCGTCCACGCAGGCTGTCCAGGTGCCCTCGGTCACCCAGATGACGATCTTCATCGTCGACCTCCCAACGCTGGTTTAGGGCAGTCCGACCAGGTGCAGGCTTGCCCACAGTGTGCCGACTCCCACCAGCAGACACGCGGGAACCGTCACGATGCCCAGCCGCAGGAACTCGCCGATGCCGGGCGAGTGGTCGCGGGTGTGCAGGACCTGCCGCCACAGCAGCGTCGCCAGGGAGCCGACGTAGGTCAGGTTCGGGCCGATGTTCACCCCGATCAGCACGGCGAGGACCAGGCCCGGTGAGTGCGCCACCAATGGCACCAGCATCAGGGTGGCGGGCAGGTTGTTGACCAGGTTCGCCAGCACGGCGGCAAGCAGCGCCGCCGCGAGCAAGCCGAGCAGCCCGGTATCGCCGGGTACGAGGTGGTCGACCAGGTCGCCGACCGGGCCGGAGCGGACCGCTTGCACGACCACCCCCAACCCGAACACGAACGCGCAGAACGGCAGGTTCGCCGCCCGCACCAGCCGGCCCGCCTCACCCAGGGGTTTGCGGGCGAGCCGCGGCACGGCCAACGCCGCGGCGCCGACCGCCGCCACCCAGGCCGGGTGCACCCCGACGGGTTCGGCCAGCGCGAACCCTGCCAGAGTCACCACCAGTACGCCGATCGCGTACCACGGCGGGTGCGCTGACCGTCTCGCCGGTGTCAGCGGCGGTGCCGTCGCGGTGAGGTCCAGGGCGAACATCCGCCGGAAAATGACGTATTCGACGGTGATCACCGCCAGCCACGGCAGCACCATCAGCGCGGCGAACCGGGTGAAGCCCAGGCCGCTGGCGGTGAAGGCCAGCAGGTTGGTCAGGTTCGAGACCGGCAGCAGCAGCGACCCGGTGTTGGCCAGGTGCCCGCACGCGTACAGGTGCGGTTTCGGTCGCACGCCGATTCCGGTGGCGGTGGCCAGCACGATCGGGGTCAACAGCACCACGGTGGCGTCCAGGCTGAGCACCGCGGTCACGACCGAGGCCAGCACGAACACCAGCCGGAGCAGCCGCTGCGGCGAGCCTCGGCTCGCCGCGCCGACCAGTGTCCCGGCGTAGGCGAACACGCCGTGCTCGTCGGCCAGGTGCGCCAACACGAGCACCGCGGCCAGGAACCCGACCGTCGGTGCGAGCGCCGCCACCTCCGCCCGTACCTCGTGCCAGGGCACCAGGCCAGCGGCGACCACCACGGCCGCGCCGGGCAGCGCGGCGGCCGCTTCCGGCAGCCCACGGGGACGGGCCACCGCGAAGCCGAGCACCCCAGCCAGCACCAGCAGCCCTACAGCGGTGTTCACCATGCCACCCTCGACCCGCCGTCACCTGGACACCCGCAGCCGCACACGATCACGCAGGCTACGGCGTCGTACGCTGCCAGTTCGGGTCCGCCACCGACCTTGTGACCAGCACCGCGCCCCGATCAACGCCCGCGGAGGCAGCGCCGACCGGCGCCGCGCGGTCGAGCTGCTACCCACCGACCGATAGCAGCGGCGTTCGCGTTCAGCGAACAGCCCACGCCGCGCGACTCGACGCCCTCCGCAGGACTCTCCCTAGACCGGTGCGCCGCACCGGCAGGTCCAGGTGTGGTGGCCTCGATGGGTGCGCGGGGGCGGGCACGGGCAGGGCGCCCAGGACACCTGGTAGCTCCCGACGGTGAGCGGGTGCCCTGTCGGGTCCGGAGCATCGGACCGGGGTCGGCGCGGGTGAACTCGCGGCGGCCGTCGCGGGCGAGGTGGACCTGGCGCCCCCGCGACCACCGCAGCTGACCAGCCCTCGACCTGACCCGAAGTGGCCGGCGGCGGACCCGCGCCGACGGCCACGACGGCCTATCCACAGGCCGATCGGAGAGCACCATGACCTACCAGCCCGGCCAGCGCGTCGCCCTGGTCCACACCAGCGACCCGTACACCCGGTTGCGGCCCGGCGACACCGGCACCGTCCGCCGCCACGACCAGCGGCGCAACATTGTCGAGGTCACCTGGGACAGCGGCTCGACGCTGTCGATGTGCCTCGACGACGGCGACCGCATCGCACCCGCCACCACCCCGCCGCCCACCGGCGATCCGGTCGGCGAGACTGCCGGTTGGGCCGCCGCGCTGCAGCGGATGCGCGCCGCCGGCACCGATGCCGGCCGCACCGCCGCCGAATGGTGGGCGCAGGACACCAGCGGCGCCCGCGCCACCGGCGACAGGCGCCTGACCGCGCGCCGGTTCCTGGCCGGCATCGACGACGGGGATTCGCGGTCGGGTTCGTCGGCACCCTCATCGACCATTTTCCCGAACCACGGTGATCGTTGATGTACCCAATCCTATTGCGGACCGACTGCAATGTCGGCCTTCCGACAACTGAACGCCGGATGTCTGGTGACATAGTGGCTGTTCAGTTGCTCCGGTATCGTCAGCCGCTCCTCAGGTAACCGGGGAAACGATCCACTAGCGAATGCGCCGGTATGCCGGGTTTGGTACAGTGGGAGGCTGTGTGGAAACTGCGGTAAAGCGAGGAGTTGCCGCTGCAGGAGCCGTGGTAGCAGCGGCTGCGGTGAACGTGACGGCAGGAATGCTGACTCAGCATTGGGCGGTCGCGTGGTGGGCGGCGACAGCGGCGCTTGTGATGGTTGGCGGGGGCCTGCAGTGGTGGTTGACCGTGGTCCAACCGTCCGCAGGATCATCGGTGTCGGCATCTGGGGAAGGGTCGATTGTCGCTGGCGGGTCAGTTCGCGACTCCTCGACCAAGGTGGTTCGCTCTCAGCCGGGTTCCTCGCAGCGATCACGCCGCGTTCATCGTGAAGGCGTCAGCGCTCCCGGACTCGGAGCGATCGCAGCCGGCTCAGACGTCGAAGGTAGTCACACGGAGGTCACTGGCGAAGAGCAGGCTGGGAAGTGAAGCGGCGTCGCGGTGGCCGGCCGGCCGGCAACAGGGAGGTACACGCCTTTGGCGAGGCCTCCATCGCGGCAGGCCGTGACGTCATCAATTCGCCAACCTACGTGGGTGAAATCCATCTCCACGGCGTCGCCGCAGCCGGACTTGTAGACGTGCAGTACGTGGCTATGGAACTGGCGAGGATGGTTCAAGCGCAGTGGGAGGAGGAAGCGCGCCTGCGATTGCTGTACAACCGTCGTCCGATTCCCGTCCGCTGGGAGCTACGAGCGAGTTTGTCCGATCACCCCGCCACCATCGACCGCGCTGCTGTGCGGGGCACCGGGACGGAGGCCTTGCCACCGCTGGAATGGGAGGCCTCCAGTGGTGACATTGACGAACTGGCCCGCCGGTTTCGCGATACGCAGCGGCGTCGCTTGGTGATCGTGGGCGACGCTGGCAGCGGTAAAACAACCCTGGCAGTGCAACTACTGCTGAAGCTGCTGCAGACCCGGACCCCGGATGAGCCGGTGCCGGTGCTGCTGCCTATCGCCAGCTGGGACACCGCCCGATTTCCCACACTGCATGGATGGGTAGAGGACCAACTGCCGCGTGCCTATCCAGCCTTGCGCTCGGCTAGGTTCGCGCACGCCCTTCACGCGCTGGCGGCAGGCGGCCGCATCATGCCGGTGCTGGACGGTCTGGACGAACTGCCGGCTGCAGCTAGAGCTGATGTCGTGACGGCGTTGAACCGGTCACTAGGCGAAGGTGATCAGCTTATCCTCACCAGCCGTACACCCGAGTTCGCCCAAGCGGTCGACGCCACTCGCGATGTCGTCAACTCTGCGGCGGCGCTGGAGGCACGGCCACTGCTCCCCGCCATGGCGGCCGATTATCTTCAGTCGTGCGTGCGGCACCCCGACCCCGGATGGCAGCAGGTTCTCGATCAGCTACGCACCGTCGGACAGCCCTCGAGAAACGAGACTAGTGGGCAGATCGCAGCCCTAGCCGCCATCACCGCCACGCCCCTGGGGGTGTGGCTGCTGCGGACCGTCTACACGGACCCTGCTGCCGATCCCACCGAGTTGACCGACTCCTGCCCAGCCGACCATCTGCGCACCCGCCTGCTCAACGCCATTGTCCCCGCCGCCATCGCCGCCCATCCGCCCGCCAACAGAGCCCGGCAATACTTCCGGCGCCGTCGGTCTCCCGATCCAGATGAGCCCTTTCGTCCACGCCGTCGCCGCAACCCCGCCGACACCGAACGATATCTTGCCTACCTGGCCCACCTCCTCACTCACGACCGCAACTCTGATGGCACACCGCGTACTCTCGACATGGCCTGGTGGCAGTTGGCCCAGCCAGCAGAAGGCTCAGTTCGTACCCTGAGTCGTTGGGTAGGTATTCTCACGAGTGTCATAGCTACGGCGATGCTGGCTGTGCCGACGGCAATGATAAGCAGGGCCAGTAGCGCCATCCTCGGCGGTCTTGTGTTCGGCATCACCACAGGAATCGGTGCCGGCGCGGCAGTCCGCAGCTGGTCACAGAGCGAGCCCGGACATCTGCGCCAGACTCTTCGCGGAGACCTGCCCGGCCTGATCCGCGCCATAGTCAAGGCCGCTGTCGAATCGTTCTGGGCCCTCCTCGTCGTCGGGTGCGTGCTCATTTCCCTTGGGGTGAGGCCAATCAGTGTGGTCGTAGGGCTTCTTGGTGTGGCGCTCGTGACGCATGGAGCGGTCGCCGGATTCGTCCGGTGGGCTGAGGAACCGGCCTCAACTGACCGGCCGAGCGGTCCTCCCGAGCATTTGCGGGCCGACCGAAAGCTTAACTTGCTGCGTATCGTCGCCTTCGGCGCCGGCTATGGACTGGTCGCCGTGGCGGGAGTTACCTATTTCCGGAGCCTCGGCGAGGGACTGCTGATCGGCGTCGTCATGGCACTCGGCGCGGCCATCGGCCAGGGGCTCCTCGGCGGAGCGCACCGGGCGTGGCTGGCCTACGCTGCGATGGTAGCCCGCCTGTCGCGCGAGCGTGTGCTGCCGCGGGATCTGATGCCGTTCCTCGATGATATGCACCGCCTAGGGTTGCTGCGCGCGGTTGGCCCGCTATATCAGTTCCGGCACGCCGAATTGCAGGATCACTTCGCTGCCACATTCCGGTCGCGGCGTTAACGCAAACTGCTGCCACGGATCAGAAGGTTAGGGGTTCGAGTCACTTCGGGCGCGCTTATCTGACCAGGGAAGATGGCCAATCGGCTATCTTCCCTGTCGTCGTGTGAGTCGCATGTGAGTCACGCCTGTGGCACACGTCCGTGGACTCGCCCGGCACGGCTGAGCTGCTGGATTGTGTGGCGGTGCAGCGGATTCGTCAGGTGGGCACGCCCGCAGGGATTCGGACTCCGCCTTCTGAGCCGTAGTCGATTTTCTAGAAGGTTGACATCGACTTGAACTTTTGGCATAAAAAGTCCGAGCGCTGCGGTTCGGCCGTGCAGGCGACGGGGGTCACGTCCCGTGGCGTGGTGTAGATCGCCTGCGTGAGGCTCTGTGCGTTGTTCAGTTTTCCGGTTCGTTGTCGAGTCGACAATGGGTCTGGTGAGGCAGCGATGAGTTCGTTGGTGGGGGTGTTCGTGGGGGTGGTGATTTGGGCCATGCTGCCTTTGGCGAGGTAGCGGTGGTTGCCGGTCTGCCATTCGTCGCGGGGCTTCGACGAGGACGGCGCCGGCGAGGCGGAGCAGGGCTTCGGCGTTGGGGAACACGCCGACGACGTCGGTGCGCGTTTGATCTCCTTGTTGAGTCGCTCGAGGGGGTTGGTCGACCAGATCTTCTTCCAGTGGCTGGGCGGGAACCCGGTGAACGCGAGGAGGTCATGCGCGGCGTCGCGGAGCATGGTTTCGACCTTGGGTGGTTGCCGTCCGAGCATGCCGGCGATGACGTCGAGTTGTTCACGGACGTGTCCGGCGTTGGGTTGGGCGAAGATGGTGCGGATCGCGGCGGCGACCATCTCGGCGTTGCCCTTGGGGACCTGCGCCAGGACGTTGCGCAGGAAGTGCACCCGACAGCGTTGCCACGTGGCGCCGAGCAGCACCGCGGCGATGGCTTGTGTGAGGCCGGTGTGGGCGTCGGAGATGACCAGCTGCACCCCGCCGAGGCCACGCGCCTTCAGGCTACGCAGGAACGGGGTCCAGAAGGCGCCGTCTTCGCTGTCACCGACGGCGAAGCCGAGAACCTCCCGCCAGCCGTCGGCGCGGACCCCGGGTGGTCAGCGTCCGAGGCCGGTGGCCGTTGCGCTGCGCCACCCGGGTCTCGCTGCGCTGATGCGGGGCGGCGCCGATCACCGCGGTCAACTCCGCCTCGATCAACGCCGGGTAGATCGTCTCGGCGGCCTGCCGGACACGATCATTGACCTCGGCGGCCTTGAGCGCGTCCAGCACCTCCAACAAGGCAGACTGGTCCAGGGTCATCGCGTACTCCGTTCTCTGCGTGTTCTTGGCCGTTCACACAGAGACTCACGCGATGACCCACCTCTATCCCGGCGGTACGCCGTAGCAGGTCAGCTTCTACACCACCCCGCGGGACGCAACCCGCGCGCCGCGCCGGCCCCTCAGCCCCATCGTTGGAGCAGTCGGTCGTACTCCGCCTGGGTGATGGGCAGCACCGTGCCATGCCGTGGCCGGCCGGGCATCGTGTAGCTGGAGATCGCGGTCCACTGTCCGGAGCTCAGGTCGGTGGTGGTGAAGGGAATGTATCCGCGGCCGCCGTACTCGTCGATGAACATGTACCACCGCTCTTCGATGTTTGATTTGAACACCGTTGGGCCCTCGCCCTGGCTGATCGTGCCTCGGCCGATGCATTCGGCGACAAACGAGTAGCCGCGGTTGAGGATGGTGGTGGACTTCTCCTCGAGGATGAATTTGCCGCAGGCCGACTGGGAGCTGCTCCGCTCGTCTTTGGTGAGCCGGTAGTACGTGCCGTTGTGTTTGGTGAGCGTCGAATCGATGGTCGAGTAGCCCTTGTCCACCCACACCTGGGCGGTGCTGAAGGTCCGGAAGTCGCTCGTCGTGGCGTACATCATCCGGTTGTAGGTGGTGCCGGTGTGGTTCGGGTCGCTGGCGGAGTAAAGCTTCGAGGCCCAGAAGACGACGTACTGGCCGAGGCCCTCGTCGTAGTACGCCTCAGGCGCCCAGGTGTTGCCGGCCGTGTCGGGGGAGACCCGCTGCAGCCGTGGGGTGCTCCAGTTCACCAGGTCGGTAGATTCCCAGACCACGATGGACTTGCTACCGGTCCGCTGCGCGGCGTCCCAGTTGCCGTTGCCGTAGATCCGCAGGTCGGTGGCGATCTGGTAGAACTTGTCGCCCTGCGGGGAGCGGATGATGAACGGATCCCGTACCCCGCGGGTCCCGATGCTTGAGGTCAACACGGGTCGTCCACCGTTGAGTTGGCGCCACCGGGTCGGGTCGTTGCCCTGACTGAGCGCGAAGTAGACCTGCTCACCGGCGGAGGTGTTTTCGCCGGTGAAGTAGGTGAACAGATAGCCGGCGTACTTCTGGCCGGGACCCGGGCTCGAGGTTGGAGTCACGCTCGGACTGGGGTCGGTGCCGACACGGACAAGTTGCCACTGCTGGTTTGTCGTACCGTTGTCGGTGTACTGGGAAAGCCGCGCGCCGTCAGCGGTGGACCGCTCCCACACGTCCAGCGCCTTGCCGCTGTTGCGGTTGATCAACTTGACGTAGCCGCTGTCGGTGTCGACGACCCGGAAATGTTGGTTGGTCCCGCCGTGGTCGGCCCACTGCAGGACGTTCGCACCGTTCGCCGTGGACGCGCTCGCCACGTCGACCACTTTGCCGCTGTGCCGCGCCCGGATCTTGTAGTAGCCGCCGCCCGCGTCGACGAACTGGAACTGTTGGCTGGTCTGCTGTGTGCGGGTCCACTGCTGAACCGTGGCGCCGTCCGCGGTGGACTGGCCGGCGATATTGATCAGCTTGCCGCTGTGCCGCGACACGATCTCGTAGTGTGCCGACGTGTCGATGGTCGCCGCGTTTGCCCCGTGCGGCGCGAGCAGCACAGTCGCGCCGGCGACGATCGCCACGCCGATCAGCGCCAGCGCAGCCGGGCGGCGGCGTTGGCGGCGGTTACGGGCCGGGAGGGGAGAAGCTTTCATCGTTTGCCGTCCATCGATCCGTCGTTGTCTTGCGACCCGCGCGGATCCCGAGCGCCCGCGCCGAGGAGTAGCGAATTCTTGTTAGCCAGTGCTGCCGACGTCAGCCAAGGCTGAAGTCGACGACTCGAATTGACGAGGGTGTGGTGCCGCTCGACCGCCGCTGGTACAGGATGGACAGAACCCCGTCGGTGGTCACTCGGGAGCGGTCGACGACGACCTCCCCGAAGGCGTTCAGGCCGGACCCGTCAAACCGGAGCGTCCAATCGGTCCAGCCGCTGGCTTTGCTGGCGGTGACGATGCGTCCGTAGGGCAGGACCACGTAGGCGTTGTCGGCGCGGTCGAGGACGATCTGGGAACGGCCAAAGGCGTTCAACGCCACCGGGATTTCGACTTTGCGCCAGGCACCCTGCGCGTTGCGGACGAGGTGGAACGCGCGCGCGTACGAGCGGCGCTGGCTGGTGAAGTTGGTGACGCACTGGGTGAATCGGCCGGGCACGTAGCTGATGATCACGTGCGGCTGGCCGGTGGAGTCGACGGTCTGGCTCTCCTGGTTGATCAGCGCGTGGTCGGCGTTCAGCGCGTCGACGACGTGCCCGGGGGAGGTGACGGACACGAGGGTGCCGTTGGTGGTGCCGACCTGTTGGCCGGCATTGTTGCGCCAGGTACGGCCACGGTCGTCGCTGTAGACATAGCCTGTGTCGTGGTTGCTGAGCCCGCCGCGGTTGCACATGACCGCCGCGTTCTGCTCCCGCCAGGTGAAAGCGGCGTGCAGCCGGCCGTTCAGGCCATATGTGAGGCCGTGCAGGTACATGTTGCGGCGCGTGCTGGTCGCGCCGTGCTGGGTCCAGTTGCCCGTGGCCGACGACCACCGGCCAAGGCGGCGCCAGGTGGAGCCGTCGTACTCGACCAGTTCGTTTGTGCCGTTGCCCGAGCCGCCGGTGCGGTAGCTGAGCTGCAGCCGGCGTTCCGGGGTGATGGCGAACTGTGGGTATGTGATGGCGCCCAGTTCCAAGCCGTCGAGCGTGCGCTGTACTGCTCCCAACGCGGTCGCCGTCCAGCTGCGGGAGCCGGCGTCGGTCAGGAGGCCAGCCTCGGACTTGACGTAGAAGACCCGGCTGTCGTGGGTATCCATCGCCACGTGCAACCGCCCGTCCGACGGCGACACCCCGAGGGAGATGGAGTTGTGCGAGTCGTTCGTCGTCAACGAGTGGGCCAGCTGCAGTGTTTGCCACGCCCCGCTCGGGAGCTGCCGGCGCGCGACGACCACTCGGCGGCTGGACGTGTACCACGCCGCGTACTGGTAGCCGCCGAAGGTGAGGATGCCGTCCTGCTGGTAGGAGGCGTTGTTCACGAGGCCGTCGTACGACACGAAGTACAGCGCCCGTGGATCGAGCTCGGTGTCCGCCAACCGCGTCACCGTCGGCCCCGCTGCCGCGTTGACCGCCGGCGCCGCAGCCGTCTGGGCGCTGCTTGCCGTTGCGACGGTGACCGGGATAGCAAGCCCCGCCACGAGGATGGACGCAATCAGGGCTCTTCGGGTAGCACGCGTTCCAGATCCGATCATTGCGGACTCCTTCATGCCTGGGTGACGGGTCTGGCCGCCGGAGAGGCTCCAGGCGATGGCGAACCAGACATGCGCGTGACTGACCCCGCGCATGATGAAGTTGTTGCCCGTGGCTCCCGAGATGCCGCGTCGGTTGACGGCGTGTCCTGATCTTTCTTCATGACTCAACCTCAGGCAGGGGGTGCGGTGGAGCCCAACAGCCCGGGGCCACTATCGAGCCGGTGGCCGGTGGGCGGCCGCTCGGCCACGGTCCCTGTGAGCGCTCCCAGCCGATGATGTATCAGACAGTCTCCCGGCCGAACCTGTAACTGTCAATCGATAAGGGTCAACTCGACCGGATGGATGGCGCTGGCCGACCCGAGCAGAGTCCGGTACCCGTCACGGCCGGAGCCTCGCCGCCTGACCAGCGTGGACTGCGGCACCCGATACAGTCGGTACGACCCTTGCACCCACCGGCGTCGGGAGCGCGTAGTGGTACGCCCGTTTGATATCGAGGAGGTCTTCCCCGAGGTCGCCGCTGGATCGCAGCGTCGGCGGCGCCGACAGTCGGGCAGCTCGGCCCAGGGCGTGGCGGTCACCCTTATCGCCGACTACACCGTACGTACCCGGGCCTGGTTGCCTTCAGCGGCGATCGTGGCGCTGTTGGGTGAGTTCGGGGTGACCAGTGGCGCCGCCCGCACGGCCATCAGCAGGCTGGCCCGCCGGGGGATCCTGGAGGGCAGTCGGCAGGGGCGTCACAGCTCGTACCGCCTGACCGAGGGCGCCGCCAGTGATCTGACGAAAGGCGGCACCGCCATCGGCGCTGTCGGCGCAGAGTCCGAAGCCTGGGACGGATCATGGACGGTCGTGGTCTTCTCCGTGCCGGAGCAGGAGAGCACGCGACGGCGTGCGCTACGGGATCACTTGCGTTGGAATGGTTATGCCCCGTTGTATGACGGGGTGTGGATCTCGCCAGATCCGTTGCCGCCGGCAGGGCGGGCGGAGCTGGCGGCTGCGGCGCGCGGCTCGGTGACGGTGTTCCGCGCGCAGCATCAGGAGCTGCAGGCGGAGGCTGACCGCAGTCCGGTTGAGGCCTGGGACCTGCCGGGCATCGCGAAAGCGTACGAGACGTTCATCGATCGATGGTGGCCGCTGCTGCCGCGGATAGCCGCCGGCGAGGTGACCGGTGCGGCCGCGGTCCGGACGCGTACCGAGGTGATGGACGTCTACCGACGCTTTCCGGTGCTCGACCCGATGCTGCCGGTTGCCCTTATGCCGCCTGACTGGCCACGCAGACGTGCCCGGGCAGTGTTCGTCGCGATCTACGACGGACTGCTCGAACCGGCGCAGGATCACATCCGCTCGGTGGTTGCCCGTGTCGCGGACGGGCCCTGGCCCGACATCCAGGCACACACGGTCGCGCACATGGCCGCCGGGGTTCGCCACGGCCCGGACTGAGCGGTCCACAGCTAGACGGCGGACGGGCTCAGATGCCCTTGACGCGTATTACCCGGTCAGCATGCGGGCCGCCGCGTCTCTGGGCGCGGCGGCCCGCTCGTTTACAGTCGGTCACAGGGCCGATGTCAGGGAAGCGCCCCGGGACGCTCGACAACGTCGATGACCGCCGTTACGGCACCGAACCTGGTCATGCCGGTGACGAGCACCTCACCAGGCGCGTCGGTCGCTCTGGCCGGCAGCGCCTGCCATCGGACGGGGACGGTGGTGAGGGTATCCCGCGCGGTGGTGAGTACGCGGATTGCGGTGGGTAGCGCCGGAATCGTGCCGATCCTGGTGGCGGTGTAGACGGTGTCTTCCAGGATGTGCTTGGCTCGGCTGGCGTTGAACACGTTGATGGACGCGTGCGGCTCCCAGGTGTTGGGCAACTCGGGCACGGCCCGGAACATTGTCTGCCATCCCGCCGGTTCCCAGACCAGCACTGCGCTGCCCTGGTTGTTGACCACGTCGTTGGCGGCCTGGAAGACCCGCTGGATCGCGTCCGCCTGGCCTTGGACGGTGCGCGGGTAGGGCGAGTTGGGCAGCGGTGAGCCGTCGCCGCCGGAGGCGGGGTAGGAGGTCTCGGCGACGTCGATCTCGTAGTCGGGGTAGGTGGTCGCCATCGTGTGTAGGTTGAAGTCCAGTGCCTCGGGTGTGCCGTGCCACTCCGGGTAGTAGGAGATGGCCAGCACGTCGGGGTTTTGGCCTTTTGCCTTGACCCGGGTGAGGAATTGGTGCCAGAACTCCATGGTCTTGGCGAGGCGGTTCCTGTCGACGATCACGTGGATCTCGACCTTGGACTTCGGGGACGCGTCGCGGACGGCCTCGATCCCGGACGCGGCCAGGGTGGTGAACCGGTCCCACGCCTCGTTGTAGAGCCGCTGCTCGACCGGGTCGGTGGACTGCCAGTACCGCCACAGCAGGCCACCGCCGGGCTTGGACTGGTAGACGTCGGCTTCGTTGGCGAAGTACGGCGGGTTGGTGGTGCCGATGAGGGCTGCCTCGCTGCCGTACATGAAGCCGTTGATGATCTCGTTTCCGACGGCGACCTTGTCCGGTCTGGTGCCCTGTTGGATCAGCCGGCGCAGGTAGTCGGCGGTGAAGTCGTACACGGACTCGGTGAGGTCGTCGAAGTCCAGTTCTGCCCAGGCGCGTGGTTTGGGTTGCTTGCTCGGGTCCGCCCAGGAGTCCGCGTAGTGGAAGTCGATGCCGAGGCCCATGTCTCGTTCCTTGATCCATTGGGCTGACTGCAGGGACCGCTCCGGGCCCTGGCGGGGGATCGGCGTTAGTTGGCCGGTGGTCTCGTCTCGCGGCTCGTTGAAGATCCGCAGCCGGGCGTACTCCATGCCGCGGTCTTTGGCCACGTCGAGTAGGTGGGGCCCGGCGCCCCGGTCGGCGGCCAGAGGGCTGACCCAGTACTGCCGGGTCTGGAAGTCGTCGACCCAGGACATGTCGGCGCCGAGGGTGAGGTCGTCGCGTAGGTAGTTGAAGACCTGTATCTCGCTGACGCCGACCTTGGCGTGCCGGGACGCGCCGGTGATGGTGAGCCGGACGAAGCGAGTATCCGGCCGGGTGAACAGGTGCACCGCCCCCCGCGAGGCGGTTCGGTTGCGGGATCGGTTGGCGATCGTCTTCCACCGGCGAGCGTCGGACGAGGCCTCGACGACGTACCGGTACACCGCGCCGCGGTCCGGGAAGACCACCCTGACCTTGCGGAGGTTGTCGTAGGTGCCGCCAAGGTCGACGGTCAGCCGCTGGTGGGCGCCGGGGCTGTCCGCGTACCAGGACGTCATCGGGTCGCCATCCGTGGCCAGGCGAGCGGTGGACGCGCCGCTGCTGGCCGTCGCCGAGGCCCAGGACTTGGCGGCGATGTTGCTTTCGATGGGTTTGATGTCCGCGGTGCCGAAGACGGCGTGCGCCGGAGTGGGCGCCGCAAGCATCCCCGCGCTCGCCAGGGCAGCGAATGCGGTCACCGCCACGGCTGTGCGAGCGGGGTTCCTGACCCCCATACCTTCTCCTAACCCGTGCGGGCTCTGCTGCCAGAACCACGTTGCACGTTGATGCCTATCGATTGACAAGTGTGCGTCCGACGGTAACACTCATCGATACATTTATGTGGGAGCGCTCACATGGCACACAGCGGGCACATCGAGGCGAAGGTGGCCCTGCTCGCTACCCGGCAGGCGAACGCCGCCGCGGACGGTGCCCTACGGCACGCGCCGACGACACCGTTCGCCCTCGCTGGCCGTGGCTACGCCGCAGCGCCCTGCGCGCGGCGACCAGCACAGACGACGACAAGTGAAAGGCAGCGTCATGATCCATACCACGCGCGAGACATTGAAACGCGGGGCACTGGCCGCCGCCGCGATGCTGTTCATGTCGGTGGCGGTGGCGGTGGCGGTGGCAGCTGGCGGCGCCGCCGCGGAGAGCACGCCCAGCGGCGATGCCGTCTCAGCAGAACAGGTGGGGGGCCTGGGGAGTCTGGTCGCGGACTACAAGACCCGCTCCGCGAGCAGGTACACCGGCGACTCCTGGGCGCCCTTCGCCAAGGCGTTGAAAACCGCAACCGATGTCGCCGCCGACGCATCGGCGACCGCGCCGGAAATCGCCGCCGCGAAGACGGCGCTCATGAGCGCCGCCGGCGAGCTGGAGGCGGCCGACGAGGGCACCTTCCAGACCATCACGAACAACACCTTCTGGAACGACACCAGCGGCAACCCCATCTATTCGCAAGGCGGGGGCGTCTTCAAGTTCGGCGACACCTACTACTGGTACGGCGTGCACTACCTGGGCGCTGAGAGCTACCGGGCCAACCCGACCAGGAAGTACGACAACCAGGTCTCGTTCGTCTCGATCCCCGTGTACTCCTCAAGGGACTTGGTGAACTGGAAGTTCGAGAACCGGGTCGCGACGCGCTCGACCCCGATCAACAACGGCGCCACCCTTGGTCAGGCAGGATGGGTCGGGCGGCTTGGGGTCTCGTACAACGAGAACACCGGCAAGTACGTGCTGGCCACCCAGGCCTATGTCGGAGGCGGGCACGGGGTCCTGTTCCTGCAGGGCGACTCGCCCACCGACACCTTCGACTACGCCTACTTCCAGACCCAGGTCGTCAACTCGCCGACGACGGGCACCGGGGACCAGACCGTGTTCACCGACGAGGACGGCAAGGACTATCTGATCTTCTCCAACCGAGAAGGACGTTCTCGCGCCTTTGTCAGCAAGTTCAGGGAGTCCGACTCGCTGCGGATCGAGCCGGGAGCGGAGATCGGTCGCAACTCCTCCGGACGCGAGGGCAACGCCATGTTCAAGCTCGACGGCAAGTACTACCACGCGGCGTCGGACCTGCACGGCTGGAACACTTCAGTCAACTACGTGATGGAGTCGAGCAGCGTCCAGAGCGGTTACTCGGGTGAGTACGTTCTCGCCGGCACTGAGATGGACTACAGCCACGTGACCCAGACCGGGTTCTTCGTGACGGTCAAGGGCACCAAGCAGACGACGGTGATCTACGCCGGTGACCGGTGGGCGGACTTCGCGTGGAACGGGATCGGCTACAACCAGTGGGTGCCGATCACCAGGACCGGCTCGCGGCCGCAGTTCCACTCGGTGAGCCAGTGGCAGTTCAACGCCACGACCGGGGAGTGGCGGGTCGGTCCGGCCAACAACTACATCCTGAACCCGAACTTCCAGGCCGACCGGGTTGTTGTGTCGCAGGTGCGGGGGTGGACCAACACCGGCGGGGGCGTGACCAACGTCAGCCCTGGCGCGAACGGCAGCCGCTTCGCGCTGCAGCTCGGCTCCGGATCGGCCGGCGTCCGGCAACAAATCACCGTGCCGGCCGGCACCTACCGACTGTCCACGTACGCCAAGACCTCCGGCTCGGTGAGCGGCGCGCAGCTGTCGGTCACCGACGCGAGCGGCGCCACGCGTACGTTGAGCATCCCGTCGTCCAGCGGCTGGACCCGGCGCGACTCCGCGGAATTCCAGCTGGCCGCTGGCGCCGCCACCGTCACCATCCGCACCAGCAGCGGAACCCTCACCGTCGACGACCTCGCACTGGTCAGGACGTCCGGCGTTCCGACACCGGGGCAGCGGTACGAGGCGGAGACGGCGCCGGCGGTGTGCCAGGGCACGATCGACTCCAACCATGCCGGCTTCACCGGCACCGGATTCTGCAACGCCAGCGCCGCGATCGGCGCGTACGCGCAATTCACGGCCACCGCGGCGGCGGCCGGCACCGCGACGCTCGGGGTCCGGTTCGCCAACGGTGCCAGCGGGCTGCGGACGGCGAACCTGATCATCAACGGTTCGACCGTAGCGACGGTCTCGTTCGAGACCACCGGAGGGTGGACGACATGGGCTACCAAGACGCTGACCGCCTCGCTCAACGCCGGCAGCAACACCATCCAGCTGAGTCCAACCGTTGCCGACGGACTGCCCAACATCGACCACCTCCACGTGGGCGCCGCCTGACCTGCTGTCCGCAGGCACGGTGACCTGACCACCGCCAACGAAACCCGACCTATCCACTGGTAAGGCCGGAGCGTCCGCGGCACCGCTGGATCCGGGCAAGCGGCGCCGCGGACGCTCCGGCGACTCTGACAGCCGTATCACGGGATCCGCCCTGCCGCCCCCGCATCGCAGGAGGCGATGAGGTGCACCCTTCTCGGCAAACGCTCACCCGCCGCGCCGGAGCCAGGGCCATCGTCCTCACCGCGCGGCTGCCCTGGTCGTCGTGCCGGTTCGGTCGCGTCCGGGCCCCGCGCGCGTTCTGCGCGCGGGCCCAAGCTCACGAAGCAGTGCGCAGGACGCGGTCGTCTCCGGTGGTACCGGTACTGTCCTCGTGGCACGGGGCGCCGGTGATCAATTCCTTACCGGTCGCGGCCAGTTTTACGTCGCGGTCGATGTGGTTGATGGCGATGATGTAACTGGCGGAGTCGCCTGCCCGGTGGACCAGCTCCACGTCGTCCGGCACGCCGTCACGGGGGACCAGCCCGGCCTCGGCCAGCACGGCGTCGTGGTCGCGGCCGTTCAGGCGGGTGGATACATACCAGGCGGTGCCCGCGCACAGACGATGGTGATGTCCGGCACGACCCTGGTGCCGACCAGCTCGTCCTGATTAGACGGGTCTGTGCCCAGGCGCACGACGTCGCGCCACATCCGGGCGCTGGTGCCGCAGTGGGGAAGCATCGTGGAGTGAGACTTCTCCGCGCCGAAGCGGGACGCCCGCCATCGGAAGAAGGGGGCGAAGTCGGCGCCGCGGGCGATGTGGGCAAAGCTGTTGCGGCGCATCTCACCGGGTTCCTTAGCGATGTTGCGGGGCTGCCAGTTGACCGCGCCGGTCGAGTGTTCCATGAGCAGCCTCGGCCGGCCCCGGGCCACGGACCGGGTGAGGTCGGCGCCATGGCGAGCTCGATGTGGTTGTCGGACCGCTCGGCCTGCAGGTAGTGGTCGTTGGAGATGACGTCCACCTCGGCCGTCCATCGCCAGTACTCCATCCACTTGCAGTTGGGCACCATGAAGTTGGTCGTCACAGGTACGCCCGGTGCGATCCGGTGCAGCACGTCGCGCTCGGCGCGGAAGCACGCCAGGAACTCGTCGGAGAAGAACCGAAGGAAGTCGAGCTGCTGGGTCGGGTTGACGCCAGGCGGCGCGAGGCGGGGCGGGTCGATCTCGGTCCAGTCGCCGTACCGCTGGCCCCAGAAGGTGGTGCCCCACGCGGTGTTGAGCGCGTCGAGCGCGCGCGCAGCCAGTGGCGGAAGGCGGTTGCCGAGGTCTCGCAGTAGCAGGACGAGGTGGCTCAGCCGTACTCATTGTGCGCGTGCCACAAGACCAGTGCCGGGTGGTCGCCGCACGTCCTCGCGCCACACCGGCTCGGGCCACTGCTCGGGGTTGTGGTCCCGCCATACCCGATCTTCCCGAGGCGGGGCAGCGCCCGCGTGCCGCCGTTCGTAGGCCTCCAGGTTCTGCGCGCCCACAGAGATGCCCGTCATCATGACACAACACTCAACGCTTACGGGACCGACAGGTGTGCGTATTGACACACGCGCGAGGTGAGGCGAACATTGTGAACGCTCACAAAATATTTCCGCCGGGTTAACGGAGGAGAGCTCCATGCTCGATAGAGACATCAGCCGGCGCCGCTTCCTCACCGGTTCGGCGCTCGTCGCGGGCGGCGCCTTCGGTGTGCCGCTGCTCGGCGCGTGTGACGCGAGTTCGGGTGGTGATTCGTCCGGTGACGGCAAGACCGTGACGCTCACCGTCATGTACAAGAACAACGAGCTGACCAAGGAGCACATCGCCGATTTCGAGGCGAAGCACCCCGGTATCAAGATCAGCTTCATTGAGTACGACGAGACGCGGCTCAACGCGATGCTGGCTTCCAACGAGCCGCCGGACTTCGTCCGCGCGCCGGCGGTGGGCAGCGCCGCCAGCAACGCCCAGGGCTTGACCACCGCGCTCGACCCGTACCTGGACAAGAGCACGGTGCTGAAGAAGGACAACCTGATGGCGGTCAACGAGAGCTTCCGCTGGGACGGCACGCGCACCGGCCAGGGTCCGTACTACGGCATCACCAAGGACTGGAGCCAGGACGCGACGCTCTGGTACAACCGGGCGCTGTTCGAGCAGGCCAAGATCCCGCCGCTGAGCACCACCGAGCCCATCTCGTACGACGAACTGCTGGAGATCGCCAAGAAGCTGACCAAGAAGAGCGGCGGCAAGACCCAGGTGTACGGCCTCGGCGTGGAGTGGGCGTGGGGACTGTCCTCACCGATCTTCATGATGATCCTTCAGCAAGGTGGGCAGGTCTACAACGCCGACCTGACCGAGACCGACATGACCACGCCGGAGGCCAGGCGGGCCATCCAGTGGTACGTCGACTTCGGGCAGGCGGGCGTCGGGCCGACCACCCTCGACCCGGCCCCGGACGGCGCCGACCTGTCGCTGTTCTTGGCCAAGCGGATGGCGATCACCCAGGACGGCTACTGGTACGGCGGCAACTTCGTCAAGGAGTCCGAGGAAATCAAGAACAGCGTGGCGATGGCGCCGGCGCCGGTGATGGGCGACAAGCGGATCAGCCCAACGTACGTCGGTTGGGGGGCCATGATCCCGGCCAAGGCCAGGCACAAGGACGAGGCCTGGAAGCTCATGGAGTACTTCATGGCCGGGCCACCGTCGGAGGAGCGGGCCGGGAGTGGGTGGGGCTTGCCGGGCCTGAAGTCGCAACTGTCGCTGTTGCCGCAGGATCTGCCGTATCAGAAGCAGGCCTACCAGACCACGCAGGCCGAACTGCCGCACGTCGCGCAACTGCCGGACTCGCCATACATAACGGGGGGCGGCTGGTTGCCCGTGCTCGACAAGCACATCACCCGCGCGATCAAGAAGGAGATCACCGTCGACGCCGCCGGCAAGGCGATCACCGACGAGATCAACAAACTGCTCAAGCAGGGCAAGGATCAGATCGGATAGTGGTCGCCATGGAAGCGGAAAGGGCGGGACGCGGGCGGCGGCGCTGGTCGCGGTATCCCAGCCGGACCTTCTACCTGTTCGTCTCGCCCTGGGTCCTCGGTTTCGCGTTGCTCACCGCGTTGCCGCTCGGGTACGCGCTGCTGGTCAGCTTCACCAACTTCAACGGCCGCAACAGCCGGTGGCGTTGGGTCGGCCTGCGCAACTACACCGAGCTGGTACGCGACGCGGACGTCATCGCCAGCCTGGTCCGCACGCTGGCGTACACGGCGATCACGGTGCCGTTGATGGTGGGCGGCGGGCTGGGCCTGGCCGTGCTGCTCAACCGGCGGCTGAAGGCCGTCGGTCTGTTCCGGACGATCTTCTTCCTGCCCTCGGTGGTGCCGGTGGTGGCCATGGCGATCATGTGGAAGCTCATCTTCAACCGGGACGCCGGCATCCTCAACGCGATACTCGAGAGGGTCAGCGTGGGACCGACCGCCTGGTTGGTCGATCCGAACGCGTTCTACGCGCTGATCATCCTCACCCTGTGGGGACTGGGCGGTGGCATGGTCATCATGCTCGCCGCTCTCCAGGGTGTGCCGGCCGAGCTGGAGGAGGCGGCGGTCGTCGACGGCGCCAGCCGCTGGCACGTGTTTCGCCACGTAACCGTGCCGATGATCTCGCCGGTCATCTTCTTCCAGGTGGTCACCGGCATCATCGCGTCCTTCCAGATCGTCATCCAGCCGCTGCTGCTCGCCGAGTCCAACCAGGTCGGCTCGGTGGCCCTGGTGCCGCAGAGCACCCACCTGTACATGGTGCAGGTCTACGAGGAGTTCTTTAACAACAACCGGTACGGCTACGGCTCCGCCATGCTTTGGGTGTTCTTCGTGGTCATCCTGGCCATCACCCTCGTGGTGCTGCGGTCCAGCCGGCTGTGGGTGCACTACCAGGTCGACAGCGAGGGCGAACGATGACGATTGTCCGTGACCCCGCACGCCCGGCGATCAAACCGGCCTCGCCGGCACCGGCGCGGCGACCCCGGCGCAGGGCCAACGCGGTGGGTACCTACCTTTTGCTGATGACGCTGGCGGTGCTGTTCGCCGGACCGTTCGCCTGGCTGGTGCTCGCCGCGTTGAAGACCAAGACGGAGTGGGTCACGATCCCGGCGAAGATCCTGCCGGAAGATCCGCAATGGGGAAACTTCACACAGGCGCTCACCGAAATAAACTTTACGGCGTACCTCGGGAACTCGCTCTTCCTGTCGTTTCTGTACGCGGTGCTGGTGACCTTCTCCAGCGCGGCCGTCGGCTTCGGTTTCGCACGGCTACGCGGGCGGGGCAAGCGTCCTCTGTTCATGGTGCTGCTCTCCACCATGATGTTGCCGCAGATCCTCACGCTGATTCCCACCTATGTGCTGTTCGCGCGGGTCGGGCTGGTCAACACGTACTGGCCGTGGGTGCTGTGGGGCCTCGCCGCTTCGCCGTACCTCGTGTTCCTGTTCCGCCAGTTCTTCGCCGCCATCCCCGCGGAGCTGGAGGACGCGGCGGTCATCGACGGCTGCGGATACGGCCGGATTTTCCTGCAGATCTTCCTGCCACTGTCCCGGCCCGTGCTGGTGACCTCGTTCCTGCTTTCGTTCACCTGGATCTGGGGCGACTACATCGCCCCCGCCCTCTTCCTCGACCCCGACCACACCACGCTGTCCGTGGCCATCTCGGCGTTCTACCGCGACCCGCACGGCAACCCCGACACCACGCTGCAAGCGGCCGCCGCCACGCTCTACGTGGTACCCGTTCTGGTCATCTTCCTGTTCGCGCAGCGCTACTTCATCCGCGGCGTCCTCAGCTCCGGTGTGAAGGGATAACTCACGACGCACCGACACCGTTGACGTCTTCGTCGCCCGGGTCGACCACGTCCCAGCCGCGTCCAAGGACGCCGCTTCGTGGTGACGTCAGGCGGACCGTTGACGTCGTTCGGGCAGGTGGAGAGCGTGATCGGCATTCCGGCACTCAGCAAGCGCGCTGACGTCTGTCGATTGACAAGTAGCTGTCTGACGGTGACACTATTGATATATATGAATGGGAGCGCTCGCGGCACGTTCTCATCAGGGCACCAGAACGAGGGCCACACTGTCCTGAGCGGCCGACCACGGACGCAGCTGCCCGCCGAACGCTTGGGCCGTTTCCGTGCCGGTGCTGGCGTGTCCTGATCCGCTGCGAGCGGTAGCCGGTGGGGCGGGGCCGGTTGAGGTACCCAATGGATCCCACGAAGGAGTCATCGTGTCGATGCAACGCGCGGCCTTCGTCAAGGACGCGGACGTCGGGATCGACGACGTTCGGTTTCATCGGCGGCGGAACGCCGGCCACCCCCAATACCCACCCGCACAGCCCGTGATGGGCTTCGCCATCACCTGACTCTGGAGATCATCATGTTTCCACGCAGACAACGCGTCGCGTTGCTGTCCGCCGGCGCGGTGATAGCGGTGGCGGGCGCAGGGGTGCTCACCGCCGCGGCGGCTTCCGCGGCGGCGACCCGCTACGAGGCTGAAACCGCACCCTCCACATGTGACGGTGTCATCGAGTCCAACCACACCGGCTACTCCGGCATTGGATTCTGCAACGCCAACAACGCGGTCGGGGCGGTGGCGCAGTTCACGGTGACCGCGTCCGTCGCCGGGGAGGCCACCGTAGCGGTGCGGTACGCCAACGGCGCGACCAGCAACCGTCCGGCGGACGTGCTGGTCAACGGCGCGGTCGCGCAGTCGGGTGCCGCGTTCAACGGCACCGGCGCGTGGACGACCTGGGCCACCACGACGCTGACCGTATCGGTGAACGCCGGCAGCAACACGATCCGGCTCAGCCCGACCACGGCCAATGGCCTTGCCAACATCGACTACGTCGACTTCGAGGTGGGTGGCTCGCCACCCACGTCGCCACCGCCCAGTTCGCCGCCGCCCGGATCGGGCAAGCAGATGGAGGACCTGAACCGCGGCCTGATCAGCGTGCGGTCGGGCAGCGGCAACCTAGTCTCCTGGCGGCTGCTGGGCACCGAGGCCGCGAACACGGGCTTCAACGTGTACCGCGGTTCGACGAAGGTGAACTCGTCGCCGATCACCAACTCCACCAACTACTTGGACTCCGGCGCCGCGGCCGACGCGTCGTACACGGTCCGCGCGGTCGTCAACGGGGTCGAGCAGGCGGCGTCGGAGGCCTCGCTGCGGTTCGCCGGCGGCAACTACCTGGACGTGCCGATCTCCCGGCCGGGCAGCAACTACACCGCCGGCGACGCCAGCGTCGGTGACGCGGACGGCGACGGCCAGTACGAGATCTTCCTCAAGTGGGACCCCTCAGATCAGAAGGACCCTGCCCAGGACGGGGTCACCAGCAACGTCTACATCGACGCCTACCGGCTCAACGGCACCCGGCTGTGGCGCATCGACATGGGCCGTAACATCCGGGCCGGCGCCCACTACACCCAGTTCCAGGTCTATGACTACGACGGCGACGGCCGGGCTGAGATGGCGGTCAAGACCGCCGACGGGACCCGCTCCGGCACCGGACAGGTGATCGGCGACGCCAACGCCCTGCACCGCAACTCGACCGGGCACGTCAACGCCGGACCGGAGTTCTTGACGATGTTCGACGGGCTTACCGGTGCGGTGCGCTCGACGGTGAACTACGAACCGGCCCGGGGCAACATCGCCGACTGGGGCGACACCAAGGGCAACCGCGGTAACCGGTTCCTGGCCGGGACCGCCTACCTCGACGGTCAGCGTCCCACTCTCATCATGAGCCGCGGCTACTACGAAAAGACCGCGATCGCGGCCTACGACTTCCGCAACGGTCAACTGTCACTGCGGTGGAAGTTCGACTCCCGCACGGCCGGTAGTCAGTGGACCGGCCGGGGGGCGCACTCGCTGTCCATCGCCGACGTCGACGGTAACGGTACCGACGAGATCATCTTCGGCGGTATGACCATCAACGCCAACGGCACCGGCCGCTACACCACCAGCTTCTACGGTCACGGCGACGCGCTGCACGTCGGCGACCTCGTCCCCAGCCGGCCTGGCCAGGAGATCTGGATGATCCACGAGTCGAGCTCCAGCCCGGCGGCGACGTTACGGGACGCCAACAACGGCTCGGTCATCTTGCAGAGGAACAACTCCTGCGGCTGCGAGGGCCCGGCCCGTGGTGTGGCCGGTGACATCTACGCCGGTAACGCCGGCGCCGAATTCTGGGGCACCGGCACCGGACTGGGCAACCTGCTCAACGCCTCGGGCACCAACGTGGGTCGCAACCCGAGCAGCTACAACTTCCTTGCCTGGTGGGACGGCGACCCGATCCGGGAACTGCTCAACGGCAACTACGTCGACAAGTACGGCACCGGCGGCGACACCCGCCTCATGACCGGCTCCGGCGCCCACTCCGTCAACGGCAGCAAATCCACTCCGTCGCTGTCGGGTGACCTGTTCGGCGACTGGCGCGAAGAGATCATCCTGCCGCGTGACGACAACAACGCCCTGCGCATCTACTCCACCCCCATCCAGACCGACCGGCGCATCTACACACTCTTGCACGACGCCCAGTACCGCGTCGCGGTCGCCTGGCAGAACACCACCTACAACCAGCCGCCGCACCCGAGCTTCTTCCTCGGCAACGGCATGACCACCCCGCCGCAACCGAACATCCACGTCCGCTGACTCCGTTGGGGCCGCGCCGGCCCAGCGGCCGGCGCGCCCCAACGGGCACCCCTGGGCCGTGTTTCGTAGAGCGTTGATGTTGCGGCGTGGCGGTGATCGGTAACTGAAGAGGTCTCCGGTAGTTGGTTCAGCGGCCAAGCTGGAACTTCACACCGGAGACCTCGTGCCGAGCGTGGCGGCCGCGAGGCGACACGGCCTCACCGATGGGCGGTGGGTGGTCCTTGAGTCGTTGCCGCTGGCCGGAGCGGGTCGTGATCGGCCGCGCAGATGGACATTGAGAGCACTCATCGACGGGATTCGGTGGCGGGTGCGGACCGGCTCACCGTGGCGGGATGCCGTCGGTGTATCCGCGGTGGCAAACCTCGTATCGATGGTTTCGCCGGGGCAGCGTGACGGCGTCTGGGCCCGGTTCCTGGCCTTGTTGCCGGCTCGGTCGGACACGGTCGGGTTGAATGGGGTGGACGCTGAGCGTGGACTCGACCATCAGCCGTGCCGATCAGCACGCTGCCGGAGCCCGCTGTGACGCGAGGTGCAGAAGGAGCTGTCCGGTGGTGTGCAGGCCGGGCCGGTGAGCTGGCGTCGTCTGTTGACAACTAGCTGTCCGGCGGTAACATTTATCGATACATATCGATGTGAGCGTTCACAGCAATGGGCGAACTAACTCTGGCAAGGGCCGCGCTGGCCGGGGCCGACCGCGGACCGAGCCGCCCGACGGTCAAGGAGGCATGTGATCACGCCGCGTTGACAGGCGTGAAGCGATCGCGTTGCGGCAATCCCACTACGCCAAGCCGGTCTAGCGGGTGACAGCCAAATCCCGCCCCGCAATCCGGCCGCGTTCTCACGCGCACCGAACCGCGACGAGTAGCACAAAGACCCCAGCCGATCGCGGCTGGACGGTCTGCGACCACCTCAGAGATAGCGCCAGGCCGTCGGCCTGCCGGACGTGGCGTGCCCGATCCGCTACGCCGGCACCTGGGCGGCCGTACCGCCGAACTGTCTAACCCCACGAAGGAGTCATTGTGCAGATGCAACGACGGACGTTTCTGAAGGCGGGTGCCGCGGGTGCGGTGGCCGTGGGAGGCGCGGCCCTGCTTGGTGGCTGGCAGGCGCACGCCGCACCGGTTGGTGCCCTGGACACCGCGCCGACCACGCCGTTCAGGGTAGGCGTGCGCCGGTACAACTGGACGCGGGGTAGCCGTCCGTGTACCACGTATGTCTACTATCCGGCGACCGGCACCCCGGGTGGGAACCCCGTCGCCGACGCCCCCGTCGCCGCGGGCGTGTTTCCGGTCTACAACTTTACCCACGGCTATGGCAGCAGTCCGCAGAACTCGCTGTTCATCATCCGGGCGTTGGCCGCGGCCGGGTTCATCGTGCCGGCCCCGCACTTCCAGCACAACTTCAGTGATGTCAACAACGGCAACACCTCCAAGGATGTCTCGGAGATCCTGACCCGGACCCTGGCCCTCAACGGCAGTGGGCCGCTTGCCGGGCACATCAACACCAGCATCGGTGTGGGCGTGTCGGGACACTCGCTGGGCGGCATGACCACGCACGGTCTGCTGACCTCCTGGCCGGACAGCCGGATTATCTCGGCCAACCCACAGTCCTGTGTCGACATGGGAAACCCAGCCAGCTCGGTCAAAGCCAAGGTGTTGTTCGTTCACGGCGATCGGGACTCGACCACGCAGTACTCGTCGGCGCGGCAGGCTTACACGGAGATGCCCGCACCGAAAGCGTTTCTGACCTTCGTCGGCGGCAGCCACACCAGCTTTTGGAGTGACAGCCGCTTCCCGGCCACGGTCGTGGACTGGGCACGCTGGAGCATGTACGGCGACACCGCCGCCCGCGACCGCCTCCCCTCCGACGCAGCCGGCCCCAACACCAGATGGGAAGCCAACCTCGGCACGCCGCCGGGGCAGCGGTACGAGGCGGAAAACCCGCCGGCGGTGTGCCAGGGCACGATCGACTCCAACCACACCGGCTTTTCCGGCAGCGGATTTTGCAACGGCAGCGCGGCGGCGGGCGCTTACTCCGAACTCACGGTGAACGCGGTGGCGGCCGGCACGGCAACGCTCGGAGTCCGCTTCGCCAACGGCACCAGCAGCGCGCGCCCGGCGAGCCTGGTCGTCAACGGATCCACGGTGGCGACGGTTTCCTTCGAGAGCACGGGCACGTGGAGCACATGGTCCACCAAGACCTTGACTGCCTCGCTGAACGCTGGCAGCAACACCGTCCGGCTGGTTTCCACGACGGCGGCCGGACTACCGAATGTCGACTTCATCGACGTCCGGTAGCCCGCTCCCCACGCGAACAACCGCGAGGTTTGCCGGCAACAGCCGTCGGCGCTCACCAGCAAGCATTGATGAGATAGGTCAACGTCATGCCATTCACCTGTACCAAGGACTTTGCGCCAGCTCGCCCTCGTTCCCGCCGCCGCGTTCTGGTTGGCATTCTGAGCGCACTGGCCGTGTTGCCGGTCGTCGTCGTAGCCAGCGCATCACCGGCCAGCGCGGACACCAGCCAGTTCCGGGGCGTGAACTGGGCCGTGCCCGGCGACAACTTCAAGAAGGTTCCCCTCGTCCTCGACGGGCTGAACCAATCGGACAGCTACGCGACCGTACGAGCCAAGGCGGACGCCGTCTACAGCGGGTTCGCGAGCCAACTCGGCGTCAACACCGTCCGGTTGCCGGTCAACACCCACACCGTCAGCTCGTCGTGGTGGAACGCCTACCGGGGCACCATCGACGCCGCGACCGCCAGAGGGTTCAAGGTCATTCTCGCCTACTGGGAGGACGGAGCGGCGGCCGGCGGCCGGATCACCAACACGGCGGCGTTCAACTCGATGTGGAACACCGTGACTACCCAGTACGGCTCCAACAGCCTGGTCTACTTCGAGCCGATGAACGAACCCCACGGCTACAGCGCCTCCGAGTGGACGAACCTCGCCGCATCGTGGATCAACGCTCGCCCGTCGATCCCGAGGGGCCGGATCCTCGTCGGCGGCACCGGCTACAGCCAGGACATCAGGCCGGTCTGTGCCGACAGCCGGCTCAACGGGACGCTGCTGTCCTACCACCACTACGCGTTTTTCTACGGCACGAAGGACTACGCCGGCTGGGTCCAGAGCTTCCGGGAACGGCTGGGCAACTGCGCCTCGCGTGCGATCCTGACCGAGTTCGGTGCGCCGATGGATACCGGCCTGAACTACAACAACGCGAGCAGCACCGACAACTTCGTCCGGTACCTGCGCGCGGACACCGACTCCCTGCGCGACCTGCGCATGGGCTCAATCTACTGGCCCGCGCTGGGCGGCAAGATCACCGCCGGACAGAACTACGACTGGTACTCCATGTTCGCGCTCAACGGCAGCGGCACCAACCTGAGCGTGAGCATCCGCAACTCCACCGGCGCCGACCGCCTCAGGCACGGCTGGGGCTCCGACCGGCCGACGACGCCTCGGTACGAGGCGGAGACCTCCCCGGCAGTGTGTACGGGCTCCATCGACTCGAACTGGTCGGGATACTCGGGGACCGGGTTCTGTAACGGTGATAACACGACGGGGGCGTTCGCTCAGTTCACGATCGACGCGGCGAGCGCGGGTACGGCAACGTTAGGGATCCGATTCGCCAATGGCACGACCGGAGCGCGGCCGGCGGACCTGGTGGTGAACGGGTCGATGGCACAAGCCGTGTCGTTCGAGAGCACGGGGGGTTGGACCGGCTGGACCACGAAGACGGTGGTGGTGCCGGTGCGGGCGGGGAGCAACACGATCCGGCTGAATCCGACCACAGCCAATGGCCTGCCGAACCTCGACTACCTGGAACTGACGTAAAGCGGCGGGTCGCTGGCCGCCAATGGCTCGACCGCCTTCGGGTTCCGTGGCATGGACGACTTGGGCTACCAAGACGCTGACCGTCTCGCTGAACGGCGGCAGCAACACCATCCGGTTGGATCCCACCGCGTCATCCGGGCGACCCAATGTGGATTACCTCCACGTCGGCGCCGCCTGACGTCCTGTCGCAGTCACGGTTGCCTGACCACCGCCTGCGAAACCCGACCCGACCCCTGGAAAGGACGGCGCGTCCGCGGCCCCCGTTGAATCCGGCCAGCGGTGCCGCGGACGCGCTGGCGACATTGACAGCCGGAGCACGGGATCGGCCCTGCCGCCCGTGTCGCGGAAACCGTGGCCACGCCGTCGGCGTACGTCAACAGCGGCAAGGTCGCGAACGTGGCCACGCCGACGTAGCCGACGAACGCCAGCGGAGCTGGCTGAACAACTGCCAGCAGTGGCAGCTACAACGCCTGAGGGAGGAGTTATCGATGCGTAGACGTACTTTCCTCGCGGTACCCGCGCTGGGCGCGGCGGCAAGCCTGCTGGACGTATCCGCAGCGTCGGCGTCACCGGCGGTGACGTACAGCAACCCGCTGATCGCGCGTCGGGCCGACCCGCACATCTTCCGGCACACCGACGGCTATTACTACTTCACCGCGACGGCGCCGGAGTACGACCGGATCATCCTGCGCCGGGCGACGACGCTGCAGGGACTGGCCAGCGCGAGCGAGTCGGTGATCTGGCGCAAGAACGCCAGCGGTGACATGGGTGCGCACATCTGGGCGCCGGAGATTCACCTGATCAACGGCAAGTGGTACATCTACTTCGCCGCGGGCCGCAGCAACGACATCTGGCGGATCCGGATGTGGGTGCTGGAGAACAGCAGCGCCGACCCGTTCACCGGTACGTGGGTCGAGAAGGGGCGCATCGTCACCCACCTGGACACGTTCTCGCTGGACGCGACCACCTTCTCGCACAACGGCACCCGCTACCTGTCCTGGGCCCAGCAGGACCCGGCGATCAGCGGCAACAGCAACCTGTACCTGGCGCCGATGAGCAACCCGTGGACGATCTCCGGCACTCCGGTACGGCTCAGCGTGCCGACCCTGTCGTGGGAGACGGTCGGGTACAAGGTGAACGAAGGCCCGTCGGTGCTCATCCGCAACGGCAAGGTGTTCCTGACCTACTCGGCCAGCGCCACGGACAGCAACTACTGCCTGGGGATGCTGACCGCGTCGGCGTCCAGCAACCTGATGAACCCGGCGTCATGGAGCAAGAAGCAGCAGCCGGTGTTCAGGACCAACGCCGCGACCAGCCAGTACGGCCCGGGCCATAACTCGTTCACGGTCTCCGAGGACGGGCAGAGCGACATTCTGGTCTACCACGACCGCAGCTACAGGGACATCAGCGGCGACCCGCTGAACGACCCGAACCGGCGGACCCGGATCCAGAAGCTGTATTGGAACGCCGACGGCACACCGAACTTCGGCACCCCGGTGCCGGACGGGGCGACGCCGTACCGGTTCAGGTCGTACAACTTCCCGGACCGGTTCATCCGGCACGTCTCGTTCCGCGGGCGAATCGACGCGGATATGACGAACCTGGCCGAGTCGCAGTTCCGCATGGCCACCGGGCTAGTGCCCCGTCATGCAGCCTTGAACGGGTAATCCGGATGGCGGATCTTGGATCCGGTGGCGAATCTGGTTTTCGGTCTGGCGTGCTGGTTGCGCCAGCGGATGTAGTCGCCGATGGCGGCGTCCT
>NZ_SMKD01000150.1 GCF_004348595.1 Micromonospora sp. KC723
GGCTCGGCGCGGTCGTCGAGGGGGACGGGCTCGGCGCGGGTCGGGGCTGCCCCGCGCCCGTGCACCCGGGGAGGAGCAACGCGGTCAGGGCGGTGAGAGCGACGCCGGCACGTCGCGGGGAAATCGGCACGCGCCCCATCAAACCCGGCGTCGAGTGGCCCCGGCAACCTGGGCCGGTGCGCCCGGCGCGTCGGGCGTGCCGGTTCGCGCCCGGCTGTCCGGGTGGGCGTCCCCGGCTCAGCCGACCCGGGTGAGCAGGGTCACCGGCGCGCCGTCGCCGGCGTGCCGGTAGGGCTCCAGCTCGACGTCCCAGGGGGTGCCGAGCGCCTTGTCGAGGGCGTGCGCGAGCGCCTCCGGAGCGCGGGCGGCGGCCATGATGCCGCGCAGGCGGTCCTCGCCGAGCTGGATGTCCCCGGCCGCGCCGACGGTGGCCCGGAACAGGCCGCGACCGGGCACGTGCATGAAGCGCTCCCCGTCGGCACCCGGGCTGGGTTCCTCGGTCACCTCGAAACGGATCATGGGCCACTGCCGGAGGGCAGCAGCCAGCTCGGCGCCCGTCCCCGGGCGACCGGTCCACCCGCACTCGGCCCGGCGTGCGCCGGGATCGACGGGCTGAGCCGTCCACTGCAGGTTGACCGGCGCGGCGAGGACGCGCGCGATCGCCCACTCGACGTGTGAGCACACGGCGAGCGGGGTCGAGTGGACGTATACGACGCCACGCGTTGGCACGGTGACCTCCCGGAGAGCGAGGTGCGTCTTCCCCTACGACCTCGACCACCCGGGTGGCTTCTGCAACACATGATGACTGGTGTGACGGATGGTGCGCCAGGGAATCGGGAAATCCCCGACCAGGAAATAGCCGGCGACCGGACCCGGTTGTGCCCGTCGGACAGGCACGGTGACCAGCCAGGCGTCGTGCTCGTGTACAGTTCTCTGGGCGGTTCTGTGCCGCCGCACATCTTCGCGGGCCGAGGCTCATCCGGGCGTCACCCGCATCAGCCCCCGGGCGGTTCCCGTCCTCCCGTACGTCTGCAAGGAGTACCTCCGTGGCGAGCAACACCTCTAAGACCGCGCGCGCGTCAGTCCGGGCCGGCCAGGCTGGCCAGGGTGGCGCCCTCAGCGTGCTGGGCGAGTTCAAGTACCTCATCCCGCTCAACGGCGGCAAGCACGCCTACGTGCGCAACCTGACTAACGGCAAGACCGCGCACCTGCGCACCGACTCCGAGGCGTTCGTCGAGGAGATCCGGGTGCTGGCCGCCGCCGGCCACGCCGCCAAGATCCGCGCCGAGATCAACAACCTCGCCGCGGCCCACCCGGACCACGGCTGGGACAAGACCGAGAAGCGTCTCGTCGAGGCCGGCGTCTTCGAGGGCTGAGCCCTCCCCGAGGCACACCGCGACCGCCCGCCGGGGTCACCCGGCGGGCGGTCGCGCGTCGTGATCCACTCCGGTCGCGCGGTACTGCGGCGTCAGCCCGCCGGAGACTCCCACCTGCCGCAACCCGCGACCCCGGGCTCGCTCCGGGTCGGCCGGATCAGCGGTCGAGGAGGGCCACCTCGCCGGTGGCCAGGTCGTAGAGGGCACCGACGACGTCCACCGCTCCCGCCGTGACCGGCCCGGCGAGCAGGTCGTCGGCGCGCAGCGCGGCCACCGTGCGCAGCACGTGCCGGCGTACCGCCATCGGGTGCACCCCCGGGTCGGCCAGGCCCACCTCGGTCACCGCCGGGGCTATCTGGTCCACCACGTACGCCAGCGCGCCGCCGGGCCGCTCGCCGCCGCGCAGGGTGTCCACCGCGGCGGCGACCGCGCCGCAGCGCTCGTGCCCGAGCACCATCACCAGCGGCACCCCGAGCCGATCCACCGCGTACTCGACGGAGCCGCGCACCGCCCGGTCGAGCACGTGGGCACCGGTACGGATCACACAGATCGATCCGAAGGTCTGGTCGAAGATCGCCTCCAGCGGCACCCGGGAGTCGACACAGCCCAGCAGGACGGCGTACGGCTGCTGGTCACCGGAGGCCACGGCCGCGGCGGCGGTGACGTCGTGCCCGTGCACCGGCCGGCCGCTGACGAACCGCCGGTTGCCGGCGAGCAGCTCGGCCAGGGCCGCCCGGGGTGTCCGCCCCGTGGTGGGGCGCGGAACGGTCATGTACCCAGCCTGGTCACCGATCCGGCCTCGTGGGGTCGGGTTGGGAACTTCTCACCGGCACGGTTGGCGTGGTCTCATGACGGGTAGCCGGTTGTTACCGCCGGGTTACGCCGGTGTGGAGTTCCGGGGTGGCCTGGGAGGTGACGATGCCGGAACGGCGGGAGGTACGGCTCCCCGACGGCGTACGCCTGCGCGTCGAGGTGGCAGGGCCGGCGGACGCGAGGGTCACCGCGGTCCTGCTGCACGGCTGGACGCTGGACGGGCGGGTCTGGCACCGCCAGGTGGCCGACCTGCGGGAGCGCTTCGGCGAGCGGGTGCGGGTGGTCACCTTCGACGCCCGGGGGCACGGCCGGTCGAGTTGCATGGCGTTGCGGACGGCCACCCTGGCCCAGCTCGGCGACGACCTGGCCGCGGTGCTGGACGAGGTGGCACCGACCGGCCCGGTGGTGCTGGTCGGGCACTCGATGGGCGGGATGACCCTGATGGAGTACGCGCACCGGCACCCGGCGCACTTCGCCGCCCGCACCGCCGGGCTGGTCTTCGTCTCCACCACGGCGGAGGGGCACACGCACACGGCGTACGGACTGTCGCCCCGGGTCGCCCGACTGATCCGGATCGCCGAGACCACCGGGGCCGGGGTGCTGGCCCGCTGCGGATCCTGGCGCCCGCCCCGGGCACTGCTGCGCGCGTTGCGCCCGAGCATCCGCTGGATGCTCTTCGGCGACCGCTGCGACCCGGCCGACATCCGGCTGGTCACCTCGGCGGTGGCCCGTGCCTCGTTGCGCTCGATCGGCGGCTTCCGCGCCTCGATCGGCGCGCAGCACCGGCTGGACACCCTGGCCGAGCTGGCTGACCTTCCGGCGGCGGCGCTGGTCGGCGACCGGGACCGGCTCACCCCGCCGCCGTGCGCGGAGTCGATCGCGGCGGCCCTGCCGGTGACCGAGCTGATCGTCTGCCCCGGTGCCGGGCACATGCTGATGCTGGAACGCCCCGACGAGGTGAACGCCGCCCTGTCCGCGGTGCTGCACCGGGTCCTGGCCGGCACGTCGGTTCCCGAGGCACTCCCCTCCCCCGGGGCCCGTTGACCGAGAGGCTCGGTCACCCCGCGCCGGGACGGAGCGCGCCGCCGCCGGCCGCCAGGACGGGGGCCGCCGGCACCGCCCGGGGTGGGGCGGGGTGGTCGAGGTCGCGGGAAGCGGCCCGGGCTGGGCGTGCCCTGGTGGCCTGCCCGTACCCTCATTGCGCCTGGCGTGCGCCCGCGTCCGGCGCCGCCGTCGCACAGGAGCCCTCACGTTGACCGACCAGACGACCCTGGAGCAGGAGATCGCCGTCGAGCAGCGGCACCTCGACCGGGTGTACGCCCGGCTGGCCGAGCTGCGACGCTCGGCCGCGCTGGCCGAGAAGGAGGGCTACCGGCTGGCCCGGGTGGGTACCTTCGGCGCGCTGGTCGAGCGGGACGCGATGGTCTTCCACGCCGCGCAGCGGCGGTACGTGCTGGACGCCGAGCACGAGGGGCTGGTCTTCGGCCGGCTCGACCTGCGCACCGGCCAGGTGCTGCACGTGGGGCGGCTCGGGGTGCGCGGCGTCGACGCCGAGACCCTGGTGGTCGACTGGCGGGCCCCGGCCGCCGCCGCCTTCTACCAGGCCACCCCGGCGGAACCGCTGGGCGTCGTGCGCCGGCGCACGATCCAGTCCTCCGGTGAGAAGGTCACCCGGATCGAGGACGACCTGCTGGATCCGGAGGCGGCTCCGGCCGACATGGCGGTGGTCGGCGACGGGGCACTGCTGGCGACCCTCTCCCGCGCCACCGGTCGAGGGATGCGGGACATCGTCGCCACCATCCAGCGGGAGCAGGACGAGGCGATCCGCTCTCCCGGCTCCGGGGTCACGATCGTGTCGGGCGGCCCGGGGACCGGCAAGACGGCTGTGGCGCTGCACCGGGCGGCGTACCTGCTCTACTCCGACCGCAGCCGGTACGCCGGTGGCGGCATCCTGGTGGTCGGGCCGTCGGCGGTCTTCGTGGAGTACATCGCCTCGGTGCTGCCCTCGCTCGGTGAGGAGACCGCCACCCTGCACTCGCTCGGCTCGCTCTTTCCCGGACTGTCGGCGACCCGGACCGATCCGCCGGAGGTGGCGGCGGTGAAGGGCACGCTGCGGATGCGCCGGGTGCTGGAACGCGCGGTCCGCGACGCGGTCCCCGACGGGCCGGACGAGTTGCGCCTGCTCTACCGGGGTGGGCTGCTCCGGCTGGAGCGCCGGGAGCTGGACGGCATCCGGGACCGGACGCTGTCGCGGGGCGCCCGGCGCAACGAGGTGCGCCGGGCCGCCTTCGACGCCGTGCTCGTCGCGCTGTACGCGCAGGCCCGCCGGCTGGAGATCCCCCGCCTGCCGGAGCAGCCCGCCTTCGAGGACGAGATCATCGAGCGGCCGGAGTTCCGCGAGTTCCTCAAGGCCTGGTGGCCGCGGCTGCACCCCCGGCACGTGCTGGGCTGGCTGGCCCGGCCGGCGCGGCTGCGCCGGTACGCCGGCGGTGTCCTCTCCCGCGCCGAGACCACGTTGTTGTCCGGGGCGTACCGGTCGTTGGCGACGGACGGGCTGACGGTGGCCGACATCGCCTTGCTGGACGAGCTGGACGAGCTGCTGGGCAAGCCGGTGCGGGCCGCGAAGCCGAAGCGCGACCCGTTCCAGCTCGCCGGTGGGGTACGCGAGCTGAGCACCTTCGCCGACCGGCAGCGGGTTGCCCGGGCGGCGGCCCGGGAGCGGCCGGAGGACTACCGCGAGTACGCGCACGTGGTGGTGGACGAGGCGCAGGACGTCTCCCCGATGCAGTGGCGGATGGTGGGCCGACGCGGGCGGCTGGCCTCCTGGACGGTGGTGGGCGACCCGGCGCAGACCGCGTGGTCCGGCGACCCGCAGGAGCTGGACCGGGCGCGGGACCAGGCGCTGGGCCGGCGCCGGCGGCATCGGTTCACCCTCACCACCAACTACCGGAACTCGGCGGAGATCTTCGCGGTGGCGGCGGCGGAGATCCGTCGGCTGCACCCGGACCTGCCGCTGCCCACGGCGGTCCGGTCGACCGGGGTGGACCCGGTCGCGCTGACCGTTCCGGCGGCCGAGCTGGCCGGCACGACGGCGGAGGCGGTGGCGGCGCTGCTGGCCGAGGTGGAGGGCACCGTCGGTGTGATCACGCCGGTGCCGCGCCGTGACGAGGTGGCCGGCTGGTTGGACGGGCGCGGCGGCGCGCGCCTCCAGGTGGTGACCAGCCTCCAGGCCAAGGGCATGGAGTACGACGGGGTGGTGCTGGTCTGCCCGGGTGAGATCCGGGCCGAGCCCTCCGGTGTCCGGACCCTCTACGTCGCCCTCTCCCGGGCGACCCAGCGCCTCACCACCGTCGAGCCGGTGGGCTGAACCGCCCCGGCGGCACCGGCCGCCGGGAACGTCCGGGGTGGGCGGGTTGGTGGGGCGGAGTCCGGGGAAACCGCCGGGAAGCCGTGGGTCCCGGCGACCGGCGGTGGGACCGGGGCGTCGCCCGCCGTTCACTTGCATACATAGCGATGTGAGCATAGATTTAGGCCTCGGTCCGGTCCGGCGACGGAAGGTGCGGGGACGTGGGCGCAGGGCATGACCACCACGGGGCGGTCGCGAACGCGGCGCAGCGCCACCGGGGCCGACTCTGGGCGGCCTTCATCCTGCTTGCCGTGTTCATGCTGGTCGAGGGGGTGACCGCCCTCGCCACCGGTTCGTTGGCGCTGCTCTCCGACGCCGGGCACATGTTCACCGACGTGCTCGGCATCGGCATGGCCCTGGCCGCCATCGCCGCCACCCGGCGGGGCGAGCGGGACCCGCAGCGCACCTTCGGGCTCTACCGGCTCGAGGTGCTCGCCGCGCTCGGCAACGCCCTCCTGCTCAGCGGCGTGGCCGTCTACGTGCTGATCGAGGCGGTACGCCGGTTCGGCGACCCGCCCGAGGTCCGGACCGGGCCGATGCTGGCGGTCGCCGTGCTGGGCCTGCTCGCCAACGTGGTCGCGTTCGCCCTGCTGCGCGAGGGGGCCCAGGAGAGCATCAACCTGCGTGGGGCGTACCTGGAGGTGCTGGGCGACCTGCTCGGCTCGCTCGGCGTGATCGGTGCCGCGCTGCTGATCACCGTCAGCGGGTGGTGGTGGGCCGACCCGGCGGTGGCGGTGGCGATCGGCCTGTTCATCCTTCCCCGAACCTGGCGGCTGGGCCGCGCGGCCGTACGCATCCTCGTGCAGGCCGCGCCCGAGCATCTCCAGGTGACCGCGGTGCACGACCGGCTGACCGCCGTCCCCGGTGTCGCCGAGGTGCACGACCTGCACGTCTGGACGCTCACCTCGGGGATGGAGGTGGCCTCGGCGCACCTGATTATGTGCCCGGACGCCGAGGTCGGCGCGGTGCTCGCCGCCGCCCGCAGCGCGCTGCACGAGGACTTCCACATCGACCACGCCACGCTCCAGATCGAGCCGGGCGTGGCACCGGGGGCGTGCGGCCGGGTCGAGTGGTAGGACAATTAGTCGATTTACCCTTTTTCTCAGGATTATCTCCCGTACCGTCAGTCACGAACCGGGCATCCGTCCCACCGGTACCGGTAGTCTCGGTTCCGGCCTCCGCCCAGGCGGCACCCGACGGTGCCGGCGGCGGCCGCCGCCTAAACGCCCGCCCGGGCGTGCCGGGGAACCAGGTACCTGGGGTGCATCCGCGCCAGCGGTAGGGATCTTCCGTCCCGAACCCGTCAGCTAACCCGGTCGGCGGCTGACGGAAGGAATGTGAATGCACGTACGACGTACCACCGCCCGACTGGCCGCCGCGGTCGTCGCGGCGCTCGCCGTCGGCCTGTCCTCGGCTCCCACGCCGGTGACCGCCGCCCCACCCGCCACCCGGCTCGCCGCCCCGAGCGGCGACGACGAGGGTGGCACCCCGGCGTTGCGCGCCCAACTCGACGCCGCCAGCAAGGGCTGGCTCGACGCCAAGGCCGCCCTGGAACGCTCCACCCGGCGCCAGCAGGAACTCAACAACCAGCTCAAGACCGTCGAAACGGAGCTGGCCCAGCGCAGCAGCAAGGTCGGCGAGATCGCCGGGGTGGCGTACCGGACCGGCCGACTCGGCCCCGTGTCTGCGCTGCTCAGCAGCGGCTCGCCGGAGAGTTTCCTGGACCGGGCCGCGGCGTTGGCGACGGTCGCCAGCAAGGAGGACCGGGAACTGCGCGACCTCCTGAAGACCAAGGAGGAGGTCACCCGCACCCGCGCGACGCTGGCCACGGAGATCGTGGAGCAACGCAAGCAGATCACCATCATGGACAAGCGCAAGCAACAGGCCGAACGGGCACTGGAGGTGGCCGCCTCCGCGCAGTCCGCCCCCCGGGCCACCAGCAGCGCTCCACGGGGCACCTCCCGGTCCAATGCCAGGTCCGCGCCACGCAACTCCGACGGATCCTTCCCGCCGGAGTCGTGCAGCGTCAACGACCCCACCCCGGCCAACGGCTGCATCACGCCCCGGATGCTCAACGCCCTGCAACAGACCCAGGCCGCCGGTTTCACCCGGTACGTCTCCTGCTACCGCCCCGGCGGGTCCGGCGAGCACCCGAAGGGGCGAGCCTGCGACTTCGCCGCGCAGAAGAGCGGCTTCGGCGGGGACGCGACCGGCGGCGACCGGACGTACGGGGACAACCTGGCCGCGTTCCACGTCCGCAACGCCGACCGGCTCGGCGTGCTCTACGTGATCTGGTACCGGCAGATCTGGCTACCGAGCAGCGGCTGGAAGTCGTACAGCGGGGCGAACGGCGACCCGTCCAGCGACCACACCAACCACGTGCACCTGTCGGTGTACTGACCCGCACCACGACGCGGGGCCCGTCCGGGTGGACGGGCCCCGCGCGCGTTCCCGAACCCCGTCGACGGGGTCAGCCGCCGACCGGCCCGCCGTCGGAGAGCCGGTCCAGCACCTCGCCGAGGCGGCCGGCCAGCCCAAGATGGGCGGCGCGGGCCTGGCGGAACGCGTACCCGAACAGCGGCGCCGGGGCGGCCAGGGTGATCTCCACGTCGATCCGCAGCAGGCCGTCCTCCTCACGGAGGCGGGTGTGGTTGCGTACGGTCGTTCCGGGCTGCTGCCGGGCCTCGGTGAGGATCTCGTCGTCGGTGACCACCAGGACGTCGGCCTGGTAGGTGATCGGGAAATGCAGGGGGCCCAGTTCCAGCCGGTCGGTGATCGCGTAGCTGGCCCGGGCTCCGGGCCGGGGTGGCAGCTCACGTACCCGCAGGATCAGCGGATGCAGCTCCTCCTGCCGGGAGAGGTCGCTCAACAGCGCCACCGCGTCCGCCCGTGAGCAGTGCGCCCGCACCGTGTAGCTGAACGTCTCCCGCCGGACCACTCCGCCCCTCCCACCTGTCGTCGGTCGCCCGATCGTCCCGTATCGCGGACTTCGCTGGCAACGCGCGGTGGGTGAGGCGGAACCCGCCCCGCGGACGGGAGCAGGCCCGGGTACGACCGGTGGGTGGGCACGTGCGGGGCTCGCGCCCACGCCCCGGCTGACCGCGACCGCCAACCAGCGGCGACCAGCCGGAACTGTACCCGTAGCCGGGCCGGCTGGGGGCTGGCCGGCGCGGATCAGCGGGCGCAGACGCAACGAAGGGCCCGGGGTCAGGCGCCCGGCAGCACCTCGCGGGTCGCCGCGCCGGCGAAGTAGGGCTCCGGCGCGCCGAAGAGACCCAGCAGGCCGGTCACCCAGAGCTGCCGGTGCACGAACCGGCTCGGCTCGGTGACCACCAGCTTGACCCCGCTGACCTCGGCGGTCTGGAAACCGGCGACCATCGCGCTGATGCCCACGGAGTCGATGAAGGTGACGAGCCGCATGTTCAACTCGATGCGGGACGGACGGCCCTTCGCGAGCACCTCGGCGATCGCCTCACGTACCTCGTACGCGGTGTCGACGTCGATCTCCCCACGGGGAGCGATCTCGATGACACCACCCGGCAGAACCGATTTCACGATCGTCAGGCTCACGCGAGCACCTCCACTCGCCCGTTACGGGCGCCTCATCAGTACGCGGGCCGCGACCGAGAGTATTCCTCCAACGGCCTCGGTCGCCACCCCTCGGGATGAGCAATTCGCGGATCCAGCCGGATCGGACCGTCTTCACCGCATCGTTCCTGGTCATCTTCTCGTCGACGGGCGGCCCGTTCGGGCCGCCCCAACCGCCCCAGGGTAGCCGCCCCGGTCCACCCCCGGCCGGACCCGACGTTCCGGGCGAGCCCCGCGCCGGCCGGTTCCCCCGGGGTTGCCGGGGTTGCCTAGCCTGGGCGGCAGGAACCCACCACGACGAAGGGACTTCCGATGGTCAAGAGACTGCTCGGTCTGGCGGGTGTGGGTGCGCTGCTCGCCCTGGTGCTGGCCTGCGGCTTCGGCGGCGGGGACGATGACGACGATGACGACGGCGACGACTTCGCCCGCGGCGCCGCCGTGGTGCTGCTCCCCTGACGGCAGCGGTGCCGGCCGTGCCCGACCGCCGGCGACTCGCGCCGGGTCGCGGTGTTCCCTTCGCCGGACACCGCGATTCGGCGCAGCCGGCGACGGCTCACCGGCGGACGCCGGAGGCCCGCGGTTTGGCACACCGGCCGGCGGGGCACTGGCCGTCAGAGGCGGACCGTGACGCGCCGTAGACATCGGCGTCCGACGTGGCCGCAGACTTCGCCACCCGAGGAGGCATCACCATGTTCGGCAGCAACCTGCTGGAGCGCCGCAGCAAGCCGGAACGGATCGCCGACCAGGCCTGGCAGCAGCTCCTCACCGCGGTGGGAGCGGCCGGCGACAGCGTCCGCGACGCCGCCACGTCGGTACGGGACGGCGCCCACCTCTCCGAGGCCGGCGAGCTGGTCGGCTCGACTGCGGACGAGGCCCGACGCCGCGCCACGCTCGCCTTCGACGCGCTCGCCGGCCGGCGCCCGGCACTGCCGTGGACGCTACTGATCAGCGCCGCGCTGGTCGGTGCGGCGATCGGCTGGGCCGCCGGCACCGCCGCCCGGGCCGCCGGCAGCCGGTTGGGACGCGAGGTGGAGGACATCGAGTTCGTCGACGTGGACCGGCCCAACTCCCCCGCCGCCGACCTGGACGGCTGAGCCCAGGTCGGACGCCGCGAGCATCTTGGCAACCACTCCGTCCGACCGGGACGGCAGATCGCTAAGATCACTCGCGTTCGTTCTCGCCATGAGCTTCTTGCTGTGCCCCGCCGGACGGTTGCCGGGGCGCCCGGTCAACGGAACCAGGCGGTGCAGGTGATCATGGTGGGCGTCGGGTTGGCGCCGGTCCAGCTGCCGCTGAAGCCGAAACTGGTGGTGCCGCCCGGGGCGAGGACGCGGTTCCAGTCCGCGTGCCCGACCCCCACCCGGTCTCCCTCCTGGCGGTGGATGCCGCCCCACAGGTGGGTGATCTGTTGCCCGTGCAGGTACCTCCAGACAACCGCCCAACCGACGGTGTGGGAGCCGCTGTTGTTGCGGATGTCCACCTGTGCGTAGAAGCCCTCCGGCCAGGAGCTGATCACCTGGTAGGTGGCCGTGCAGGCACCCGCCGGGACGGGCGTCGTCAGCGACGGGGTCGGGGCCGCGGGCGAGCTGGGCGACGGGCCGGGCGAGGTCGTCTTCGGGGCCGGCATGGCGACCGGGCGACCGCCGTACGGCTCGGCGGCGGCCGGTCCGGACGGTACGACGGCTATCTGGACGGCCACACTGGCCAGGGCGGCGGCGAGCACGGACGTGACCGCGCCGGCGAATCTGCTCCGCATCTGCGGTTCCTCTCGGGATGCCAGGCGAGCTGGGGTTGCGACGCCGCGCGGCGTCGACGGGTGCGGAGAGCTGCCCTGGCTCCCCGCCGGCACGCTGGCTCCCGCTGCCGAGGAAGAAGTCCACGGTAGCGGGCCGGACGGCAGCGGTGGAAGCCGTCCCGGTCAGCCCTTCGGGTCGAGGTGGTAGACCACCGCGTCGGCGACCTGCTCGCGCCGGATGCCCAGCCCGTCGACCGGGCGGCCGGCGGCGTCCCGCCACGGGGTCTCGGCGGCGTACCCGGGCAGCAGCACCACCGTTCGCACCCCCACCGAGCGCAGGTACGCCACCGAGGCGGCGTCCGGGAAACCGAGGCTCATGACCCGGATCCGCTCCTGGCTGGCCGGCACGAACGAGGCGAGACCGTTGACGGTGCGCGGGAAGCCGTCGGTGGACCAGAGCATCACGTGGTAGTCCCGCGCGCCGCCCAGCGGCAGCACCAGCACCGGGTCCGGTACGCCGCGCAGCGCGGCCGGCGCGGCCGGCACCGGCACGTGCGGCGTCCGGTTCACCCCCTCGGCCAGCACCAGCAGCAGCGGCAACACCAGCGCGGCCGACCCCCAGCGCCGCCAGCGCGGCCCGCGCGCCGGCCCGGCCTCGTGCACGGTCAACGCCCCGGCGGCGAGGATGCCGAGCAGCAGCGTCGTCCAGAGCACCAGCCGTCCGGGAGTGCGGATGCCGTCCCAGCCCGGCACGTGCCGCACCAGGGTGACGTAGCCGGGGTCGCCGTCCCCGCCGAAGGTGGTGCCCGCCGCCAGGGCCAGGCTGACCAGCACTCCCGCCGCCAACGCCAGCCGGTGCCGCAGCCGCCAGGCGGAGAAGACCAGCCCGGCCAGGGCGAGCGCACACAGCACCACCCCGGGCAGCAGGGTCATCTCCCCCGGGAAACCCAGCGTCGCCCTGGCCGCCTCGTGCCGCCCGCCCCACAGCCAGGACTCCGGCGGCGCGGTCAGGAAGCCCCGCAGCGGCGGGGAGAACATCTCGACCTGCGCCACCGTCCGCCGCCCGGCCGGGTGACGGGCCACCACCTCGAAGTAGGGCGCGGCCATCAGCAGGGTCACCCCCGCGAAGCCGGTAACCCCGGCCAGGTCCGCCAGGAGCAGCCCGGGCGGGAACGCCGGCCGGATCCCCCGCCGCCACCAGGACCGGACGTACCCGGCGGTGGCGGCCAGGGTCAGCAGCGCCAGAACGTACGCGAAGGGCAGGCCGACGCCGAAGCCGAGGGTGACCTGCCAGGCGGCGAGGGCCCAACCGGCACCCGCCCAGCCGGGGCGGACCCGGTCCGGACGGTACCCGTGCCGCAGCGACCAGCCGTGCCCCCGGGCGAGCATGGCCAGCGCCAGCGCGATACCGCCCACGCAGAGCACGTGCAGGTGCCCGGCCTGGGCCAGCTTCCAGGGCGCGTACGCGAACGACGCCCCGGCCACCGCGGCCCCCGCCCGCGCC
>NZ_SMKD01000151.1 GCF_004348595.1 Micromonospora sp. KC723
TACCGGCTCCGGCGCACGGCTCAACCTGAACACCGCCACGCTCGCCCAGCTCGACGCGCTGCCCGGGGTGGGCCCGGTGCTCGCCCAGCGCATCCTGACCCACCGGGACCAGCACGGCGGCTTCCGGTCGGTGGGCGACCTGCGCCAGGTCGACGGGATCGGCGACGCCCGGTACGAGCAGCTCAAGGACCTGGTGACGGTGTGAGCGGACGTACCCCGGCGGCAGACCCCGCCCGCGTCGACCCGCCCGAGGCCCCGGACCTGCGGCTGGCCGGGCTGGCGGCGGCGGCCTGGCTCGCCGCCCTGGCCGGGCTGCACCTCACCGCCGCGACGACCACAGTGCTCGCCGCCATCGCCGCCGGTCTCGCCGCAGCAGTCGGCGCGCACCTGCTCGGCCAGCTAGGCCGGCCGACCGGGGCGGTCCGCCGGCACGGCTGGATCGCCGTCGCCGTGCTGCTCGGCGTCGTCTGCGGGGCCAGTGCCACGGCCGCCCGGCTGCACGTCCGGGACGCCGCGCCGCTGCGCGCGCTGGTCGACGAGCGCGCGCGGGTCACTGCCGAACTGGTCGTCCGTGACGACCCCCGTCCGGTCCGGGGCGCCCCGGGGCGGCCGTCGACCCTGCTGGTCCCCGCCGACCTGCTCCACCTCACCGGTCCCGAGGGCCGGCGGGTCACCGCCCCCGTACGGGTGCTGCTGCTCGCCGCGGACCCGGCCTGGCGGGGCCGGCTGCCGGGGCAGCGGCTCAGCGCCGAGGGGCGGCTGACCGCGCCGCGCGGCGGGGACCTCACCGCCGCCGTGCTCATCGTGGCCGGTCCGCCCGTGCCGCACGGGCGGGCGCCGTGGCTCCAGCGCGCCGCCGGTACGCTCCGCTCCGGTCTGCAACGGGCCTGCGCCCCGCTCCCCGACGAGCAGGGCGGCTTGCTGCCCGGCCTGGTCGTCGGGGACACCAGCGCGCTGCCGGCCAGCGTGGAGGAGGACTTCCGCGCCACCGGCATGACCCACCTCAACGCGGTCTCCGGATCCAACGTGGCCATCGTGGTCGGCGCGGTACTGCTGCTCGTCCGCTGGGCGCGGGCCGGTCCTCGGGTGGGAGCCGTGCTCTGCGGGCTGGCCCTGGTCGGGTTCGTCGTGTTGGTGCGCCCATCGCCGAGCGTGGTCCGGGCGGCCACCATGGGTGTGATCGGGTTGGCCGCGCTCGCCGCCGGCCGTCCCCGCGCCGCGCTGCCCGCACTGAGCGCCGCGGTGGCCGTCCTGGTGTTGCTCGATCCGGAGTTGGCCGGGGACGCCGGCTTCGCGCTCTCCGTCCTGGCCACGGCGGGGTTGCTGCTGGTAGCTCCCGGGTGGCGGGACGCGCTGCGACGGCGGGGCGTGCCGGCGGGGCTCGCCGAGGCGTTGGCCGTACCGGCGGCGGCGCAGCTCACCTGCGGGCCCGTGGTGGCCGGGATCTCCGGGACGGTCAGCGTGGTAGCGGTGCCGGCCAACCTGTTGGCGGTGCCGGCCATCGCGCCGGCCACGGTGCTCGGGGTACTGGCCGCCGCCGTCTCGCCGTGGTGGCCGGCCGCCGCCGAGTTCGTGGCCTGGCTGGCCAGTTGGCCGGCCTGGTGGCTGGTGACGGTGGCCCGGGTGGGCGCCCGGTTGCCGGCCGGCACCCTGCCCTGGCCCGGCGGGGTGGCGGGGGCGCTGTTGCTGGCCGCGCTGACCGTGGCGCTGCTGCTGGCCACCCGACGTCCCGTGGTTCGGCGGCTGGTGGCGGTCTGCGCCGCCGCGGCGATGCTGGGCGCCCTGCCGGTGCGCATCCTGGCCGGCGGGTGGCCGCCGGCCGGCTGGGTACTGGTGGGCTGCGCGGTGGGTCAGGGGGACGCGCTGGTGCTGCCGGTGGCGGCCGGTCGGGCCGTGGTGGTCGACGCCGGCCCTGAGCCGTCGGCGGTGGACGGCTGCCTGCGCCGGTTGGGTGTGCGGGAGGTGTCGCTGCTGGTGGTGAGCCACTTCCACATCGACCACGTGGGCGGCGTGGCCGGGGTGCTGCGGGGCCGTCGGCTGGGCGGGCTGGTGACGCCCGCGCTCGCCGAGCCGACGACCGGGCGGGATCTGGTCACCGCCGCCGCGGCCGGGACCGTGGTGCCGAGGGCCGCGTCGGCCGGCTGGTCGTACCGGGCCGGCGCGGTGGAGTTGACCATCCTCGGCCCGCCGTACCCGATGCACGGCACCCGCTCCGATCCGAACAACAACTCCCTGGTGCTCCGGGTCACCGTCGGCGGGGTGCGCATCCTGCTCTCGGGGGATGCCGAGATTGAGGAGCAGCGCGCCATGGTGGACCGCCTTCCGGCCGACGCGCTGCGGGCCGAGGTGCTGAAGGTCGCCCACCACGGCAGCGCCTACCAGGATCCGGCATTCCTGGACGCGGTCCGGCCGGCCGTCGCGGTGGTGCCGGTGGGCACGGGCAACGACTACGGCCACCCCAGCCCCTCCATCCTGGCCCGGCTGGAACGGGGTGGGGCCAGAGTGCTGCGTACGGACACCGACGGGGATGTGGCGGTGGTGACCGGGCGACACGGACTGGCGGTGGTGACGCGAGGGCCGGAGCCGGGGCGGCGATGACCGGACGCCCGTGGTCGGGGCGGCGATGACCGGGCGCCCGTGGTCGGCGCGCCAGCGCGGTGGGTGCCGTGGAGCCGGAGTCAGGTTGACAGCATAGGGTGGGCGATGATGGTAAATGTCGGGATTTGCGTTGTGTGCGGGCTGCGCCGCCAGCGCCACCGGTGAGCAGGCACGATCGTGCGTGGCGCGTGCCAAGATGGGCGACGTGACCGCCGCCAGCCTTCCTCCCATTCTCCTCGTTCTCGGCGACGAGGAACTGCTCGCCACGCGAGCGGTGACCGAAGCCGTGGCGCGGGCCCGTGGCGTCGACCCCGACGTGGACGTCCGGGAGTACCAGGCGGGAACGCTGACCCCCGGTGAGGTCGCCGAGATGCTCAGCCCCTCGCTCTTCGGCGGTCGCCGGCTGCTCGTGCTCCGAGCCGGGCAGGACGCCCGCAAGGATCTGGTCACCGAGCTGCTCGCGTACGCGAAGAACCCAGACCCGGACGTGCAGCTCGTCGTCCTGCACCTGGGCGGGGCGAAGGGCAAGGCGTTCGCCGACGGGCTGAAGGCGGCCGGGGCCGACGTGGTGCCCGCGGCGAAGCTCAAGGGGCACCGCGAGCGGGTCTCCTTCGTCCGCGACGAGATCCGCCGGGGCGGTGGCACCTGCACCGAGGACGCGGCCGAGGCGCTGATCGCGGCCGTCGGCGCCGACCTGCGCGAGCTGGCCGCCGCCTGCTCCCAGTTGCTCGCCGACACCGACGGGCGGATCGGCCCGGACACCGTCGCCCGGTACTACAAGGGCCGGGTGGAGGTGACCGGCTTCACCGTGGCCGACGCGACGATGATCGGGGACATCCCGGCGGCGCTGGAGGCGTTGCGCTGGGCGCTGCACGTCGGAGTCGACCCGGTGCCGATCGCCGACGCCCTCGCCGACGGGGTCCGTACCGTGGCCCGGGTGGCCGCCGCCGGACGGGGTGACCCGTACCAGCTGGCCGGCAGCCTCGGCATGCCCCCCTGGAAGATCAAGAACGCGCAGCAGCGGGCCCGGGGCTGGACCCCGGAGGGCCTGGTCGAGGCGATGCGGGCCGCCGCCGAGTGCAACGCGGCGGTCAAGGGCGGCGCGGACGACCGGGCGTACGCCCTGGAGAAGGCCGTCTTCTCGGTCGCCGCCGCCCGGCGGGGCGGCGCCCGGTGACCGGCCCCACCCGGACGGCGTGGCGCACCGTGCCGATCGAGGCGGAGCGGTACCGGCCGCTCTACGCCCGGGCGCTCGGGCTGCGCTTCGTCAACCCGGGTGGGGTGCTCTGCTTCCTCTTCTTCGAAGGTGCCGTGGCGCTCGCCGTGCTGCTCGCCCTGGCCGAGCTGGTGAGCTGGTGGGCGGTGCCGGTGCTGCCCCTCGCCGTGGCGATGATGGTGAAGCTCAACGACATGGTGGCCGAACGGGTGGTCCGCTCGGCCGCGCTGGTGCCGGAACAGGAAAGGGACCGGTTCCGTCGGCAGGTGGAGCCGGTGGTCGGGCGGGCCCCGGTGCCCCGGACGGTGGCCGGCGTCGTCGTTGTCCAGGCGCTGTCCGCTCCGGTGTGGGAACACCGGTCGGACCCGCGGCGACCATCGCAGGAAGCGCAACGCCAGCCGGAAGTGGCGCGCCGGTCCACGGAGCCCGGCGGCGTCTGAGCCGCTCCTGCCGGTGTCGCAGACAGCGGAAGCCCCGGGGGCGCCGCCCCCGGGGCTTCCGGTCAAATCTGGGGTCGTTCGGTCAGGCCGAGAGCGAGTCGACGCGCTTGGCGATCGCCGACTTCCGGTTCGCCGCCTGGTTGGCGTGGATGACACCCTTGCTGGCGGCCTTGTCCAGCTTGCGGGTCGCCTCACGCATGAGGACGGTGGCCTTCTCGGCGTCGCCAGCCTCCGCCGCCTCGTGGAACTTCCGGATGGCGGTCTTCAGCGACGACTTGACCGACTTGTTACGCAGCCGGCGCTTCTCGTTCTGCCGGTTGCGCTTGATCTGGGACTTGATGTTCGCCACGCGACAGCCTCGTCTTGATAGCTCGGTTTGGTCTGCTTGTGCACGCGACGAGCATGCGTCATCGCTGCGCGAAGAGCCAGGTTACCAGGTCGTCCGGGACGAGCCAAAACGACCCATCCGTGGCCCTGCCGGAGCGCCGCCGTCACCCGCGACCCGCCGTGCCGCTCCCGCGTCGGTCGGAGCCGGGAGCGGGGTCTGGGAGACTGCCAGGCCATGAGGACCGACGACTTCTGGCAGTTGATCGACCGGGCACGGGCCGGCGCCGGGGGAGAACCCGACGCGGTCGCCGCCCGTGCGGTCGCGCTGCTCGCCGAGCGCGACCCGGAGGAGATCGTCGGGTACGCCCACCACCAGCGGCGGGTGCTGGCCGCCTCGCACAGGGTCGACCTGTGGGGTGCCGCGTACCTGATCAACGGGGGTGTTTCCGACGACGGCTTCGAGTACTTCCGGGGTTGGCTGATGACCCAGGGACGGGCGGTCTTCGCGCGGGCGGTCGCCGATCCCGACTCGCTCGCGGAGCTGCCCCGGGTCCGGGCCGCCGCGCTCAGCGGCGAGGAGTTCGCCTGCGAGAGGATGCTGGGGGTGCCCTGGGCGGCGTACCGGAAGGTCACCGCGACCGAGCTGCCGGCGGACCGTGACCCGGTCGCGGTGCCGGACCTCGACGACTTCTGGGACTTCGACGACGAGGGTGAAGCCCGACGCCGGCTACCTCGACTGGCCGCTCTCTTCGTCGAGCCGCCGGCGGAGTGACCGTGGCGCGGGTGGGGTGACCGGGGCGCGGGACGGACCCGGTGTGCCCGCACCCCAGGAGTGATCGGATCGCGTCCGCAGCGACGTGGGAGCATAGAGGGGGCCGGCGACGTGCCGGCCCGTCCACGTCAGCCGACCAGAACGGACCGCTGTGCCACCGACGCTCGATCCCGGCGCGAACGCTCCTGGTGCCACCGACCCGGCGCGGATCAGGAACTTCTGCATCATCGCCCACATCGACCACGGGAAGTCGACCCTGGCCGACCGGATGTTGCAGCTCACCGGCGTGGTCGATCCCCGGCAGATGCGCGCGCAGTATCTCGACCGGATGGACATCGAGCGCGAGCGCGGCATCACCATCAAGAGCCAGGCCGTCCGGATGCCGTGGACGATCCGCGAGGGTGACCGGGCCGGCGAGACCGCCGTGCTCAACATGATCGACACCCCCGGTCACGTCGACTTCACCTACGAGGTGTCGCGCTCGCTGGCCGCCTGCGAGGGTGCGATCCTGCTGGTCGACGCCGCCCAGGGCATCGAGGCGCAGACGCTGGCGAACCTCTACCTGGCGCTCGAGGACGACCTGCGCATCATCCCGGTGCTCAACAAGATCGACCTGCCGGCCGCCCAACCCGAGAAGTACGCCGAGGAGTTGGCCCACCTGATCGGTGGCGACCCGGCGGACTGCATCAGGGTCTCCGGCAAGACCGGTGAAGGGGTGCCGTACCTGCTCGACGAGATCGTCCGGCAGTTCGTGCCGCCGGTCGGTGACGCCGACGCGCCCGCCCGGGCGATGATCTTCGACTCGGTCTACGACGTCTACCGGGGCGTGGTCACCTACGTCCGGGTGATCGACGGGCGGATCAGCGCCCGTGACCGGATCAAGATGATGTCCACCGCCGCGGTGCACGAGCTGCTGGAGATCGGCGTCATCTCCCCGGAGATGGTCAAGGCCGACGCCCTCGGCGTCGGCGAGGTGGGCTACCTGATCACCGGCGTGAAGGACGTCCGCCAGTCCCGGGTGGGTGACACGATCACCATCAACTCGCGGCCGGCGAAGGAGGCACTGGGCGGCTACAAGGACCCGAAGCCGATGGTCTACTCCGGCCTCTACCCGATCGACGGTTCCGACTACCCCAACCTCCGTGAGGCGCTGGACAAGCTCAAGCTCAACGACGCCGCGCTGGACTACGAGCCGGAGACCTCCGGCGCGCTCGGCTTCGGCTTCCGCTGCGGCTTCCTCGGCCTGCTGCACCTGGAGATCATCCGGGAGCGGCTGGAGCGGGAGTACAACCTCGACCTGATCTCCACCGCCCCCAACGTCGTCTACCGGGCCATCACGGAGGACGGCCAGGAGATCGTGGTGACCAACCCGAGCGAGTACCCCACCGGCAAGATCGCCGAGGTGTACGAGCCGGTCGTGCGCGCCACCGTGCTCACCCCGAACGACTACGTCGGCGCGGTGATGGAGCTCTGCCAGGGCCGTCGGGGCAGCCTGCTCGGCATGGACTACCTCTCCGCCGACCGGGTGGAGCTGCGTTACACGCTGCCCCTTGCGGAGATCATCTTCGATTTCTTCGACCAGCTCAAGAGCCGGACCAAGGGGTACGCCTCACTGGACTACGAGCCCTCCGGCGAGCAGGCGTCCGACCTGGTCAAGGTGGACATCCTGCTGCACGGGGAGCCGGTGGACGCGTTCAGCGCGATCGTGCACAAGGACAAGGCCTACAACTACGGCACCACGATCGCCGCCAAGCTGCGCAACCTGATCCCGCGCCAGCAGTTCGAGGTGCCGATCCAGGCGGCCATCGGCAGCCGGGTGATCGCCCGGGAGACCATCCGCGCCATCCGCAAGGACGTCCTCGCCAAGTGTTACGGCGGTGACATCAGTCGGAAGCGCAAGCTGCTCGAGAGGCAGAAGGAAGGCAAGAAGCGGATGAAGATGGTCGGCCGGGTGGAGGTTCCCCAGGAAGCCTTCATCGCCGCCCTCTCCTCCGACTCCGGCGACGGCAAGGCGCCCGGTAAGAAGTAGCCGCAGTCGACACGACAAGGGACGGCCGGCGCCCCCGCGAGAGGGGAGCAGCCGGCCGTTTCCGGCTCCGCGGTCTCCGCCTCCGCCGCCCTGCCAGGTTTTCTCCAGCTTCCGCACGCTGTCGTCCACCGCCGCTCCCGCCGCCCCGACCTGCGGTTCCACTGTGCCCACGACATCGGTGGGTCGGCCGCATCGATGTCGGGCGAAGCCCGCGGTGTGCTTCCGGTTTGCGCTTTCGGGCGTTCGGGAACTTAGCGGTCACGACAGGAACCACACACTTCGTGTGACTCGATTGTCAGAGGAGGCGACCGTGGAGTTCACCGTCTGGGGCATCATCACCGCGCTCGTTGTTGGTCTGATCATCGGCGCTCTGGGCCGCCTGGTCGTGCCGGGCCGTCAGGACATGCCGATGTGGCTGCACATGCTGATCGGTGTCGGCGCGGCCCTGCTGGGCACGGTGCTGGCGCGGGCCATGGGCATCGCCACCGCGACCGCCGGGATCGACTGGGGCGAGCTGCTGGTGCAGGTCGTGCTGGCCGCCATCGCCGTGGCCCTGGTGGCCGGCGTCGGTCGCCGCCGCAGCGTCACCCACCGGTAATCCGCCGAAACCCGTCGAGCGGGCGTCCGACCTTCCGGTCGGGCGCCCGCTTCGGGTACGGCGGATGGTCGACGGCCTGCTTCCCGGAACGGCCGACAGCCCGACGTCGAAGGGGCGACGCCGACCGCCCGCTCAGGCCCGAAACCCGACGGGACGGGTCAGCCGTGGCGGGGCAGGCCGGCCCCGGGGGGCCCACAGGATCGGCCGGCCACGGCTAGGCTCTCGGCCATGACGGGCAGGGTGGCGGCGGTGAACCTCGGCGTGGTGACCGAGGCGGCGTGGGCGGGCGACGCGAGCGGTCGCAGCGGGATCGACAAGCGACCGGCCGACGGGCCCGTGCCGGTGCGGTTCACCGGAGTCGTCGGCGACTTCATCGGAGAGCGGGCCCACCACGGCGGTCCCGACCAGGCGGTCTACGCGTACGCGGCGGAGGACGCCGGGTGGTGGTCGGCGGAGCTGGGCCGGGAGATCCGACCCGGCGGGTTCGGCGAGAACCTCACCACCTGGGCCGTGGACGTGACCGGGGCGGTGATCGGCGAGCGGTGGGTGGTCGGCTCGACCGTGCTCCAGGTGACGAAGCCGCGCACCCCGTGCACCACCTTCGCCGGCTTCTGGGGCGTGCCGGATCTGATCAGGCGCTTCACCGAGCGGGCGCTGCCCGGGGCGTACCTGCGGGTGCTCCAGGAGGGCGAGATCGGCGCCGGTGACCCGGTCGAGGTGGTGGACCGACCCGCGCACGGGGTCACCATCGGTGAGGTGTTCCGGGCGATGAGCCTCCAGCCCGAGCTGCTGCCCCGGCTGCTCGACGCCACCGACCTGCCCGGGCCGGTCCTGGAGAAGGTCCGCCGCCGGGTGGCCGACGCCCGCCCCTAGCCGGCTTGGGAGCGCGGGCGGTCAGCGGTCGGCGAAGACCTCCGCCAGCACCTGCCCGTCGGCTGGGCGGCCATCGGCGATCTTGCCCCAGGTGCCGTCCTCGGCGGTCCACTCCAGCCTGCCGAAGCGGACCCGCTTCACCCCGTGGTCCGGGGCGTGCGAGACCAGCCAGTGGGCGTACCGCCAGCCGGCGCGCGGGTCGGCGACCGGGACGGTGAGGCCGGTCAGCTCGGCTGCCGGGACGGTGCCCGCCAGACCCCAGTCCAGCGTCAGGCCCCGGGTGAGCGCGGCGGCGGCGGCCTCGCCGCGCATCGTCGGCCGGCTGCTCACCGTGCAGGCCACCGCGCCGGTCGCCTCGCCGAGCAGGGCCCGGGTCAGCACCTCCGACTCGTCGGCCCACTTCTGGTACGCCGTCGGGAAGGCCGACCGTTGGACGGCCTGGGCGGCGTCGGTGACCCGCATCCTCTCCCATCCGCGCACCTTCTTGAGCGCGGCGTAGAAACGGTTCGCGGCGTACCGCTGGTCCTGGATCTGCTCCGGGGTGCCCCAGCCCTGGCTCGGCCGCTGCTGGAAGAGGCCGAGGGAGTCCCGGTCGCCGTGCGCGAGGTTCCGCAGCCCGGATTCCTGGTACGCGGTGGCCAGCGCGACCACCACCGCCCGTTCGGGCATCTCCCGCTGCATACCGATCGCGGCGATCGTCGCGGCGTTGGCCATCTGTTCGGCGTCGAGCTGCACCGTGCCGTCGGCCTGGACGGTGCAGGTGCGGCTGAGCAGGGGAAGCCGGAGGCGCTCGCCGAACTGCTGGACGGCGTAGACCCCGAGCAGGGCTGCCACCGCGACCACGACACCGGCTGCCACGATTGCCCGATTTCGCACCCGCACCTCCTGTTTCAGGGTTCCCAAGCGTACGTCCCTCCGGAGGTGAATCGGGTCGGTCAACCGGTTCACCTTCCCCGAAAAAAAGGGAGTAAAAGGGGACGGAGATGGTCCTTTGGGTGGTCGGCTAGTCGGTCCCGTCCTTCGCCGGAGCCGGCACCCAGGCCGCGTCCCGCTTCTCCCGGAAGGCGGCCACCCCCTCGCGCCCCTCGGCGGAGAGGAAGAAACCGGTGGAGACGGCCGACAGTGCGGCGACCTCGGCGCGCAGGTCGGCGGGGGTCGGCCGGCGCAGCAGTTCCTTGGTCCCGGCGAGCGCTCCCGGCGCCCCCCGGACCAGCGAGGCGCAGAACCGCTCGACCGCCGCGTCCAGCCCGGCCGCCGGCACCGCGGCGGTCACCAGGCCGATCTCGGCGGCCCGGCGTCCGTCGAAGGTGTCCCCGGTCAGGTACAGCTCGGCCGCCGCGCGTGGGAGCAGGCGCGGCAGCACGGTGGCGGAGATGACCGCCGGGACCACCCCGAGCCGCACCTCGGTGAAGGCGAACGTCGCCTCCTCGGCGCACACCGCCAGATCTGCCGCCGCGATCAGTCCCAGCCCGCCGGCCCGCGCCGGCCCGGCCACCTTCGCCAGCACCGGCTTCGGGCACTCCCAGACCGCCGCCAGCACGTCGCCGAGCATCCCGGCGGGCACCGTGCCGCTGGCGTACGCGGCAGCCGTCTCCTTGAGGTCCGCCCCGGAGCAGAAGACCGGCCCCGTGTGGTCCAGCACGATCACCCGGACCGTGTGGTCGGCGGCCGCGGCGGCGATCCCGGCCAGCAACTCGGTCATCAACGGGGTGGAGAGCGCGTTGCGGTTGTGCGGGCTGTCCAGGGTGAGGGTGGTCACCCCACCGGCCGTGGCGACCCGCACGAGGCGGTCGGGAGTGGTCATGCCGGGCACACTAGTGGCCATGCCCGGCGTCCTTCCAGAAGGTGAGACCGTCCCCGCCGACGGGTCGCTGCCCGCCACCGCCCTGCACGCGGTGGGGTCCCGTGGCTTCGGCGTGTACGTCCACGTCCCGTTCTGCGCCAGCCGCTGCGGCTACTGCGACTTCAACACGTACACGGCGGCCGAACTGGGCGGCGGCGCGGACCGCGAGTCGTACGCCGACACGGTCCTCGCCGAGCTGGCGCTCGCGGCCCGGGTGCTCGGTGACGCCCCGCCGCCCCGGGTGGACACCGTCTTCGTCGGCGGCGGCACCCCGACCCTGCTGCCCGCCGACGACCTGGCCCGGATCCTCGACGGCATCGACCGCACCTGGGGACTGGCCGCCGACGCCGAGGTGACCACCGAGGCCAACCCCGAGTCGGTGACCCCCGGGTCGCTGAGGGCCCTGCGGGCGGCCGGCTACACCCGCGTCTCGCTCGGCATGCAGTCGGCGGCGCCGGGAGTGCTGGCGGTCCTCGACCGGCGGCACAGCGCCGGCCGGGCCGTCGCCGCCGCCGGGGAGGCCCGGGACGCCGGCTTCGACCACGTCAACCTGGACCTGATCTACGGCACGCCGGGGGAGAGCGCGGCGGACTTCGCCGCCTCGCTGGCGCAGGTCGTCGCCGCGGGCGTCGACCACGTCAGCGCGTACGCCCTGATCGTGGAGGACGGCACCCGGCTCGCCGCCCGGATGCGTCGCGGCGAGCTGCCGTACCCCTCCGACGACGTGGCGGCGGACCGGTACCTGGCCGCGGAGGCCACCCTCGACGCGGCCGGTTTCTCCTGGTACGAGGTGTCCAACTGGTCCCGCGGCGAGGCGGCCCGGTGCCGGCACAACCTGCTCTACTGGACCGGCGCCGACTGGTGGGGGCTGGGCCCGGGCGCGCACAGCCACGTCGGTGGGGTGCGCTGGTGGAACGTCAAGCACCCCACGGCGTACGCGAAGCGGCTGGCCGCCGGCGAGTCGCCCGGCCTGGCCCGGGAGATCCTCACCGCCGGCGAGGCGCACACGGAGGACGTGATGCTGCGGCTGCGGCTCGCCTCCGGACTGCCGCTGGCCGCCCTGGATCCGGCCGGGGCCGCCGGTGCGCGGCGGGCGCTCGCCGACGGCCTGCTCGAGCCGGCGCGGTACGCGGCCGGTCGGGCCGTGCTCACCCTGCGCGGCCGGTTGCTCGCCGACGCCGTCGTGCGCGACCTGCTGCCCTGAGCGGGACCGACCGGCCGCCGGAGCGGCCGGTCGGGGGGTCACTTGATGAAGGTGGCCGACATCGGGTAGCGGTACAGCTGCCCCTCGTTGGCCTTCAGCCCGGCGACGACGCCGAAGATGATGCCGATGATCGTGGCCGCGAAACCGATGAAGATCCCGATGATGATGCAGCTGAGGATCCAGCCGACCACGGCGATGATCGACCAGAGGATCTGGAAGTTCAGCGCGGCGACCGCGTGCGCGCGGGCGGCGGGGGACTGGTTGCCCCGGGCCAGCAGCGCGATCAGCGGGGCCAGCCAGCCCAGCGTGCCACCGCCGAGGAACATGCCGGCCGCACCGCCGAAGTGCGCCACCAGGGCCCAGGTCTTGTCCTCGGCGCTGGGGTAACCCGGGGGTGGGGCGCCGTACGCGCCGCCGGCCGGGTAACCGGCGCCCTTCGGATCGAAGCCCCCGGGCGGGGGATAGCCGCCCGGCGGCGGCACGTCTCCGGTGGGCGGGGGATAGCCAC
>NZ_SMKD01000152.1 GCF_004348595.1 Micromonospora sp. KC723
GTGAAAGGCTGTTGGCATTGCTGGGGTTCACCCTGGTGGTGCAGTTGAAGACGACGTCGACGGATCCGACGTTGGCGGCTACCCGGCAGGAGGATCTGGTCCGGATCTACTCGGATCTGGATTCCCGGGAGAAGCGGCTGCAGCAGGACATCGAGGCGCTGGAGGAGAGTCAGCGGCAGTTGCGTTCCGGTGAGCAGGGTCGGCAGGCGGCGTTGGATGAGGCCCGGCGGCGGGCGGACGAGCTGGGGATCCTGGCGGGGACGTTGCCGGCGCGGGGGCCGGGGTTGAGTGTGCGGTTCGTGGCGGGTGGCAAGCCGATCGCGGCGGAGCGGGTCCTGGACGCGGTGCAGGAGTTGCGGGGTGCGGGCGCGGAGGCGATGCAGATTTCCGGTGCGGGTGGGTCGCCGGTGCGGATCGTGGCGTCGACGTTCTTCCTGGACGGGCCGAACGGGTCGTTGGTCGTGGACGGGCGGTCGTTGTCAGGTCCGTACACGATCACGGTGATCGGTGATCCGGCGACGATGGAGACGGCCTTGAAGATTCCGGGCGGGGTGGCCGCGACGGTTGCTGGAGACGGCGGTAACGTGATCGTCGAGGAGCGTGAGGTTGCCGAGGTTTCGGCGCTGCACGGGCCGATCAAACTGGAACACGCCCGTCCGGTCTCGTGACCGGCGCGGCCCGCGCCGGGTTGTCCCGGTGCACCGATGGATGAAGGACGCGTCTGGTGATTCCTGAGGATCTGCGTTACACCGCCGAGCACGAGTGGGTGGTCGGTGCCGATGGCGGCAGGCTCCGTGTCGGTATCACTCATTTCGCGCAGGAGGCGCTGGGTGACATCGTGTTCGTCCAGTTGCCGGAGGTCGGTGCGGTGGTGGCTGCTGGTGAGCCGTTGGGTGAGATCGAGTCGACCAAGAGTGTGTCGGAGATCTACGCGCCGGTGAGCGGAACGGTGGCGGCGCGGAACGAGTCGCTGGGTGACACCCCTGAGGTGATCAACACGGATCCGTACGGTGCGGGTTGGTTGTTGGAGATCACCGCGGATGATCCGTCCGCGGTGGACGGGCTGTTGACGGCTGGTGCGTACCGCGAGCTCACCGAGAGCTGAGTGTTGCCTGTGCCGGGCGTGGGGACGATGATGTTTCCGCGCGTCCGGTTGCCCTGCATTTCGGCGCTGGCTAGGCTCGCCCAGTCGACCGAGATTTCCATAGTTGAGCGTTGTGTAATTGCCTTCCCGGGCACGGGGAGCCAGCCGCCGGGTGTGCGACTGCCCGGCGGCCAGACCCGCCATTACCCTGACGCTGACCGAACTGATCCGTGAGGTGGTCCCATGACGCGCCCAGGCGACGAGTTCCCCCCGCTCGACGTCACTTCGACGCTCAATCTCGGTTCGCTGGACGAAGTGTTGGAGGGTCCGGACACCGATGTGGTGCCGAGCCGGATGTCCGGCTCGTTGCCGCCGGGGATGGCGCTGCTGGTGGTGCGGCGTGGTCCGAACGCGGGTGCCCGGTTCCTGCTGGACCATGACGTGACCACGAGCGGGCGGCATCCGGACAGTGACATTTTCCTCGATGACGTGACGGTGTCACGGCGGCACGCGGAGTTCCACCGGGATGGTGGGACGTTCACGGTGCGGGATGTGGGTAGCTTGAACGGCACCTACGTGAACCGGGAGCGGGTCGAGGCGGCCACGTTGAGCAATGGCGACGAGGTACAGATCGGTAAGTTCCGGGTGGTGTTCATCGCCGGTCCGCGTCCGGAGGAGGAGGCCGGCCGGGGGTGAACGAGCCTGCGGCTTCCTCGCCGCCTGGGGCGGCCCGGTCGCATCCGCTGATGAGTATCGGCGAGGTGCTGGGGCAGTTGCGGGTGGAGTTCCCGGACGTCACGATCTCGAAGTTGCGGTTCCTGGAGGCCGAGGGGCTGGTGGAGCCGCAGCGGACGGCGGCGGGTTACCGGAAGTACAGCTGGGATGACGTGGCCCGGCTGAGGTTCGTGTTGACCGCGCAGCGGGATCAGTATCTGCCGTTGCGGGTGATTCGTGACCAGTTGGCGCAGTGGGATGCCGGTGGTGAGCCGCCGGGTTGGCAGCGGCCGGCGTTGGTGGCGGTGGGTCCGGGTGGTGAGGTTCCGGGCCGGTCGGTGGAGGAGCCCGAGTCGTCGCAGGTGCGGCTTGGGCGGGCTGATCTGGTGGCGCGTAGCGGGATCGACGAGTCGACGTTGGGCGAGTTGGAGCGGCTGGGTGTGCTGGTGTCGGATCCGCCGGGGTGGTATGACGCGGATGGGTTGATCATCGCGCGGGCGGTGGCGGGATTGGCGGCGTACGGGTTGGAGCCGCGGCATCTGCGGGGGTACCGGTCCGCCGCGGATCGTGAGGTGGGTTTGTTCGCGCAGTTGGTGGCGCCGTTGGTGCGGCAGAGTGATCCGGCGGCGCGGGCGCGGGCGGCGGAGACGGCGCGGGAGCTGGTGGCGTTGTCGCAGCAGTTGCACGCGGCTTTGGTGCGGGTGGGGTTGCGGTCGACGTTGGGTCGGTGAGTCGGTGGTGTCGTGCGGAGAGATCTGCCCCGGGAAGCGTGTCGTAGGCTTGCCGGGGTAAGCCTTTTCTGGCGCGGGCGTGGGGCTGGTGCGCATGGGATGACCGTGTCGCGGTCCGTGTACCGTGCAGGGATGGGCGCGGTGGGGGCTTGGATGACGACGACACGGAGGCGGCGGTGCGCGAGCTGAGCGTGGTCGGGGTTCGGGTGGAGCTGCCGAACAACCAGCCGATCGTCCTGCTCAGGGAGGTCGAGGGCGACCGCTATCTGCCGATCTGGATCGGTGCGGTTGAGGCTACGGCGATCGCTTACGAGCAGCAGGGGGTCAAGCCGGCCCGGCCGTTGACGCATGACTTGTTGCGGGACGTGTTGGCGGCGTTGAAGGCGCCGTTGCGTGCGGTGGAGATCACCGAGTTGAAGGAGAACGTCTTCTACGCGGATCTGCTGATCGGGGACGGGGTGCGGGTGTCGGCCCGGCCGAGTGATTCGATCGCGTTGGCGTTGCGGGTGGGTGCGCCGATTCGCTGTGCGGAGCAGGTCCTCAGTGAGGCTGGGATCGTGATCCCGGACGAGCAGGAGGACGAGGTGGAGAAGTTCCGCGAGTTCTTGGAGCAGGTACGGCCGGAGGATTTCGCCGGCTGAGGGGTGTGCGACCTCCTGACGGTGTCGTCACGGTGGGTGACGGGTTGGGGTGTGTCGTGTGCCTGTGCGGCGTGTCGCGGTCGTTCCTGCGGGGTAACTCCCGGGTGCGTCGGTAGGGTTGCCTTGTCGAGGGGTGCACGTTCCGGATACGACGTGTCACCGCACTGACGGGGAGGTTGTCGGGATGCACGAGCCGCAGGATCCTGAGCCGGGCACGGAGCGGGGCGGGCCGGGTGTGGCGGGCACGGACGGTGACGGTGTGGTGGGTTACCGGGGTGTGACCGCTTGTCACGCCGTGGGAATCAGCTACCGGCAGTTGGACTACTGGGCGCGGACGTCGCTGGTGGTGCCGAGTGTGCGGGACGCGTCGGGTTCGGGGACGCAGCGGTTGTACTCGTTCCGCGACCTGGTGGTGTTGAAGGTCGTGAAGCGGTTGTTGGATGCCGGGGTGTCCTTGCAGAACATCCGTAAGGCGATCGAGGCGTTGCGGTCGCGTGGGGTGGAGGATCTGGCGGGGATCACGCTGATCTCGGACGGGACGACGGTGTATGAGTGCCGGTCGCCGGAGGAGGTGGTCGACCTGTTGCAGGGCGGCCAGGGCGTGTTCGGTATCGCGATCGGTGGGGCGTTCAAGGAGATCCAGGGTTCGTTGTCGCATCTGCCGGCCGAGCCCGCGACGTCGGGCGGGGAGTCCGTCGGGTCGGCGTCGGAGGTGGGTGACGAGTTGGCGGCGCGTCGCGCGCGTCGTCGGGCGGGCTGAGTCTGTGTGGTGCGTGCGCCGCGGCCGTTGTCGGCCGCGGCGTTGTCGTGTCGGGTGACTGTGGTGCGGGCTGGTTCGGTGGTGTCCTTTGTGGTGTTTCCGTGGTGCGGTCGTCTTGTTGACAGTTGTGGGGTTCCCAGGAATCCTGTCCAGGGCGATCACCAGGAGCGCCGACTGGTCACGCTGAGTGACTTCTGGTGGGTGGCGTCGAGCTGATGCGGGTGATGACGCGGGTCGCGTCGGGCCTGCCGGAGGACGGGAAAAAGAGCCGAAGTGCACATAGACCACCATGTCGGCGTGGGCTCGGGGCGGGCCGGTAGCGCCGTGGCGGAGCATGCGGTGTCGGGCTGTCCGGTGGCGGTGAGCCGGTCGGCCGGTGGTTGCGTCGTGGCGGATGGCATGGACGTGGCCGAGGAGGCGGCGGAGTTCCTGGAGTTGTTCCACCGGGAGCGGCGGTTGCCGGGGCTCGGCGAGCGGCTGGCGCAGGTGCGTGACGAGATCGCGGTGACCGGGTCGTACCGGCACACCCGTAACGAGCTGGTGTACGGGGCGAAGGTGGCCTGGCGGCAGTCGGTGCGGTGTGTGGGCCGGGTGCGGTGGGCCGGGTTGAAGGTCCGCGATCGGCGGCATGTGACGACGGTGGCGGGAATCGCCCGGGAGTTGTCGGCGCACCTGGTGGCGGGGGACAACGGTGGGCGGATCCAGTCGGTGGTGACGGTGTTCGCACCGGATCGGCCGGGGGTGGGTCCGCGGGCGCGGATCTGGAACGACCAGTTGGTTCGCTACTGCGGGCACCGGCGGGACGACGGTTCGGTGCTGGGTGACCCGGCGCAGGTGGGGATGACGGAGGCGGCGCGGCGGTTGGGGTGGCGGGTGCCGCCGGTGCCGGGTCGTTTCGACCTGCTGCCGTGGGTGATCGAGACGGCGCGGGAGGAGCCGACGGTGGTGGAGGTGCCGCGGGAGTTGGTTCGTGAGGTAGCGTTGTCGCATCCGGATCATCCGTGGTTCGCGGATCTGATGCTGCGGTGGCACGCCCTGCCGGTGATCAGCAACATGCGGTTGCGTATCGGTGGTGTCGACTACAGTTGCGCGCCGTTCAACGGCCACTATCTCAGCGATGAGATCGGTACCCGGAACATGGGGGACCGGGATCGGTACGACCAGTTGCCGGTGGTGGCGCGGGCGTTGGGTTTGGACACCTCCCGAGAGGACAATCTGTGGCGGGAGCACGCGGTGCTGGTGATCAACCAGGCGGTGCTGCACTCGTTCGCGTTGGCCGGTGTGCGGGTGTCGGATCCGCACACCGAGTCCGAGCTGTTCATGAAGTTCTGCGCGCAGGAGGAGCGGGCGGGCCGGCCGGTGCACGGTGACTGGTCGTGGCTCAACGGCAGTGTGGGGTGGGCGGCGTTGCACGCGGTGCACCACCGCTACTACGACACCCGGGTGCCGAATCCGAACATCTGGCCGACGCCGCGGGTGTACGACCCCAGTGGTGTGGTGAAGTCGACGCTGCGGGAGCAGCACGCCACCGCGCGGTCGCAGGAGGTCTGACGGTATGGACAGCGCGGCGCTGCGCCAGAGTTGGAGCCAGTTCTCGGCGGCGGGTCCGGAGGCGGCCAAGTACTTCTACGCGACGTTGTTCGTCATGGCTCCGGAGGCCCGGTCGATGTTCCCGACGAACATGCAGTATCAGGAGGACAAGCTGCTCAAAGCCCTCGGGCACATCATCACGCACCTGGACGATCCGGCGGCGTTGGCGGTGTTCGCACGACGGTTGGGCGCCGACCACCGCCGGTTCCACGGTGAGGATCAGCGCGGCAATCCGGTGGCGTTGGGGCCCCGGCACTACGGGTGGGTCGGGCAGGCGTTGTTGGCCACGTTGGAGCGGTTCCTGGGTCCGGGCTGGACACCGGCGTTACAGGAGCAGTGGGCGGCGGCGTACGAGTCGGTGTCGCAGCTGATGCTGGCGGGGGCGGCGGAGTCGGAGCGGTCGTCGCCGCCGTTCTGGGAGGCGGAGGTGCTGGGCGCGGAGCGGCGCCGGTCGGACGTGGCGGTGTTCACGGTGCGGCCGAACTACCTGTGCAACTACGCGCCGGGGCAGTCGTTGCCGGTGCAGGTGCCGCAGTTGCGGTTGTGGCGGTATCTGTCGCCGGCGAACGCGCCACGGGCGGACGGCACGATCGAGTTCCACGTGCGGGCGACGGGGCGGTTCTCGACGCATGTGGTGCGCCGGCTGGGCACGGGGGACCGGCTGCTGTTGGGGCATCCGACGGGGACGGCGTTGTCGTCGTACGACCGGGCGCCGCACCTGCCGTTGCTGTTGATCGCCGGGGGTACCGGGGTGGCGCCGTTGCGGGCGGTGGCCGAGGCGTTGCAGCAGGGCCCGGGTCGGCGCACGACCCTGGTGGTGGGTGGCCGTACGCCGGAGGACCTGTACGACGACAAGGCGTTGGCGCAGTTGGCGTCGATGCCGGCGGCGGGGGCGTGGCAGGGCGGCGGCGCGGGCTGGTTGCGGTACGTGCCGACGGTGGAGGTGGGTTGGGGTTGGCAGGGTGCGGTCGGTAAGGCCGTGGAGACGGCGTTGCGGTTGGGGCCGTGGGAGGAGACCGAGGTTTTGGTCTGTGGGAGTCCGGAGATGACGCGGGAGACGGTCTCGGTGTTGACGCGTTCGGGGGTGCGTCCTGAGCGGATCCTGACCGAAAGTTACGATCATTCTCTCTATCCGCCCCTCGCCGAGGCCAGTACGGCCGTCCCGGGTGACTTCAGTTGGACAGGTGCCCGGTGAGCGTCGAGCACAGCGACCGGGTTGTCGCGTCCGGCTCGACGGAGCAGGGGGAGTTGGGCCGTCAGTTGTCGCTGTTGGAGGCACGGCGGTTCCGGGGCAGTCACTGGTTGTCCGCCGATGAGGTGACGGAGCTGGCGCGGGCCGGTGATGACCGGATCGGTCTGCTGGTCAGCGAGTTGGAGCGGCAGCGGCGGGAGAACCAGGGGCTGTTGAGCCAGGTGGAGATGCTGCGGCACGGGACGTTGCCGTCCACCGCGCCGCAGGGGCCGGATCCGATGGTGGTCGAGTTGGCGATGCGGGCGCAGGACGAGGCGAACCGGACCGTCGGTGAGGCGAGCGCGGAAGGCGCGGAGATCATCGCGGACGCGCGGCGGCAGGCCGACGAGATCCTCGCCGAGGCGCACCGGCGGGCCGGTGCGGTGGGTTCGGGGGTGCCGGCTCTGCCGGCGGGGCCGTCGCCGGAGGTGCAGCGCCGGTTGCAGGAGTTGGAGGAGCGGCACGCGGCGGCGATGGCGGCGGTGGCGGCGGCGCAGCAGCAGTTGCAGCGGTGGCAGGCGTACCTGGCGGCGCAGGCGGAGCAGATGCGCGTCGACGCGCAGGCGGTGGCGGGGGCGAGCGCGCAGTTGCGGGCGGTGCTCGGCGGCTGACGGGGCGCGTCGGTGTCATCATCGCGCGGGCGGCGGTCGTGTCGGTGTATGCGTGCGGTACCACCATCCGCCGCGAACCGGCGTCCGGCCGGTGGCCAGCGTGCCGCGCGTCGAGGGCGGGGCGTGACACGGCGTTTCGATCATGGCTGGCGCGGCGGGCGACGACGCTCACCTGGCCGCCCGCGCCCGCCGTGCGGCAGCATGGTACGGGTGACGGAGACAATCGACGCGCTGGCCGGTCTGGTGGCCGCCGGTGGTGTCGTGGTGTTGAGCGGGGCGGGCTTGTCCACCGAGTCGGGGATCCCGGACTATCGGGGGCCCAGCGGTGTGGCCCGCCGGCACACCCCGATGACGTACCAGACGTTCACCGGTGACCCGGTGGCGCGCCGCCGGTACTGGGCGCGCAGTCACCTGGGGTGGCGCACGATCGCTCGGGCCGTGCCGAACGACGGGCACCGGGCGGTGGCCCGGTTGCAGGCCGCCGGCCTGGTCGACGGGATCGTCACCCAGAACGTCGACGGGTTGCACACCGCCGCGGGCAGCCGCGAGGTGGTGGAGCTGCACGGCCGCCTGGACGAGGTGGTGTGTCTGGGGTGCGGCGGCCGGAGCGCCCGGGAGGACCTGGACCGGCGGCTGCGCGAGGCCAACCCGGGGTTCACCGCGATGGCCGGGGAGGTGCGCCCCGACGGTGACGTCGCGCTCGACGACGGGCAGGTGGCCGGGTTCCGGACGGTCGACTGCGCGTGCTGCGGGACGGGGATGCTGAAACCGGACGTGGTGTTCTTCGGTGAGGCGGTGCCCGCCGACCGGGTGGCGCGGTGTTTCGCGATGGTCGCGCGGGCGCGGGCGCTGTTGGTGCTGGGGTCGTCGTTGACGGTGCTGTCGGGGCGGCGGTTCGTGCTGCGGGCGGCCCGGCAGGGCATCCCGGTGGTGATCGTCAACCGGGGTCCGACCCGGGGCGACGGGTACGCGACCCTGCGGGTGGACGCGGCGTTGGGTGGGCTGTTGCCGGCGGTGGCCGACCGGCTGGGCGCCGGTCCGGTGGGTGCGGCGGCGCCGGTCGCCGGATAGCCGGGCGCCCTGGGGGGGTACGACGGCGGCCGGTGGCGGCGGCGCTGGTAGCGTTGACCATGCCGGTACCACCCACGCGGGAGAGACCGCCCCACCGTCGGGGCGGCGCCGAAGGGGCAGATTCTCCCCGGAACCTCTCAGGCAAAAGGACCGCGGGGGCAGGCACTGTGGAGCGCTGTGCGCGACTCAGGGGGAGGCCGACCCGTCGACCTCGCCCCCGCTAGGAGCGCAGCGCATGACCGCAGAGCAGTTTGCCGACCGGCACATCGGTCCCGGTCCGGCCGACGAGCGCCGGATGTTGGAGGCCGTCGGCTACGCCTCGATCGACGAGCTGATGGACGCGGCGATCCCCGAGGTGATCCGCTGGCACGGCACCCTGGACCTGCCGGAGCCGGCCGGGGAGCGGGAGGCGATCGCCGAGCTGCGGGCCCTGGCGGCCCGCAACACCGTGGCCGTGTCGATGATCGGGCTGGGTTACCACGGTACGCACACCCCGGCGGTGATCCGCCGTAACGTGCTGGAGAACCCGGCCTGGTACACGGCGTACACGCCGTACCAGCCGGAGATCAGTCAGGGTCGGTTGGAGGCGTTGCTGAACTTCCAGACGATGGTGACGGATCTGACCGGGTTGGCGACGGCGAACGCGTCCATGCTCGATGAGGGCACGGCCGCGGCGGAGGCGATGACCCTCGCGCGGCGGGTGTCGAGGAGCGCCAGCGCGGTGTACGTGGTCGACGCCGACGCCCTGCCGCAGACGATCGCGGTGATCAGCGGCCGGGCGGAGCCGCTCGGTATCGAGGTCCGCGTCGTGGACGTCGCACGCGAGGACCTGCCGGCGGAGTTCTTCGGTCTGCACCTGCAGTACCCGGGGGCGTCGGGGGCGGTGCGTGACCACACGCGCCTGGTCGAGGCCGCGCACGCGGTGGGGGCGTTGGTGACGGTGGCGGCGGACCTGCTGGCGTTGACGCTGCTGCGCCCGCCGGGGGAGATCGGCGCGGACATCGCCGCCGGCACCACCCAGCGGTTCGGGGTGCCGATGGGTTTCGGTGGGCCGCACGCCGGCTACCTGGCGGTGCGGGCGGGGCTGGAGCGGATGCTGCCCGGCCGGCTGGTCGGGGTGTCCCGCGACGCGGACGGCAACCCGGCGTACCGGCTGGCGTTGCAGACCCGGGAGCAGCACATCCGGCGGGAGAGGGCGACCAGCAACATCTGCACCGCGCAGGTGTTGCTGGCGGTGATGGCCGGCATGTACGCCGTCTACCACGGCCCGGACGGCCTGCGGGCGATCGCCCGGCGTACCCACGGCATGGCGGCGCGGCTCGCGGCCGGGCTGCGCGCCGGTGGGGTGCAGGTCGCGGACGTCGCGTTCTTCGACACGGTGACCGCGACGGTGCCGGGCCGGGCCGCGGAGGTGGTCGCGGCGGCCGCGGCGCGCGGCGTCAACCTGCGGCTGGTCGACGCCGACCGGGTGGGGGTCACCTGTGACGAGACGACCACGCCGGCGCACCTGGCGGCGGTGTGGGCGGCGTTCGGGGTGCCGGGTTTCGACGGTGCCGGCGAGGAGGGGCTGCCGGCGGCGCTGCGCCGCAGCAGTGACTTTCTGACCCATCCGGTGTTCCGCACCCACCACTCGGAGACGGCGATGCTGCGTTATCTGCGCCGGCTGGCCGACTTCGACTACGCGCTGGACCGGGGCATGATCCCGTTGGGGTCGTGCACGATGAAACTCAACGCCACCACCGAGATGGAGCCGGTGAGCTGGCCGGAGTTCGCCGACGTGCACCCGTTCGCCCCGGCGGCGCAGACTGCCGGGTACCGGGAGCTGATCGGCCAGTTGGAGCGGTGGCTGGCGGAGGTGACCGGGTACGACGCGGTCAGCGTGCAGCCCAACGCCGGGTCGCAGGGGGAGCTGGCCGGGCTGCTGGCGATCAGGGCGTACCACCGTGGCCGGGGCGAGGGGCACCGGGACGTGTGCCTGATCCCGTCGTCGGCGCACGGCACCAACGCCGCGTCGGCGGTGATGGCCGGGATGCGGGTGGTGGTGGTCGGCTGCGACGGCGACGGCGACATCGACCTGGTCGACCTCGACGCGAAGATCGACAAGCATCGGGACGCCCTCGCGGCGATCATGGTGACGTACCCGTCGACGCACGGCGTGTACGAGACGGGCATCGCGCAGTTGTGCGCGAAGGTCCACGACGCCGGTGGCCAGGTGTACGTCGACGGGGCGAACCTCAACGCGCTCGTCGGGTTCGCCAAGCCGGGCAGGTTCGGGGCGGACGTGTCGCACCTGAACCTGCACAAGACGTTCTGCATCCCGCACGGCGGCGGCGGGCCGGGGGTGGGGCCCGTGGCGGTGCGCGCGCACCTGGCGCCGTTCCTGCCCGGCGACCCGGGCGGCGTGGCGGTGGACGGCGGGCCGGCGATCTCCGCGGCCCGGTACGGGTCGGCGGGGATCCTGCCGATCCCGTGGGCGTACCTGAAGATGATGGGAGCGGCGGGGCTGACCCGGGCCACCGGGGTGGCGGTGCTGGCCGCGAACTACGTCGCGGCGCGGCTGCGGCAGCACTTCCCGGTGCTGTACGCCGGCAACAAGGGTCTGGTGGCACACGAGTGCATCCTGGACCTGCGGCCGGTGACGAAGGCGACGGGGGTGAGCGTGGACGACGTGGCGAAGCGTTTGATCGACTACGGCTTCCACGCCCCGACCATGTCGTTCCCGGTGGCGGGGACGTTGATGGTGGAGCCGACGGAGAGCGAGGACCTGGCCGAGCTGGACCGGTTCTGCGACGCGATGATCGCCATCCGTGGGGAGATCGACAGGGTGGGCTCGGGTGAGTGGCCGGCCGGGGACAATCCGCTGGTCAACGCCCCGCACACCGCGGCGATGGTGGCCGGCGACGAGTGGCCGCACCCGTACCCGCGGTCGGTCGGGGCGTACCCGGCCGGGGTGGACCGGGCGGGCAGGTACTGGCCGCCGGTGCGCCGGGTCGACGGGGCGTACGGCGACCGGAATCTGGTCTGCGCGTGCCCGTCGCCGCAGGCGTACGAGGACTGATTCGTGCGCTGCGCCGGGGCGGCGGATGTCGTGCCGCCCCGGCCGGTGGGGTCGCGACCTGGGGGAGGGCGGTCCCCGACCGGGGGACTAGCCTGTGGCGAGGTGACCCGCTCCGGTTACGGAACGTGGTTGCCTCAGGCGACGAGTGCGTGTCGGGCGGGTCCGCGGTGGGGGGCGATGGAGCTGCCGTCGGGGAGCAGTTCGCCGGTGTCCTCGAAGACGATGACACCGTTGCAGAGCAGGCTCCAGCCCTGCTCAGGGAAGCAGGCGATGACGCGGGCGGCTTCCCGGTCGGTCGCTTCGGCAGAGGGGCAGGTGGGTTGGTGCTGGCACATCGGGTTCTCCGGACTGTGGGGGCACTGTGTCATGGTTCACATGATCAGTGACGCACAGTACCAAGCGCATGCGCGCGGAATCGAGCAGCCATCCGCTTTGTTCACCGGAAATCCGCTGAACGGATGAGGAAGAATGAGCCAGTCGGCGTGGAAACGCTCCCACGACCGCCGATTGATCCACCGGGAGTGCCGGACCAGTGCCGCGGCGTACTGATCGAACGGGATCGCCGCGAGTGGACCGTCACCCAGGGTGGCGACCCGGCGGCCCTGGTCGAGACGTTCCTCGCCGCGCACGGACTGGACCTGACCGACCTGGCCCGACCCGCCGTCCACGACCCCGACGGCGTGTGCGGAGCCGCCCTGTTCGTCTCGGCCACCGCCGGCGCGGTCATGGCCGGCGGCGCTGCCGGCCCGCCCAGCCCGGTGCCCGGGCTGCCCGACATCGCCGTGGTCGTCTACGACCACGGCCCGGCCGCAGCCCGAGGC